>DATMJE010000307.1:0-4219 GCA_035553995.1 Usitatibacter sp. | reverse complement strand
GCCCTGCTCAACCGCGACAGCCGCGTCGAGCGCTACGTGGTCGAGAGCGAGAACTTCGAGTCGATCCACAACCACTCGGCGTACGCCCTCATCGCCGGGCCGCAGCCGATCGCCTGAACCACGCCGTCTTCAATAGCGCTTGGTGAGGACGAGGTTGGCGCCGTCGGCGCGCATCTCGGTGCGGTTGAGGAAGCTCATCCCGAGGAGCGTCATGTCGAGCCCGGGACCGTCCTGGACCACCGCATCGACGTTGTAGAGCGTGATGTCGCCCACCTTCACCCGGTCGAGCGTCACGCGGCGCACGAGCACGTTGCCGTTGGCCGTCTGCGAGACCGCGGGCCGGCCCTTTTCCGCGTCGATGCCGAGGCGCGCGGCCTCGGCGGCCGGGAGCGTCACGAACGTGGCGCCGGTATCCACGAGGAAGCGCACGTGGGCGTCGTTGATCGCGCCCTCGGCGCTGAAGTGGCCGCGTCCGTCGGGCGCCAGCGTCACGTGCTGGGGACCGGAAGCCGCCGAAGAGGTCTCGAAATGCCGCCCCATTTCGAGGCGCTCGCGCCGGCCGTCGATCTCGAGCTCCGCCGCGCGGGAATCGGCCGAAAGGAGCACAACGCCTTCCGGCGTTCGCTGTCCTACGGCGAGCATTCGCGGTGCGCCGCGATCGATCACGACGAGCGCCTTGCCGGGAAACAGGCCGATCACGTTGACGTCGGTTGCAAGGGTTGCGGTGGCGAGGCTTGCCGCGATTGCGGCGAGAATGGCGGTGGCAGTCTTCATCGAGGAGTGACGTGAAACCCGTTGCGATCTTCCGTTACGCGCGCACCGAGGGACCGGGTCATTTTGCCACGTTCCTCGCCGAGCACGGCCTGCTGTTCCGCCTGATCCGCCTCGACGAAGGCGAGCCGGTACCCGAATCCTGCGAGGACTTCTCCGGGCTCGGGTTCATGGGCGGCCCCATGAGCGCCAACGACGAGTATGCGTGGACCCGCCCGGTGCTCGATCTCATGCGCTGCGCCGTCTCCGAAGGCGTGCCGGTCATCGGCCATTGCCTCGGCGGCCAGATGCTTTCGCGGGCGCTCGGGGGCGTGGTCGGCCTGAACCCGGTGAAGGAAATCGGCTGGGTGCCGGTCAAGATCGAGGAGTCGCCGCTGGCCGCGCGCTGGTTCGGCGACGGCTCGCGCGGCTTCACCACCTTCCAGTGGCACCAGGACACGTTCTCCATCCCGCCCGGCGGCGAGCGCATCCTCACCGGCCAGCATTGCATCAACCAGGCGTACGTGGTCGACGGCCGGCATCTCGGCATGCAGTGCCATGTCGAGGTCACGGCGGAGATGATCGACACCTGGTGCACCGTCGGCATCACCGACATCGACGAGGCCTACGGCAAGAGCCCCGCCGTCCAGGATGCCCTCAGCATCCGCAGCGACATCCCGAAGAACCTGCCGGCGCTGAGCAGCACGGCAAGCCGGCTCTATACCCGCTGGATCGAGAACCTGCGGAAGTGACGATGTCTGCGCCGCAGGCCGGGCGCGGTACCATCCCGATCCATGAATGCAAGACTGCTGGCCGGGGCCGCTTTCATCGCGCTCGCCAGCCTCGGCCTCGCACGCCATTCGGCGGCGCAGGAGATCGAGCCGCGCACCTACAGCAACGCACCGGTCGGCGTGAATTTCCTCATTGCGGGGTACGCCTCTACGCGCGGCGCGCTCCAGTTCGACACGGCGCTCGATCTCACCGACGCGCACCTGCGGACCTCCAACGCGGTGCTGGCCTATGCGAGGGTCTTCGCTCTCGCCGGCAGCGCGGCCACGATCGACGTCGTGGCGCCCTACACATGGCTTTCCGGAAGGGCCGTCTTCCAGGGCGACCCGGTGGAGCGAACCGTGAACGGCTTCGCCAATCCGGCCGTGCGCCTCACCTGGAATTTCTACGGCGCGCCCGCGATGGGCCTCAGCGAATTCCGCACCTGGCAACAGGATGTGGTGATCGGCGCGAGCCTGCGCGTGTCGGCGCCGTGGAGCCAGTACGACGAGAGCCGGCTGGTGAACATCGGCACGAACCGCTGGTCGTTCAAGCCCGAGGTCGGCATCTCGAAGACCACGGGACCCTGGACGCTCGAGCTCGCCGCGGCCGCCACCTTCTACACCGTCAACGAGGACTTCTTCGGCGGCAACCGCCGCGAGCAGGATCCGCTCTACTCGGCGCAGGCGCATGGCATCTATGGCTTCGCGGGCGGCAGCTGGCTTTCCGTGGACGCCACGTACTTCGCAGGGGGCCGGACGACGTTGAACGGCATCCTCAAGGCGGACCTGCAGCAGAACTGGCGCGGCGGCGCCACCTTCGCCATCCCGATCGACCGGCTGAACTCGATCAAGCTCTATGCGAGCAGCGGCTTCTCGGACCGCACCGGCAACAGCTTCGACCTGGTCGGCATCGCCTGGCAGCACCGCTGGGGCGGCGGGCTGTGAGCGGTCAATCGCGGAAGTTCTGGTAGGACAGCGGCACGTCGGTCACGCCGGCACGCACGAGCTGGATCGCCTCCTGCAGGTTGTCCTTCTTGGCACCGCTCACGCGCACGGCATCGCCCTGGATGGAGGCGGTCACCTTCATCTTCGAGTCCTTCAGCATCTTCACGATGCGCTTGGCGAGCTCCTGGTCGACGCCGCTCTTCACGGTCATCTTCTGCTTCACCTTGTCGCCGCCGATCTTCTCCGGCTCCTCGAGCTTGAGGAAGCGCGCATCGACGCCGCGCTTGGCGAATTTCGCCATCAGCACGTCGCGCACCTGGCCGAGCTTGAAGTCGCTGTCGGCGAAGGCGGTGAGCTCGAGCTCCTTCTGCTCCACGCGCGCGTCGCTTCCCTTGAAGTCGAAGCGGTTGGAGATCTCCTTGTTGGCCTGCTCGAGGGCGTTCTTCACCTCGACGGCGTTGGGCTCACAGACGATATCGAATGAGGGCATCGATGCTGGCTCCGCTCGGAAGGGACATGGAATCCGGTCTTCGATTCTAACGCGCGGGTCGGCGCGCCCTTCCTCACGTAAAATTGCCGGTTTCCCCGCGAGGCCCGAATCCCTTGGCCACGATCCTGCAATCCCTGCCCGCCGGCGAGAAGGTCGGCATCGCGTTCTCGGGCGGACTCGACACCAGCGCGGCGCTCACGTGGATGCGCCAGAACGGTGCCATCCCGTACGCGTACACGGCCAACCTCGGCCAGCCCGACGAATCCGACTACGAGGAGATCCCGCGCAAGGCGCGGCAATACGGCGCGGAGAAGGCCGTGCTGGTGGAATGCCGCCCGCAGCTCGTGGCCGAGGGCATCGCCGCGATCCAGTGCGGCGCCTTCCACATCTCCACCGCGGGCATCACCTACTTCAACACCACCCCGCTCGGCCGCGCGGTCACCGGCACGATGCTCGTCGTCGCGATGAAGGACGACGACGTCCACATCTGGGGCGACGGCAGCACCTTCAAGGGCAACGACATCGAGCGCTTCTATCGCTACGGGCTCCTCGCCAACCCGAGCCTGCGCATCTACAAGCCATGGCTCGACCAGCGCTTCATCGACGAGCTGGGCGGGCGCAAGGAGATGAGCGAGTATCTCGTCGCGCACGGCTTCGACTACAAGATGAGCGCCGAGAAGGCGTACTCGACGGACTCGAACATCCTCGGCGCCACGCACGAGGCGAAGGACCTCGAATTCCTCGATCGCGGCATCCGCATCGTGAACCCGATCATGGGCGTGGCCTTCTGGCGCGAGGACGTGGCGGTGCGGCCCGAGACCGTGACCGTCGCATTCGACGAGGGCCAGCCGGTGTCGCTCAACGGCCAGTCGTTCAGCGACGCGGTGGCGCTTTTCCAGGAGGCCAACGCCATCGGCGGGCGGCACGGCCTCGGCATGTCGGACCAGATCGAGAACCGCATCATCGAGGCCAAGAGCCGCGGCATCTACGAGGCGCCCGGCATGGCGCTGCTGCATATCGCCTACGAGCGGCTGGTGACCGGCATCCACAACGAGGACACCATCGAGCAGTACCGCAACCACGGCCGCCGCCTGGGGCGTCTGCTGTACCAGGGGCGCTGGTTCGATCCGCAGGCGATGATGCTGCGCGAGACCGCGCAGCGCTGGGTGGCCAAGGCGGTGACCGGCGAAGTGACGCTCGAGCTGCGGCGCGGCAACGACTACTCGGTCCTCGACACGAAGAGCCCGAACCTCACCTACAAGCC
>DATMJE010000306.1:0-24865 GCA_035553995.1 Usitatibacter sp. | reverse complement strand
TTGCACGTTCACGACCCCCGGCTGGGCCTGGCTGGCGGTGATGATCCAGTCCGGCGACCGTGCATCGAACGTGAAGGGCACCGACGAGCCCGGTGGCGGATCGGCCTTTAGCGTGAGCGCCGTGAAGGGGGCGAGCGGCGTGAACGTGGTGACATTGAAAGTTGCGGACACGCCGCTCACGGTGAGCGTCGCGGTCGCCGTCTTCGAAATGACGCCCGGCGCCGCGGTGCGCACCGAAACGCGATCGCCATTCGAGGCAAGGCCCGCCACGGCGGTGTAGGTGCCGCCGTTCAGGCTGTATTCGCCGCCCACGATGGAGATCGGCGCCGCGTCGTTCATGCCGTAGAGCGTCGTGGTGTTCGAAACCACGAGCGCGCCCGGGATTGCATCCGTTCTCGGCAGGAACGCGAATGCATCGGGGGTCTTGCTGTGCAGCGGCTTCTCGCTCGTGAGCGGCGCGATCGAATTGAAGCGCAACTCACCGAAGTTGCGCGAGCCATCCGTGCAGCGGGTTTCGAAATCCGCCGCGAAAGCGGAAAGCTTGACGCCGCCGACATCGACCACAAATGCCATCTCGATCACGACATAGCGCGCATAAGCCAGCGTGCACGCCGGCGGGGTTGGGCCCAGGGCGAGCTGCGGGATGAACTCGATGCCGGGACTGTTGGCGCGGAAGAAGTAGGGCTGCGCACCTTCGGCGGCGCCGAACTCGAAGCCCTGGCCCGCGGCGGGCGCCAGGCGCAGCGATGCGGAAGCGCCCGTGCCGGCATCGAGGCCGCTGACCTGGAGATCGCCGGGCGTGCGCGCCGCGAACGTGAGGGCGCCCAGCGTGCGTTCCACGGGTGCGCCGGCCGCCGGCACGGTCCGGAACCAAAGGCGGGTGGACTGCGCGAACGTTTGTGTCGCAGCCACCAGCATGACAAGGCACAGAAGGACGGTTCGTACAGCGGATGCGCGGGGGATCATGGCAGGCGAGTGGGGAATCAGCGATCCATTATCCGTGCCAACCCCCGGCCGGGATGTGATCCACGTCATGTTCCGCCCCTGCAAAGGGGTCGATTCGGCCGAAAACCCCTTCCTACGGCACGCTGTAGACCGCGACGATGCCCACGCCCGTCATTCCGCCCGCATCGGAAAGCACTGCGGTATAGGCACCGGGCGGCAGCGTCACCATGATCGCCGACTCGCGCGCGTCCGCCGGTGCGAAGCCCGCAGCCTGGATATCCGGTGCATTCGGCGCGCTGCCCCAGTCGTCGTTCGTGGCGACCACCGATTGATCGGACGAACGAACGAGCATGAGCGTCGGGTTCGGGAGGGCATTGCGGATGCCGGCGCCGGCAAGCGACGGTCCGATACCGGCCACGACGACCGTGCGCGGCCCGGCGCCCTGGATCACGAAGCCCCCGATCATGACGTCGTTGCCGGTCAGCACGTTGCCGCGCGTCGAGATGTTCACGAGCGGCACTTCGGGATGATCGACCTCGTAGACGGCGACGATGCCCACGCCGGTCTGCCCGCCCGCGCCGGAGACGATCGCCGTATAAGCGCCCGGCGGCAGCGTCATCATGATCGCGGCCTCGCGCACGTCCGCCGGCGCGAAGCCCGACTGCCGGATCGCAGCGGCATTCGTCGCCGTGCCCCAGTCATCGTTCGTCGCGAGCACTGCCCCATCGGACGAGCGCACCAGCGTGAGCGTGGGATTCGCGAGCGCATTCGGGATGCCGGCACCGAAGAGCGCGGGACCGATCGCCGTGACGACCACGGTCTTCGGCGTGGCACCGCCGATGATGAATCCGCCGATGAGCACGTCGTCGCCCACGCCGACGCGGCCTCGCGTGGAGATGTTGACGGCGCGCGGCGGCGGTTCGATCGCGACCTGTGCGGAGCTCAAGTTGGTGGTTGGCGTCGCGTCCGGCTCGAGCGCGGTCGCATTGGCGACGTTTTCCATCGCACCAAAGGCGTCGGCGCGTACGACGATATCGAACGAGGCGCTGGCGTCATTGGCGAGGTCGCCGGCATTGCACGTGACCGTGCCGGCGGATTGCGAGCAGGCCGCCGAGGAGCGCACGAAGCTGCTTCCAGCGGGCAGCGTATCGGTCACGACCACGGAGTGCGCGGTATTGCGCCCGGCGTTGGTGACCGTCACGGTGAATGTGATTTCACCGCCGAGGACCGGTGAGCCCGAAGCGGCTTGCCGGGTGGCGAGGTCGACCGCGCAGGTGGGGTCCGCGCCGGTGCATTCGTTGCCCAGCAACGCGCTGAAAGGAACGGTCGAATTGAAGCGGAACTCGGCGGACCGCGGTAGTCCTGTGGTCGGCGGCTCGCAATGCTGCTCGAGGTCGACGGCGAAGCGTTGCGGTGTTCCGTCGCTGGCGTAAACCGCCTCGCGAACCACGAACCGTCCGACCCTGTTGCAACCGGCGGTAACTTCAAACACGTCGAGGACCGGCTCGGTTGCGGAGCCCACGCGCGTGGCGCCCTCATAGGTGCCCACGTTGAGCGGCGCGCCCCCGGGTGCACGCAGTCGCGCAAGCAAGTTATCGTGCCCCAGGCTCGTGGCCGACACCAGGAGACCATCCGCGATTCTGGTGGCCGCCGCGACGCGGTTTGGCGGCGCAAGGAAAAGTCCTGTCTCGACAAACCCGGCGTCGCTGAAATCGCCCTGGAGATACAGGCCGCTGAGCGACATGCCGGCCCGGTAGGTGGTCACCGACAGCGTTGCCGACTGGCCACCTGCGGACAACGTGGCACTCGTCGCTACGCCCGGCACGCGCGAAGCCGTCAGCTGCACTTGAATCTCGTCGTGCAAGTGCGCCACGCCAGGCAGGCTGGTGAATGCGCCGCCATTGAGGCTGTATTCACCGCCCGCGATCGAGATGGGCACGGCCTGGTTCACGCCGTCTATGGTGATCAGGTTGGACCTCACCAGCGACCCCGCCGCCACGGGCGATGCGGCGGACAGTGCGAACGGGTACGGCGTCGACACGGGCGCCGCGACCATCGAAGCGAGCGGCATGGTCGAGTTGATGCGCAGCTCCGCGAACACCGGCGGCCCGGACGTGCACCATTGCGCGAGCGATGCCGCGAGGCGTGAGACGCTGCCGCTCGGTGCCCCTTCGATCTCGTGGATCACGAAGCGTCCGTTGAGCGGTTCGCAGCCCGCAAGCGATATCAGCAGCTGCGGTGACACGTCGGTTCCCGTCCACGCGGCATTTTCATAAGCGCCCGCAACCAGCGGCTGGCCCCCCGCGTTCTCCATCCTGAAGATAAGCGACGTATTCGTGGGTCCCGTGGCGTTGACATCGACGTGGCTGGAACCGGAAGTGGTGGTGATGTTCCACTCGGGCGGGCGGCCCTCGATGCGCGTTGCGGGACCCGTCGGCGTCGAGGCTTCCTGCTCCACCGAGAAGGCCGTGAACGGGATGCCGGGGGTGTACGTGGTGACGTCGAAAGCCGCCGACACGCCGCCGACCGTGAGCGTGGCCCTGGAGGTGGCGCCGAATTGGGCCGGTGCGGCGGCGCGGACGGTGACGTGGTCGCGGTTCAGGACGGTGCCCGGCGCCGCCGTGTAGGGGCCGCCATTGACACTGTATTCCCCGCCGGCGACGTCGATCGGACTCGCGGCGCGGATGCCGTAGATCGTGGTGCTGCTGGAGGTCACCAGCGCACTCGGACCCACGTCCCTGCGCGGGACGAGGGCGAACGCGTCGGGCACGGCAGCATCCAGCGGCTTGTCCATCGTGAGCGGTACGGCCGAGTTGAGGCGTGCCTCGCCATAAGTGACGCTACCGTCGCTGCAGTGCTCCTCGAAGTCCGCGGCGAAGCGGGAGATGCTGTCGACGTCGTACCCGAGGTCGAGCACGACGAATCTTCCGCTATCCACGGAACAGGAAAGGCCGCCCACAAACGCGTTGAGGTAGGGCCGGACCAGGCTGCCGAAGCCGAAGTAGTTCTGTGCCACCTCCGCGGGTCCCAGGCTGAAAGCCTGTCCGGACACCGGGCCCAGATCGACACGAGCGAAATCCGGCGTGAGGAAGGCGTTCGGGTTCACATCGAGCGTGAACTGTGAGGTGGTTCCGACACTAAGCTGGAACGTGTCCGTTTCGGGCTGGAAGAGGCGGCTGGTTGCCGGCCCCGACGCGGGGATCGTCTCGTACCAGAGCACGGTGCGCGCCTGCGCGCTCGCCACCGCGGGCGCAATGAGCGCGAGGAAAAGGGCAAGGCGTGTGAGGATGTTGCGCAATGGAGTTTGTCGTGCGGCGGGGCTCCACGAATATGGCGTAAGCGCTGCGGGAGCGCAACCTGCCCTGCCGGCGGAGCGAAATCGGGCAAAATAATGCCCTTGCATCGAGGTTCCCCCATGAGCACCAACTCCACGCAGGAACTCATCGACGACATCCGCCTCGGCCGCATGGTCGTGCTCGCCGATGCCGAGGATCGCGAGAACGAGGGCGACCTCGTCATGGCGGCGGACTTCGTGACCCCCGAGACGATCAACTTCATGGCGACGCACGCGCGCGGCCTCGTCTGCCTCACGCTGACCGAGGAGCGCTGCCGCCAGCTCAACCTGCCGTTGATGGTGAGCGACAACCGCGCACCGCTGGGAACCGCATTCACCGTTTCGATCGAAGCGGCAAGCGGTGTCACGACCGGCATCTCGGCCGCCGATCGCGCGCGCACCATCCGTGCGGCGACGGCAAAGCACGCGAAGCCCGACGACATCGTGCAGCCGGGGCACATCTTCCCGGTGATGGCGCAGAACGGCGGCGTGCTGGTGCGCGCGGGTCATACCGAGGCCGGATGCGATCTCGCGGAGCTGGCGGGCCTCACGCCTGCGGCCGCCATCTGCGAGATCATGAATCCCGATGGCTCGATGGCGCGCATGCCCGAGCTCACCGCGTTCGCGCAGCGCCACGGACTCAAGCTCGGCACCATCTCCGACCTCATCCATTACCGCAGCCAGAACGAGCGCCTCGTCGAGCGCGTCGCCGAGCGCGTGATCGCGACACCGTACGGGCCCTTCCGCCTCTGCATCTACCACGACAAGACCGGCGACGAGGTGCATTACGCGCTGGTGCGCGGCGATCCCGCGCCCGAGCGGCCGATCCTCGTGCGCGTGCACGAGCCGTTCGTGTCGCTCGACCTGTTCGATTTCGATGTCGCCCGCCATGCGTATTCGGTCCAGGACGCGATGCGCCTCGTGGCCCATCACAAGGAAGGCGTGATCGTGCTGCTGCGCGGGCACGAGTCGAGCGCGGAGATCCTCGAGCGGCTCGACGGCTCGCGCGCGAAGCGCGCGACGCGCACCTGGGACCCGCGCCTGCACGGCATCGGCGCGCAGATCCTGCGCGACCTCGGCGTGGGCAAGATGCGCGTGCTCGCGCGTCCGAAGCGCATCCCGAGCATGTCCGGCTTCGGCCTCGAGGTGGTGGAGTACGTCTCGCCCGGCGACGTCATCGCGGTGAAGGCGGTATGACGGTCGCCACGCCGAGCCTGCGCGGCACGGGCCTGCGCATCGGCATCGTCTGGAGCCGCTTCAACGAGCCGGTCGTGCGCGCGTTGCTCACCGCGTGCGACAAGGAGCTCGTGGACCTCGGCGTGGACACGCGCGACATCGATGTCGTGAGCGTGCCCGGCGCGCTCGAGATTCCCATCGTGCTCCAGACCATGGCGCTCGAGCGCCGCGGCTTCGGCGGCCGGCGCTACGACGCGCTGATCGCGCTGGGCGCCGTGATCCGCGGCGAGACCTATCACTTCGAGGTGGTGTCCAACGAGAGCGCGCGCGGCATCCTCGACGTGCAGCTCGAGAGCGGCATTCCCGTCGCCAACGCGGTCCTCACCACCGACAACGACGCGCAGGCGCAGGAGCGCGCCCCGGTGAAGGGCGCCGAGGCGGCGCGTGTCGCGATCGAGATGGCGAACACGCTGCGCGCGGTGGCCGGATGAAGGCCTCGCCGCGGCGCCGGTCGCGCGAGTTCGCGATGCAGGGCATCTACCAGTGGATCTACACCGGCAACAGCGCTGCCCAGGTGCTGAAGAACCTGTCCGAGCTGGACGACTTCAATGCCGCCGATTCGGATTTCCTCGCGGCGGAGCTGCGCGGCACCATCGGGGATGCGGAAGCGCTGCGGGCGCGCATCGAGCCCTTCGTGGACCGCAAGTGGGACGAGGTGAGCCCCATCGAGCGCTCGATCCTCATGCTCGCGGCCTGGGAGCTGGTGCACAGCCCCGAGATCCCCTACCGCGTCACCATCAACGAGGCGATCGAGCTCGGCAAGCGCTTCGGCGGCACCGATGGCCACAAATACGTGAACGGCGTGCTGGACAAGCTCGCGGCGGCGGTGCGCCCGGACGAGGTGGCCGAGCCGCGCACGACATCGAAAACGAGGCAGAAGCGACATGACCCATAACAGCAGCATCGGCGGCTCTCCCGAATTCGACCTCATCGCGCGCCATTTCATGCGCCCGGCGGCCAACGCCGTGCTCGGCGTGGGCGACGATTGCGCGCTCGTCGATGTCACCAACGGCATGGACCTCGCCGTCTCGACCGACACGATGGTCTCGGGCACGCACTTCTTCCCCGACGTGGATCCCGAGAACCTGGGGCACAAGGCGCTCGCGGTGAACCTCTCGGACATCGCGGCCATGGGTGCCATGCCGTACTGGGCGATGCTGGCGCTCACGCTGCCGTCGGTCGACCATGCGTGGCTCGCGGCCTTCGCGAAGGGGTTCTTCGACCTGGCGCAGGAGTACAACGTCTCGCTCGTCGGCGGCGACACCACCCGCGGCCCGCTTACCCTCACGGTGACGATCATGGGCGAGGTACCCGCCGGCGCCGCGTTGCGCCGCAACGGGGCCAAGGTCGGCAGCGACGTGTGGGTCTCGGGCAACATCGGCGATGCGGCGCTCGCGGTGGCTCACCGCCACGGCAAGCTGGTGCTGACGGAGTCCGATTACCACGAGGCCGTGATGCGTCTCTACGAGCCCACGCCGCGCGTAGCGCTCGGCCAGGCGCTGCGCGGTCTCGCCACGGCCGCGATCGATGTCTCGGACGGCGTGCTGGCCGATCTCGGCCACATCTGCCGCCTCTCGGGCGTGGGCGCCACGGTGGAGCTGGACAAGATGCCCGTCTCCGCGATCGGGGCCAAGCATTTCGCGAGCGAGGCGGGACGCAACGCGATCATCGCGGGCGGCGACGATTACGAGCTGTGCTTTACCGCCCCGCCCAATTCGCGCGAGAGCATCGAGGACCTGGTGGACATGCTCGGCATCCCGCTCACGCGCATCGGCCAGATCAAGCGCGGCAAGGGCGTGAGCCTGCTCGGGATCGACGGCAAGCCCGTGAAGATCGATGGCCGCGGATACGACCACTTCACGGACGCCTGACGCGCGTTTCCTGCTGTCGCACCCGGCGCACTTCGTCGCACTCGGCTTCGGCAGCGGGCTCGCGCCGCGGGCGCCGGGCACCTTCGGCACGCTCGCGGCACTCGCGATCTTCGTGGCACTCTCGCAGGTGATCGCGCCCTGGATCGTGGGCCTGCTCGCGGTGCCGCTCTTCGCGATCGGCGTCTGGGCCTCTGGCGTTACCGCGCGCGACCTGGGCGTCGAGGACCATGGCTCGATCGTGATCGACGAGATCGCGGCCTTCCTGCCGGTCGCGCTCTACGCGAACAAGAGCCCGCTCATGCTCGCCGTCGCGTTCGGCCTCTTCAGGCTCTTCGATATCTGGAAGCCGTTTCCCATCCGCCAGGTCGAGAAGCGCGTGCCCGGCGGGCTCGGCGTGATGGCCGATGACGTGATCGCGGCACTCTATGCGTGCGCTGCGATCTGGCTGCTGGTGACGGCGAGCCACGCGTACCTGGAAACCACCTGATGAACGATTGGCCTTATCCCCGCCTGGTGGCGCATCGCGGTGGTGGCGCGCTGGCACCCGAGAATACGCTCGCCGCGATCCGCCTCGGGCAGGAGCTCGGCTATCGCGCGCACGAGTTCGACGTGAAGCTGTCGCGCGATGGCGTGGCGATCCTGCTGCACGACGAGAGGCTCGAGCGCACCACCAATGGGCAGGGGCGCGCGGCGGACCTCGCGTGGGCGGAGCTGCAAGGGCTCGACGCCGGCGGCTGGCACTCGCCGCAATTCCAGGGCGAGCCGCTCGCCTCGTTCCAGGATGCCTGCCGGCTGCTGCGCTCGCGCGAGACCATGGCGCACATCGAGATCAAGCCCACCCCCGGCTTCGACGCCGCGACGGGCCGGCGCGTCGCCACGCTCGCGCGCGAATTCTTTCGCGGCGCGCCGGTATCCCCGCTGTTTTCGTCCTTTTCGTTCGAGGCGCTGATGGCGGCGCGCGAGGCCGCACCCGAGATCCCGCGCGGCTGGCTCGCGAGCGAATTCACCGATGCGGACTGGGACCGCCTGGCAGCGCTCGAGGCCGTGTCGCTGCACACCAATCATCGCCACTTCGACGCCCGGGACGTCGAGCGCCTGCATGCACGCGGCTATCGCGTGATGCTCTACACCGTGAACGAGATCGACACCGCGCAGGCGCTTCTCGATGCCGGCGTCGATGGGCTCTTCACCGACAACCTCGCCGAGTTCGCTGCGCGGTTCGCTTCGCTGATCTGAACGGGGCCCCCGCCTTCGCGGGGGCGACGTGCATCATCAGGCAACCGCGGCGATCCGCGGCTGCTGCGCTTCGCGGACGCGCGCGTCGGCGTCGCGCAATGCGGTGCGCAGCCCTTCCTCCACCACCGGGTGGTAGAACGGCATGTCGAGCATCTGCGCGATCGTCATGTTCGCCTGCAGCGCCCACGCGAGCAGGTGGCCGATGTGCTCGGCGTCGGGGCCGACCATCTCTGCGCCGAGGAAGCGGCCGGTCTCCGCGCTCGCGTAGACCCGCAGGTGGCCGCGATTGCGCAGCATCACGCGCGCGCGGCCCTGGTCCTCGAACGACACTTCGCCGGCCACGGCGTGCGGCGGAAGCGATGCGAAGCCGCGGCCCACGATCGCGATCTGCGGATCCGTGAACACGACACCGAGGCGCGCGCGGCGCAGCGCGGCCTTCACCTGCGGGAAGCGCGCGGCGTTCTCGCCGGCGATGCGGCCTTCGTCCGCGGCTTCGTGCAGGAGCGGCACGTCGTTCGCGGCGTCGCCGGCGATGAAGACGCTGCTGTCCCCCGCTTGCAGCGTGGAGGGATCGAAGAGAGGCACGCCCCGCGCGTCGCGCTGGAGTCCCGCCATTTCGAGGCCGAGGCGATCGACGTTGGGCGCGCGTCCGGTCGCCGCGAGCACGAAATCGAAGCGCTCGCTGCGGGGCTCGCCCGCGGGTCCCACGTAGTCGACGATGACCTGGTCGCCGTCGCGTTCGACGCGCGAGACATGCGCATCCGGATCGAGGAGGAGCTCGGCCGAGAACGCCTTGCGTGCGGCCCGTTGCACCACGGGATCGGTGATCGGTCCGAGGCGTCCGCCGCGTCCCAGCACCACGACGCGCACGCCGAGGCGGGCCAGCGCCTGCCCCAGCTCGAGCCCGATCACGCCCGGGCCGAACACCGCGACCGACTTCGGCAGGTCGTCCCAGGAGAAGACATCGTCGTTCACGACCAGGCGATCGCCCAGCCCCTGCAGCATCGGCGGGACCGACGGACGCGAGCCCGTGGCGATCACGATGCTGCGCGCGAAGATGCGCGGGCCGCCTTCGACTTCGAGCGTGTTGCGGTCGACGAAGCGCGCGAAGCCCGTGATGCGCTCGGCGGCGGGAATCTTCTCGATGCCGTCGAGCACGAAGCCCACGAAGCGGTCGCGCTCGCGCCGCACGCGCGCCATCACTTCACGGCCATCGACGCTCACCGGCGCATCGACATGCACGCCGAAACCCGGCGCGCGCGCGATCGCATGCGCCGCTTCCGCCGCCGCGATCAGCAGCTTGGACGGCATGCATCCCACGCGCGCGCACGTCGTGCCGTAGGGACCACCTTCCACGATCACCGCGCTCGCACCCGCCGCCCGCGCCGCGCGCCAGGCCGCGAGGCCCGCCGTTCCCGCACCGATCACCGCCACATCGACTCTCACACTGTTCCTCATAGCGCTCCCCCGTTCCTCCCCGCGGAAAATCGGGACGGACCCGATTTTCCGCGGGGCAGAAAATGGGTACGTCCCGGTTTTGGTGGTTTCCTTACGCGGCGCGGCGTTCGCGCGCGGTGAAGTACTTCTCGAGCTCGTCGGCGCCGCCGATGTGCTGGCCGCCGATGAACACCTGGGGCACGGTGCCGCGGCCGGAGATGGCGCGCACGGTCGAGAACGTGATGTTCTTGCCGAGCGAGACGTCTTCATACGCGATGCCGCGGTCCTCGAGCAGCTTCTTGGCGCGGGCGCAGTGCGGGCATCCGGGCCGCGAGAGGATCGCGACCGGCTCGGGGGCACGCGCGCGCGGCGCGATGTACGCGAGCATCGTGTCCGCATCGGAGACCTCGAACGGGTCGCCTTCCTTCTCGGGCTCGATGAACTGCTTCTCGATGACCCCGTCGCGTACCAGCATCGAATAGCGCCACGAGCGCTTGCCGAAGCCGAGGTTCGACTTGTCGACGAGCATGCCGAGGGCCGCCGTGAATTCCCCATTGCCGTCGGGGATGAAGCGCACGTTGGGCGCGTTCTGGTCCTTCTGCCATTCGCTCATCACGAATGCGTCGTTCACGGACAGGCAGACGATCTCGTCGACGCCGTTCGCGCGCAGCACGGGTGCGAGCTCGTTGTAGCGCGGCAGGTGCGTCGTGGAGCAGGTGGGCGTGTAGGCGCCGGGGAGGGCGAACACGACGACCGTGCGGCCGGCGAAGATCTCGGCGGTGGTGACGTTCTTCCACTGGCCGTCGGCACGCGTGCGGAAGGTGACTTCGGGGACTCGCTTGCCTTCGTTGTTCGGCAACATGGGTTTCTCCGTGGGGGTTCAATTGGGTGACACCCACACTGTAGGCCTGGTCGATTGGTTGGTCCAATTGATTGTGGTTATAATTTCGATTGGATCGGCCAATTGGACTCCCCATGACCCTCACCGAGCTGCGCTACGTCGTGGCCCTCGCCCAGGAGCGGCATTTCGGCCGCGCGGCGCAGAAGTGCTTCGTGACGCAGCCCACGCTTTCCCTCGCGCTCGCCAAGCTCGAGGACGAGCTGGGCGTGAAGCTCTTCGAGCGCAACAAGAACGAGGTGCTCGTCACCGCGCGCGGCCAGCAGATCGTCGAGCAGGCGCGCCGCGTGCTGGACGAGGTGGGCAAGATCCAGCATCTCGCCCGCGGCTCGCAGGACCAGCTCGCCGGCGCGCTGCGGCTGGGCGTGATTCCCACCATCGGGCCCTACCTCCTGCCGGAGCTGGTTCCCATCCTGCGCAAGCGCGCGCCCGGCATGCCGCTCGTCATCGAGGAGAACCTCACCGGCAACCTGGCGCCGATGCTGCGCGAAGGCGAGCTCGACGTCGCGATCATCGCATTGCCCTTTGCCATCCCGGGGGTGAAGACCCAGGTCGTGTACGAGGAACCGTTCAGCGTGGTGGTTCCCGAGGGCCATCGCTGGGAGGCGCGCAAGGCGCTCAAGCCCTCGGAGCTCGCGGACGAGAACCTGCTGGTGCTCAACAACGGCCACTGCTTCCGCGACCAGGTGCTGGAAGCGTGCCCCGGCCAGGCGAATACCGCGCTCCCCGAGGGACGCGCCGGCAGCTCGCTCGAGACCATCCGCAACATGGTGGCCTCCGGGCTGGGCGTGAGCGTGCTGCCCGCGAGCGCGCTCAGCGGCGCCCGTTACGCCTCGAAGCTCCTCAAGGTGGTGCCGTTCTCGTCACCCGTGCCCTCGCGCAAGGTGGCGCTCGCGTGGCGGACCAGCTTCGATCGGCCGCTCGCGGTGGAGACGCTCGCCGCGGCGATCCAGGCGATCCGCATGCCGTGCCTCAAGATGGCGAAGGCCGCCTGAAAACCGGGACGTACCCCATTTCCCGCATACCGGGATGCTGTTCCGCCAGACGGGAAATGGGGTACGTCCCGATTTCCCGCATGCAGGGACGCTGTTCCGCCAGACGGGAAATGGGGTACGTCCCGATTTTCGCTAGCGAAGGTCGCGCACCAGCGCTGCCCGCACTTCCGCAGGAACGGGATCCACCCTGGCGCTGTAGTGCGGATGGTCGACGCCGATGGAGAGCGTCATGCCGTACTTGAGCGCCTCGGCCATCTCGTCGCTGAGCTCGAAGCGCAGGAAGTGGACCGAGGAGGTCTTCTCCTCGGTCTCGCGATCGAGGTCCTCGTCGGCGATCGCGTAGACGGGCGCGCAGCCTTCGACGCGCACCCAGGTCTTCTCCTCGACGCCCTTCAGCAGCGCGAGCGCCGCACGCCGCTCCTTCTCGTCCTCGTACTCGATCATCATCGTGGCCTTGAAGTTGCGGCCGTCGGGGATGAGCGGGTTGTAGGCGTCGAGCTCGCCCTGGATGCCATCCTCCTCGAAGATGCGCTCGACGCGCAGCATCTCCTGCACCTGGTAGCGGATGGTGAGCTCGTCCTCGAAGATGAGCGTCACGTGCTCGCCCAGGTGCACGGTGCGGTTCTTCTTGTGCGCGATCACCTTCGCGCGGAAGTCCTTGCGCGATTTGGCGTACGCCTCGAGCGTCATCAGCGAGTCTTTCGAGATCTTGTCCATCAGTCCGGCAGTCCGTAGGCGATCCTGAAAAGCGTGATCGGGTGGTGCAGTTGCGCGCGGCCGCGGCCCTCGGCCCGCACGAGGCCCTCGTCGAGGTGGTGCCCGGCGAGCATGCAGTCGGAGGAGAAATAGTCGGGTGCCGCGTCGGCGATCTGCCGCACGACGGGCCGGCCGATCTTGAGCGCGGTCTCGTGGAATTCCTTCTTCACGCCCCACGTGCCCGCGTGTCCCGAGCAGCGTTCGATCGTCGTGACCTCGGTGCCCGGCACGGCCTCCAGCGCTTCCTTCGTGCGCAGTCCGATCTTCTGCACGCGCGTGTGGCAGGGCACGTGATAGGCGACCTTGCCGAGCGGCTTCGCGAACTCGGTCTTGAGCAGCCCATCGCGGCGCCGCGCCATGAGGTACTCGAAAGGGTCGAACATCGCGTCGCGCACCGCGATGAGCTCCTCGTCCTCCGGGAACATGAGCGGCAGCTCCTGCTTGAACATGAGCGTGCACGAGGGCACGGGCGTCACGATCGCGTAGCCCGCGCGCGCGAGGGGCGCGAGCTGGCCGATGTTGCCCCGCATGAGTCTCTCCACCGCATCGAGGTCACCCTGCTCGAGCTTGGGCATCCCGCAGCAGTTCTCCTTCTCCGCGAGGACGTACGGGATCTCGTTGTGCTCGAGGATCCTGACGAGATCGTGGCCGATGCCCGGCTCGTTGTAGTTCACGTAGCAGGTCGAGAAGATCGCGACCTTGCCGGGCGTACGCTCGCCGTCGCGCACCGGGAAGTCGCGGCTCTTCGGCGCGTGCGAGCGGAATTTCTTCGTGGTGTAGCTGGGAACCCAGGCGTCCTTCGCGACGCCGGCCACTTTCTCGCCCACGCTGCGCAGCGCCGGCGACCTGGCGGCCGCGTTCACTGCCTGCACGACCACGGGGATCGTGGCGAGCTTGCCGTTGCGGTCCGTGGAGGAGAGCATGCGGTCGCGCACCGGATGCTTCATCCGGCCTTCCCTGAACTGGAACGCCTTGGCGCGAAGCATGAGGTGCGGAAAGTCCACGTTCCACGGATGGGGCGGAACGTACGGACACTTCACCATGTAGCAGAGATCGCAGAGATAGCACTGGTCCACCACGTCCCAGTACGCTTCCTTCGGCACCTCCGCGAGCTCTCCGCCGCTCGTCCCGTCGATCTTGTCGAAGAGTAGCGGAAAGGTGTTGCAGAGGCTCACGCAACGGCGGCAGCCGTGACAGATCTCGAAGATGCGCCCGGCCTCGGCGACGATCTTCGCTTCGTCGTAATACTCGGGATTCTTCCAGTCGATCGGGTGGCGGGTAGGGGCTTCGAGACTGCCTTCGCGAGTGGTCATGGGTAAAGGGCGCAAGGCAAAGAGAGGCGCAAGGCACAAGGCGCAAGAAGAGCGGCGTGAACGCGAGGGTCTTGGTCTCGCCATCACCGCGTCAATCACTACGCATGCGGCCCCGCGGCTTTTCTTGCGCCTTGCGCCTTGTGCCTTGCGCCTTTCTTTAGTCCGTCAGCGCATCCAGCGCCTTCTGGAAACGGTTCGCATGCGAGCGCTCGGCCTTGGCGAGCGTCTCGAACCAGTCGGCGATCTCGTCGAAGCCTTCGCCGCGCGCGGCCTTGGCCATGCCGGGGTACATGTCGGTGTACTCGTGCGTCTCGCCGGCGACCGCGGCCTTGAGGTTGTCGCGCGAGCTGCCGATGGGAAGGTCGGTGGCGGGATCGCCCACGACCGCGAGGTAATCGAGGTGGCCGTGCGCGTGGCCCGTCTCGCCCTCGGCGGTGGAGCGGAAGAGGGCGGCGACGTCGTTCTGGCCTTCCACGTCCGCCTTGTTGGCGAAATACAGGTAGCGGCGGTTGGCCTGGGATTCGCCGGCGAAGGCGGCCTTGAGGTTGTCGTGGGTCTTCGTGCCTTTGAGCGCTTTCATTGGAGCCTCCTTGGGGGAACGGACAAACGGTAAACGCCGGAGCAGGACGAACGCCTGCTCGCTGCTCCCCAGACTAGCCCCGGGCCGCAGCATGCGTCCAATTGATTGTATCGATCCGGCCGATTGGCCGAGCCAATGAGGGAAAAAAGCAAAAGCCCGGAGCGGGGGCCCCGGGCTTTTGCGGCAGCGACGAACCTAGCGCTGCACCAGGGCGAACGGCGTTCCGTCGGCGTTCACGTCGCGGCCGAGCTGCACGTAGCGGCCCGGATCGTGGTCCATGCGGGTCACGTACTCGCGGCCCTGCCAGGTGTAGCGCACGTCGTAGGCCTGCACGTTGCCCGAGGTGCCGATCGTGCGGCAGTTCGAGCGGTCGAGGTCGGCTTGCGCCTGGTCGTTGTCGTGGCGATTGTTCTCGACGCGGTTGCCCGCATAGGCGCCGAGGGCCGCGCCGCCCACGGTGGCAGCGGTGTTGCCGCGCCCGCTGCCCAGCTGGTGGCCGAGGACACCGCCCGCGATGCCGCCGATGACCGTGCCGGCGAGGTTCTTGTGGTCGCTGCTGCTGTTGTTCTCCGTGCGCAGCTCCTCGTAGTGGCCCGCACGGGCGTTCCAGCACTCCTCGCGGCCGCTGCCCGGCTCGGTCACGGCGCGTGTTTCGACCACGCGCGCACGCGCGCCATTGTCGCGATAGTCGCGGTTGTCCCGATACTGGTCGTAGGCTTCCGCCCGGTTGTCGTAGCGGTTGTAGTAGCGGTACTGGTCGTCCGCATAGGTGGGCGGCGTGGCGTCGTTGCCGCCGTAGCCCTCGGCGAGCGCCGCAACCGGCACTGCCGCGCTGAACATCGTCGCGATCGCGAAGACGAGTTTTCTCATATGTCCTCCAAGGGGAAATGCCTATCCACAATGGACACGGCCCGGGCCCGGCATGTTCGGCGCGGGGATGATCATATGGGCGTAGGAGGGCGCGTATTCGGGCCCCGGCCGGCGCCTACGCCCGTAATCCGGTTTCCTTTGCGCCCTGACCGCCCTGCGATACCATGGCGGCTTTCCACCCAAAAGATACGTGAATGATTCGCATGCTCGCCGCGACGCTGGCCGGCTTCGTCCTGGGCGGTTGCGCCCTTCCCCAGACCACCGCGGATTCGTCCGTGCCGCGCGAAGACCATGACTACATCACGGGCAGCCGCCTGCCCGCGCACCACAACAATTCCTCGGGCACGAAGGTCATGACGGTGAATCCCATCGATCGCGACGACCTGCTGCAGCCCAAGTCGAACGGCCTGAACGGCAACTGAGCCGGCTTGGAAGAAAAAAAGCGCCCCGGGGGGCGCTTTTTTCGTTGCGGGGCCGGACTCAGCGGTAGGACGGCGGACGCGGCCCGCCACTCACGTGCGGCGGGGGCGGGGCGCCTTCCTCGACCACGGGCTGCACATCCACGCGCACGTGGATGAAACGGCCCGGATCGTTGGGCAGGCGCGTGCTGAACTGGCGGCCGTTGTAGTCGTAGCGCACGTCGTAGCCGACGGTGGCCTCGCGCACTTCCTGGACGGTGCGGCAACGCTCCACGTTGCGATCGACCGGGACGCGCTCGACCTCCGTGGTCTGCATGGGGGGTGCGCCATTGGAACGATCGTACTGGTTGCCGGCGAGGCCGCCCACGGCGGCACCGGCGATGGTGGCGGCGGTGTTGCCGCGGCCGCTGCCGACCTGGTGGCCGAGCACGCCGCCGACGACGGCACCCAGGACCGTGCCGGGGCCGATGGAGGCACCGGTATCGGTGCGGGTGACCTGGCGATCCTCGTAGCTTCTCACGTGGTCGTTCCAGCACTCTTCGCGCGAAACGGGGATGCGCTCCACGACGGGGTGCGCCGAGACGACTCGCGCCCGATCTCCGAAGGGTTCCGCGAACGCCGGGGCAGCGAGCGTCGAGAACGAGGCGAGGGCGATGACGATGACCTTGCGATTCACTGTGCGTTTCTCCTTGTTGGCGATATTTCAGGCCCTTTAACGGCCGCCCGCAGGGGGCGGTTGACCGTCGGGAAATGGCGACAGTTCCCGCGGGGTCGGGCCCACCTCCTAGAATAGACCGATGACCCTCCCCAGCGTCTGTGCGTTGTGCCACTCCCATGGGCCCTGATGCGCACCTTGTCCAGATCCTGCTGCCCCTGTGGGACCCGGATGGAAGGCGCTTTCCGCACGCCCTGTACGCCCGGGTGAAGGACGAACTCGCGCAAAGATTCGGCGGTCTGACGGCTTACGCGCGGGCGCCGGCCGAGGGGCTCTGGGAAGAGGGCGCAGGCGAGCGGCAACGCGACGACATCGTGGTCTACGAAGTGATGGACGAGGAGCTCGATTCGGCGTGGTGGAAGGGATATCGCCAGGAACTGGAGCGCCGCTTCCGGCAACGGGAGCTCGTCGTGCGCGCGCTCGCAATCTCCCGGTTGTAGTCCCGCCGCCCCGTGCCGCGCCGCTGCCGCGCGTGGGCCGGCTGCGCATCGGCATCTCCGGCTGGCGCTACGAGCCGTGGCGCAAGGTCTTCTACCCGAAGGACCTCGCGCAGCACCGCGAGCTGCAGTACGCCTCGCGCCAGCTCCCCACCATCGAGATCAACGGCACGTTCTACTCGCTGCAGCGGCCGGAGTGCTTCGAGGCGTGGCACGGCGATACGCCCGACGATTTCGTCTTCGCGGTGAAGGGCAGCCGCTTCATCACGCACATGAAGCGCCTCGTCGACGTGGAGCGGCCGCTCGCGAATTTCTTCGCCTCGGGCATCTTCAACCTGCGCGGGAAGCTGGGCCCGTTCCTGTGGCAATTCCCGCCCAACTTCGCCTACAACGCCGATCGCCTCGAGGCGTTCTTCGAGATGCTGCCCCGCGACCTGGAATCGGCGCTGGCGCTCGCGCGGCGCCGGGACGCGCGCGTGAAGGGGCGCAGCTGCCTCAGGATCGACGCGAACCGCAAGCTGCGCCATGCGATCGAGATCCGCCACGAGACCTTTCGCGATCCCGCGTTCGTGAAGCTGCTGCGCAAGCACAGGATCGCGCTCGTGGTCGCGGATACGGCGGGCAAGTGGCCGCTCGTGGAAGATGTCACCGCCGATTTCATGTACCTTCGCCTGCACGGGGATGTCGTGCTGTACGCGAGCGGCTATTCGGATGCCGCGCTCGACGACTGGGCCGCGCGCATCCATGCGTGGAGCATGGGCAGCGAGCCCGCGGACGCGCGCAAGATCGCGAAGGACCTGGCGCCCCCGCCGCGGCGCTCGAGGGACGTCTATTGCTACTTCGACAACGACATGAAGGTGCACGCGCCGTTCGACGCGCGCAAGCTGATCGCGAAGCTGGAGGCGCTGCGTGCCGATTCGCGTCGTGAGGCTGGGGACGCCGCGCGCGCCGGATGAGGGCCCGCGGCTGGGCACCGTTCGCCGCCCGCCGCGCGGCGTGAAGAAGCAGGACTACGCGGCGCGCGATTACTACGACGCGTGGCTTCCGGAGCTGGCGCCGAGCGCCCAGCTCCTTTCCTGGTTTCGCCACAAGCAGCCGATTCCCGACGAGGAGTGGGAGATTTTCGCGAAGCGCTACCGCGCGGAGATGAGCGCGCCGGAGGCGCAGCATCTCCTCGCCACGCTCGCCACGCTTTCGCGCACATCGGATTTCGCGATCGGCTGCTACTGCGAGAACGAGCAGCGCTGCCATCGCGTGATCCTCGAGGAGCTGCTTCGGCACAAAGGGGCCGTGTTCGCGGGCGGCGACTCGTCGTATGATGCGCGGCTCGGAAGAGGACTGCATGCTTAGGTTCCTGTCGGGCGTCCTTGCGGCCCTGCCGCTTCTTGCGTGGGCACAGGACGAGGCCACGCCCTCCGTCGCCTCGGTCGACACGATCGAGGCGCGCGTGCAGGGATGCGTCACCTGCCATGGGCAGCGCGGGCAGGGCACCGGCAACGAGCATTTCCCGCGCATCGCCGGCAAGCCCGCCTCCTACCTGTACAACCAGCTCGTGGCCTTTCGCGACGGCGTGCGCCTCTACCCGCCGATGAACTACCTCGTCGCTTATCTTCCCGATGCGTACCTGCGCGAGATCGCCGGCTACTACGCACGGCAGCGGCCGCCGTTCCCCGCGCGCGAGGCGCCGAAGGCCGATGCCGCGACCGTCGAACGCGGCCGCAAGCTCGCGACCGCGGGCGATCCGTCGAAACAGATCCCGGCGTGCGTCGCGTGCCACGGCGCGGGATTGACCGGCATGGAGCCCGGCATCCCCGGTCTCGTCGGGCTGAACACGACGTACATCGCCGCGCAGCTCACCCGCTGGCGCGTGGGCGACCGCCGCGCCGCCGAGCCCGATTGCATGAAGCGTGTCGCCTCGCGGCTCACCGACAGCGACGTCACCGCCGTGGCGACGTGGCTTTCGATGCAGGCACCGCCCGCGGACGCGTCGCCCGAGCCGGCCAACCTCGTGCGCATGCCGCTCGCCTGCGGCAGCCAGCGCTGAACGATGCGGCGCGCCACCGGTATCGGCCTCGGTCTCGTCCTGGCAATCGGGGTTACCGCCGCGGTCGCCTGGTTCCTGTTGCGTCCGGGCTACCTTCCCCAGTCCGTGACGCCCGCCGCGAAGCCGCCGAACGCGATGACGCAATTGATCGACCGTGGCGAATACCTCGCGCGCGCCGGCGACTGCACCGCGTGCCACACGGAGCCCACGGGAAAGCTGTTCGCGGGCGGCCGCGCCATGCCCACGCCGTTCGGCAACATCTACGTGCCCAACATCACGCCCGACGACGAGACCGGCATCGGGCTTTGGAGCGCCGACGATTTCTACCGCATGATGCACACCGGCCTTGGGCGCGATGGCTCGCTGCTGTATCCGGCGATGCCCTTCGCGTCGTACACCAAGGTCACGCGTGCGGACTGCGACGCGATCTTCGCGTACCTGCAGTCGGTGCCGCCCGTGAAGCAGAAGAACCGTCCGCACGAGCTGCGTTTCCCGTACAACAACCGCGAGCTGCTGGTGGGCTGGCGCGCGCTCTATTTCCGCGAGGGCGAGTACCAGCCCGACCCGTCGCAGACGGCCCAGTGGAACCGCGGCGCCTACCTGGTGCAGGGCCTGGGGCACTGCGCGATGTGCCACACGCAGGTGAACGCCCTGGGCGGATCGAGCGAATCGAAGGCGTTCGAAGGCGGCATGATCCCGAACCAGAACTGGTACGCGCCGTCGCTCACCTCCAACCGCGAGGCGGGGCTGGGCGAGTGGTCGCTGCGCGAGATCGGCGACGTCCTGCAGGTGGGCATCTCCAGCCGGGGCACCACGTACGGGCCGATGGCCGAGGTGGTCTACAACAGCCTCCAGTACATGACCGACGAGGACACGGAGGCCATGGCCGTGTACCTGAAGGCGCTGCCGCCGCGCCAGTCGGAGCCGCCGCCGCCCAGCAGCGCGCGCCTGGTGCAGCCCGCCGTCATGGAGACCGGAAGGCGCATCTACGAGAAGCAGTGCGGCATGTGCCACGGCGACGAGGGCAAGGGACATCCGCCGTCCTTCCCGCCGCTCGCGGACAACCAGTCGATCACGATGGCGTCGCCGGTGAACTCGATCCGCATGGTCCTCAATGGCGGCTACGCCCCCGGCACGCGCAAGAATTCGCGGCCGCACGGCATGCCGCCCTTCGCCCACATCCTGGATGACGAGCAGGCTGCGGCGGTGGTCACGTACATCCGCGTGGCGTGGAACAACACCGGCACGCCGGTCACGCCCGCGCAGGTCAACGAGCTGCGCAAGCTCCTTCCCGAATGAGGCTCGCATGAGCGAAACGCAAGGCACGCGCGCGAACGACACGGCGCACGACGCGGCCATCGACGAGATCGTGAGCCGCGGCCCGTCGGGCGCGTTCGCACTGGCGGGTGTTGCCGCCGTGATCGTGGTGGCGATCTATTTCATCTTCTACTTCGCCGTGTACCTGCCGCGCGGAGCCGTGCAGTGAGCGCCGAAGCCGTCGCCATTGCCGCGGAACGGCGCTGGAGCTGGGCCGTCGCGGTGGTGATCGCCGTGCTGGTCGCGATGATGGTGTTCACGGGCCTGCACTGGGCCTCGATGCCGCCGTCGCGCGTGGAGACGATCGACCCGCGCACGCTGCACATCTCCGGCGAGTTCGCCGAGGGCAATCTCGGCACCACGCTCTCGCCGCAGGGCAAGGTCGTCGTGCGGCTCATCGCGCAGCAATATTCGTTCGAGCCGCAGTGCCTCCTCGTGCCCGCGGGAGTGCCCGTGACCTTTCGCGCCACCAGCACGGACGTGATCCACGGCTTCGTCGTGTTCGGCACGAACGCCAACACGATGCTGATCCCCGGCTACGTCGCCACGTTCACGACCACGTTTCCCGTGGTCGGCGAGCACATGATGCCGTGCCACGAGTATTGCGGCACCGGCCACGAGGGAATGTGGGCACGGGTGCAGGTGGTTTCCGCGGACGAGTTTCGCACGCGTGCCGGCAACGGATCGAGGGTGAGCTGTGTTCGTCGCTAGGCGGCTGGTGCTCGCGCACTTCTGGCTCGCGTTCGCCGGGTTCGCGGGGGCCATCGTGCTGGGCGAGTGGCAGATGTACGTGCGCAGCCCGCTGCACGCCTGGCTGGACAATCCGGAGCACTACTACCGTTCCGTCACGGTACACGGCACCGTGATGGCGTACGTGCTGCCTACGCTGGTCGCGATGGGCCTGGGGTATGCCCTCTCGGAGCTCGCGCTCAAGCGGCCGCTCGCCGGCCTGCGCTGGGCATGGGCCGGCTTCTGGCTGGTGCTCGTGGGTACCTTGATGGCCGCCGCGGCGATGGCGAGCGGGCACGCCTCGGTGCTCTACACGTTCTATCCGCCGATGATCGCGAGCCCCTTCTTCTACATCGGCATCGTGCTCGTGGTCGTGGGCTCGTGGATCTGGGTCGCGCTGATGTCGATCAACCTGCGCGCGTGGAGGAAGGAGAACCCGGGCGCGGCGGTGCCTCTCGCCATGTTCGGCAACGTGGCGGGTGCCTACCTGTGGGCGTGGACCTCGGTCGGCGCGGCGATCGAGATCCTGGTGCTGATCCTGCCCGTGGCGCTGGGCTTCAAGGACACGATCGATGCGGGCCTCGCGCGCGTCTTCTTCTCGTGGACCCTGCACGCGATCGTGTACTTCTGGCTGATGCCCACGTACATCGCGTTCTACACGCTCGTGCCGCGTGCCATCGGCGGGCGGCTCTACAGCGACACGATGGGGCGCGTGGCCTTCGTGCTCTTCCTCGTGTTCTCGATGCCGATCGGCATCCACCATCTCTTCGCCGACCCGCAGATCGGCGCGGGCTTCAAGTTCGTGCACGCGGCCATGACGGCGATGGTGTCGGTGCCCACGCTGCTCACGGTGTTCACCATCGTGGCCTCGGTCGAGATTGCCGGCCGGATGCGCGGCGGGAAGGGCGCCTTCGGCTGGATCCGCACGCTGCCGTGGGAGAACCCGATGATGCTCGCGGTCGCGTTCTCGTTCGTGATGCTGGGCTTTGGCGGCGCGGGCGGCCTCATCAACATGAGCTACCAGCTGAACGAGTCCGTCCACAACACCCAGTGGGTGACGGGACATTTCCACCTCATCTTCGGGGGTGCCATCGTGATCATGTACTTCATGATCGCGTACGAGCTGTGGCCCCAGCTCACCGCGTGTGCGCCGCTGCCCGCGCGCCTCGTCCGGGTGCAGCTCTGGCTGTGGTTCGTGGGCATGATGGTGCTCACCATGCCCTGGCATTACGTCGGCATCCTCGGCATGCCGCGACGCATGGCGTACTACGATTTCACCGCGCCTGCCCTGCAGGCGCAGGCCTGGACGGTGACGGTCTCCGCCGTAGGCGGCGCGATGCTGGTGGTGTCCGCGCTGGTCTTCCTCTACGTGCTCGCGGCCGCGCGCCGCGGGGCGATGTCCCCCGAGCCGTTCACCTTCAGCCTTGCCGCGCATCCCGTGGGCAGGGTGCCGCCCCTCCTCAACGGCTACGCGCTCTGGGTCTCGATGATGATCGCGCTCACGGTCGTCAACTACGGCTTCCCGATCGCGCAGCTCGCCGTGCTGAAGGAAACGTCGGTGCCGGCCATTCCGATGGGGCTGCGATGAGCGCCGCACGCTGGAGCATCGCGGCACTCGTGGTCCTGACGGTGGTTTCGTTCGCCGTCGGCTTCGCATGGCTGCCCTCGGCGCACGAGGACTTCACGGCGAAGGGGCTGTGGGACGCCATCTGCCGTGCGGCGGGCGTCCCGCAGAAGTGGAGCGGGGGCGCGCCTGCACCGGCAACGCATTCGACGCGCGTCGTTCTGGATGCTTCCATGCAGCGGCCGCAGGCGCAGGAGGCCATCGGCCGCGGTGCCACGCTCGCGCTCAACTGCACGATGTGCCATGGCCCGCGCGGCCTTTCACAGGCCAATGCGCCCAACCTCGCGGGGCAGTATCCCGAGGTGATCATCAAGCAGCTCATGGACTATCGCAGCGGCGATCGCGCCAACTCGATCATGCAGGCGCTCGCCGTGAACCTCTCCGACGCCAACATCCGCGACCTCGCGGCGTACTTCACGTACCTGCCGAAGCCGCGCAACGCGCCCGTGACCGACATGTCGATCGTGCCCGCATTGGTGCGCGTGGGCGACCCGATGCGCAACGTGGCCCCGTGCGCCGCCTGCCACGGCGGCATCGAGCGCAAGCCCGGCGCGCCCTGGCTGGAGGGCATGCCCAAGGAGTATCTCGTCCAGCAGCTCGCCGCCTTCGCCGCCGGCCAGCGCCACAATGACAGCCATGGGCAGATGCGCAACATGGCGCGCAACCTCACGCCGCAGCAGATAGACGATGTGGCGGGCTTTTATGCGCGCCACGGCGAGGGCGAAGAGCAGAAATAGGCGTAAGGCACAAGGCGCAAGATAAAAGACCGACGTCATCCCTGGCCCCAGGCCATTCTTCCTGCGCCCTTTGTCTTGCGCCTTGCGCCCTGCGCCCTGCGCCTCTAGTGCGGCTCGCTGGTCCGCCGGTGATCGCCCCACGGAGCGGAGCGGCCGGGGCCGGGAAGGCCGGCGCGCTGCCGGATCAGCCAGTCGAGCGCCTCGTGCTCGTTGAAGAAGATCGCGTCGCGGCTGTAGTGGTCCGCGAGATCCTGGTATTGCCGCGTCATGCCGAGCTGGAAAGGCCCGGCGACGATCATGGCGCTGATCCAGTCCCGGCCCTTCAGGAGCGGCGTGACCACCGTATCGATGAGCCGCCGCATCTGCCAGCTGCCGAAATCGAGGGACGCCTCGCGCAGGTCCGCCAACGAGGCGCGCAGGGCGAGCACTTCCGGGTCCGTCGCCATTCGCGTCCAGTGCGCGCGCACCTCCTCGGCCGACACCTTGCCCGTCCAGTTCTCGCGGACAATGCCCAGCTGGGTGTCGATGCTGAAGGTGATCGGCATGGGACATTAGACACCCATCGGCTCTTGGGTTGCATCCCCCCGCCGGCGATGCGGGGCCGGGGCCCGCTCGTGCGATCATCGGCGCGATGACGGTCGACCTTCGCCGCTATTTCGAGCGCATCGGCCACGATGGCCCGGCAGGCGCGGACCTGGACACCCTGCGCGCGATCCACGCCCGCCATCCGGCTGCGATCCCGTTCGAAAACCTGGCGGCTTTCACGGGCGAGCCGGTGCCGCTCGACCTCGCCTCGCTGCAGCGCAAGCTGCTCACGCCCGGCCGCGGCGGCTGGTGTTTCGAGCACAACCTGCTCCTGGCGGGGGTCCTCGAAGCGCTCGGTTTCGAGGTGACGCGCCTCGCCGCCCGCGTGCGTTGGAACGTGCCTCCCGAGGTGGTCACCGCGCGCAGCCACATGCTCCTGCTGGTCGGGGTCTCGGGGCAGCGCTACATCGCCGATGTGGGGTTCGGCGGGCTCACGCTGACGGCGCCGCTGCGCCTGGAGCCCGGCATCGAGCAGGCGACGCCGCACGAGCCGCACCGGCTCACCCTCGAGGGGAACCGCTATGCGCTGGAGGCGAAAGTCGCGGGCGATTGGCAGGCGATGTACGTGTTCGACCTCGCGCCCCAGGAGATCGCGGACTACGAGGTCAGCAACTGGTACCTGTGCAACAACCCCGCCTCGCAGTTCGTGAAGGGGCTCGTCTGCGCGCGGGCGGACGCGGACCGGCGCCACGCCTTGCGCAATACGCGCTATGCGGTGCACTTTCCCGATGGACGCACCGAGCGGCGCTTCATCGGCAGCGTGGCGGAGCTGGGCCACCTGCTGGGG
>DATMJE010000305.1:0-3727 GCA_035553995.1 Usitatibacter sp. | reverse complement strand
AGGACAGCCCGTGGTATCCGACGGCGCGCCTCTTCCGGCAGGAGCGCATCGGCGGCTGGGATGGCGTCATCGCGCGCGTGGCAGCGGCGTTGCCGTCGGTCAAAGGATAGGGGCGCCGGGCGGGCCTATACTGCGCAGATGAAGCGTCGCCTGCGGCCGTTCGCCTCCGTGCTCGCCATCGTCGCGCTGCTCTTCGCGCAGGTGATGATGTCGGTGCACGCATGCGACATGGAAGCCGGGCGTCCCGCGGCGCCCGCCGCATCCACCGCAGCCGCCGGCACCCCCGATGGCGGCGATTGCTGCGTGCCGAAGAACACGGTGCGCGACCCCGCCTGCGAGAACCATTGCACGCACGCCGCGACCTCGGTCGATCGCACCGACGCGGTGACCGCACTGGAGCCGGCAGCCGCCACGGTCGTCGCACCACCGCTCGCACCGCGTGCGCTTGCTCCGCCCGCGCCACTCCTCGTCCCCGACCTCGCCCGCCACACCCAGCCGCCGATACCCCTGCGGCACTGCTGCTTCCGCATCTGATCCCGACGATACGAGCCTGATGCCGCGCGCGTCGCGACGCGCGCGTTCGCTGTCCCGTCGCCGGAGGTCCCCCATGCATCGAAGCAACCTCGTCCTGGTCGTCGCCGCCCTCGTGCTCGCATCCACCTGCGCGCTCGCCCAATCGCCCCCGCTCACGCTCGCCGAGGCGCAACGCCGGGCCGTCGAGCGCTCGCGCCAGCTCGGCGCGCAGGATGCTTCCATCGTCGCGTCACGCGAGATGGCGGTCGCCGCCGCCGAGCTGCCGGACCCGGTGCTGAAGCTCGAGCTGCAGAACGTGCCGATCGAGGGGCCCGACCGCTTCTCGCTCAACTCCGAGGCCATGACGATGCGCTCCGTGGGCGTCATGCAGGAATGGACGCGGCGGGAGAAGCGCGACCTGCGCCGCGAGCGCTTCGAGCGCACGGCGGACAAGACACAGGCCGAGCGCGAGGCCTCGATCGCGGCGATCCAGCGCAGCACCGCGCTCGCATGGCTGGATCTCTACTACGCGCAGGCGATGGCCGGCTCCCTCAGCGAGCAGCTTGCCGCCTCGCAGCTCGAGATCAGTGCCGCCGAAAGCGCGTATCGCGCCGGCCGCGTGAGCCAGGCCGATGTCATCGCCACGTACAGCGCCCGCACCTCCCTCGAGGACCGCCTGAGCGAGTTCTCGCGCCGCATCCGCAATGCGCGCACGGTGCTCGCCCGCTGGGTGGGCGACGCGGCCGATGCGCCGCTCGCGAGCCGCCCGCCGATCGATCACACGCACCTGCAAACCGGCGGCACCCTGGAGGACCACATCGCGCGCCATCCGGACCTCGAGGTGCTGCGCCGCCAGGAAGAGATCGCGCGCACGGAGGCGCGGCTTGCCGATGCGAACCGCAGCGCCGACTGGAGCTTCGAGGTGACTTATGGCAACCGCGCCTCGCAGTTCGGCGACATGGCGACCATCGCCGTCTCGGTGCCGCTGCAGCTCTTCCACAAGGACCGGCAGGACCGCGAGCTCTCGGCGAAGCTGGCGGGCGTGGAGCAGGCGCGCGCGGAGCGCGAGGAGATGGAGCGCGCGCACGTGGCCGAGGTGAGCGCGATGCAGACCGAATGGCAAAGCGGGCTCGACCGGCTCGAGCGCTATCGCACGCAGTTGCTGCCGCTCGCGGGCGAGCGCACGCAGTCCGCGCTGTCCGCGTACCAGGGCGGCAAGGCGAGCTCGGGCGACCTGCTCATGGCGCGGCGCAACGAGATCGAGACGCGGCTGCAGGCGCTGCAGCTGGAACTCGAGACCGCGCGCCTCTGGGCCCAGCTCGAATACCTCATCCCCGACGAGCGCGTGATCCCGGTCTCGATGTTCACGCCCTCGGCCACGAGGACGACACCATGAACGTGCGCCATGTCCTCGCAACGGCGCTGGCCGTGGCCGCAGTGGCCGCCATCGGCTTCGGCGCCTACCGGTTCGGCATGAACCGCGGCATGCAGATGGCGGAGCCACAGACGCACGCCGCGAACGACGCCGCGCCCAAGGCCGCCTCCGGCGATCCCGCGAAGGGTCGCAGGATCCTCTACTGGTACGACCCCATGTACCCGGACGAGCGCTTCGACAAGCCGGGCAAGTCGCCGCACATGGACATGCCGCTGGTGCCGGTCTACGCCGACGAGGGTGGCGACACGGGCACGGTCACCATCAGCCCGCGCGTGCAGCAGAACCTGGGCATCCGCACGGCCGAAGTCGTGCGCGGATCGCTCGCGACGACGGTCGAGGCGGTTGGCAGCGTCGCCTACAACGAGCGCGACGTGGCGGTGGTGCAGGCGCGCAGCGCGGGCTTCGTCGAGAAGCTCTTCGTGCGCGCGCCGCTCGATCCGGTGCGCCGCGGCCAGGCCCTCGCCGAGCTCTACGTTCCCGACTGGGTCGCGGCACAGGAGGAATTCCTCTCCGCGAAGCGCATCGCCGCCCAGACCGACATCAGCGGGCTCGCCTCGCTCGTGGACGGCGCACGCCAGCGCATGCGCCTCGCCGGCATGACCGAGGAACAGGTGCGCATCGTCGAGAACAACGGCAAGGTGTTCCCGCGCATCACCCTCACCGCGCCCATCGGCGGCGTGATCGCGGAGCTGGGCGCCCGCGAAGGCATGACGGTCGCGGCAGGGGCGCCGCTCTTCCGCATCAATGGCCTCGGCACCGTGTGGGTCAACGCGGAAGTTCCCGAGGCCATGGCGGCGCAGGTGCGGCCGGGTGCCACGGTGCACGTCCGCACGTCGGCATTTCCCGGCGAGACCTTCAACGGCCGCGTGAGCGCGATCCTTCCCGAAGTGAATCCCGCCACGCGCACGCTGAAAGCGCGGATCGAGGTCGCCAACCCGCGTGGCAGGCTCGTGCCGGGCATGTTCGCCAACGTGGGATTCGCGCCTTCGGCCTCGCGCAAAGTGTTGCTGGTGCCGAGCGAAGCGGTGATCCAGACCGGCACCCGCAGCGTCGTGATGCTCGCGCAGGAGGGCGGCCGCTTCGCGCCGGTGGACGTGCAGGCCGGCATGGAAGCGAACGGGCAGGTCGAGATCCTGAAGGGCCTCGAGGCGGGGCAGAAGGTGGTGGTCTCGGGGCAGTTCCTGATCGATTCGGAAGCGAGCCTCAAGGCCACGGTAACCCGCATGGGCGAGGGTTCCGCGCCCGCGCCGGAATCCCCCGCCCCGCCCGCGGCAGGGTCCAACGCCGCGCCCGTGACGCATCATGCGAGCGGCGTCGTCGAGCAGGTGACGCACGACTCGATCACCATCTCCCACGGGCCCGTGCCGACGATGCAATGGCCGGCGATGACGATGGCGTTCGCGGTGCCGCACGGGATGCCGGTGAAGGCGAAGGTGGGCGACAAGGTCTCGTTCGACTTCCGCCAGGCGCCCGGCGGCACGTTCGAGCTCACGCGTATCGAGCCCGCGCCATGATCGCGGCGATCATCCGCGGCTCCATCCGCAACCGCTTCCTCGTGCTGCTGGCGTCCGCCGCGGTGTGCGCGTGGGGCGTGCTGTCGCTCGCGCGCACGCCGCTCGACGCGCTGCCCGACCTCTCCGACGTGCAGGTGATCGTCTACACGGAAGCTTCCGGGCAGGCGCCGCAGGTCGTCGAGGACCAGATCACCTACCCGCTGACCACGGCCATGCTCTCGGTCCCGAAGTCGAAGGTCGTGCGCGGCTTCTCGTTCTTCGGCGC
>DATMJE010000304.1:0-18698 GCA_035553995.1 Usitatibacter sp. | reverse complement strand
ATCGGCTCCCCCGAGGTATTGCGACACCGCGTCGATGTCCGGTGCCTCGAGCTTCATGGCCACTGCCTGCATCAGTCCCTGCGGACCCGGCGGCCTCGTGCCTTCCCGCCACGCGCGGAGCTGCGCGGCGATATACGCAGCCGGCTGGCCTTCCAACGGCGGGAAATCCGAGCCCACGCCCGCGACGTCGGGGCCATGGCATTGCACGCAAGCCGGAAGCCGGGCCTCGGACCAACGGCCCTCGTGCACGAGAGCCGCCGCCGCGGAACCGTCCAGCGCAAGAGCGTGCCGTGATGCAGGCGCCGGAAGCGACGCGAAATAAGCCGAGACCGCCTGCGCGCCATCCGCCTTGAGGGCCTTTGCGATCGGCTCCATGACGGCATTCTTGCGTTCGCCGCTCGAGAACGCCGAGAGTTGACGTTGGAGGTAGGCAGCGCCAAGCCCGGCCAGCCGCGGGAAGCCGCCGGCCGCATTGCCCTCGCCGTGGGCTCCATGGCAGGAGATGCATGGTGGTGCGCCATCGGCCCCCGCGTGGGCAATTCGCTCGCCGGCTTGCGCCGAGGAGGTGGGTGCTGCATCAACGCAAGTCCAGGTCGCCACCGCCGCGAGGGCGAGCCCCGATGTGAAGCACGCGAGTTTCGCATTCATGTCTTGAAGAGCTGCCGGAACACCATCGGGATTCCTCCTGCGCCTTGAATATAAGATTACTATAATATATTTTTAAACATTATGTATATCAGTATACTGTCAGCATTGTGTCGCTCGTCGGGTTGCCCTTGAAGATGCTCACGAAAATTCCACGCTTGCGCGCGGAAGCCGAGGCTGCGGCGACCTTGATGCGCACGCTCGGCAATCAGGACCGCTTGCTGATCCTGTGCGAGTTGTCGCAGTGGGAGATGTGTGTGTCGGAGCTCGCCGAGCGCACCGGCATCGTCCAGCCCACGCTGTCGCAGCAACTCACGGTGCTGCGGGAGCAGGGGATCGTGAAAACCCGCCGGGATGGCAGGCGAATCCATTACTCGATCGCCGATGCGAAGGCGCTCGAGGTGCTGAAAACCCTTTATCGGCTTTATTGCGGAGGAAAGTAGCCTGGCGATCGATCGGACTGACGGCGGCCCGGACCGCATTCCCCTGGCGGCTACGCGCAGCCCTCAGCGATACCTTTCCACGCCTGCGAAATTGAAAAGGTCGAAGAGGTCGCCGATCGCGGGCATGTTCCCCGGCACGTAGGCATTCGGGCCCCCCGGCGTGGGGTTGGGGAGGTTGTCGCGGCTGCGCGAGGAGAGCTTCCCCAGGTGCCAGTTGCGCTCGATGAACTTCACGAAGGACGAGTGCTCGGCGTACACGTGGGTGACGCGGCCGCCCCTGGAGAACGGCGAGACGGCGATCATCGGGATGCGCGGGCCGGTGCCGAAGAAGTCCACCGGCTGGATGAATCCCGAGTCGTAGAACGAGCCGCTCTCGTCCACGGTCACGAAGATCGCAGTCTCGTTCCATTGGCCGGCGTTCGATTGCGCGAGCTCGACCACGTTCCTCACGAACGCCTCGTAGAGCGACCACTTGGAATATCCGGGATGGCCGTCCAGGAGCGCGTCGGGCTTGACGTAAGCCACCGCCGGCAGCGTGCCGTTGCGCAGGTCGGCGAAGAGGTCCTGCACGTCGCGTATGTGGTCCTTCACCATGAGCGGATAAGCGGCCTGGTACTGGAACGGGTTGCACACGTCGCAGTAGCTGCCGTCGAAGTACCCGCCGGTGCCCTCGGCATCGAAGCCGCCGCCGTAGTACTTCCACGAGATGCCCCTGGCGGTGAGCTCGTCGCCGATGCTGCGCTGTAGCGTGGCGGGGACGACCTCGCCGCTATTCAAGCGCCCCTTGGGCGAGAAGGCCGGCCTCACGTTCGCCGCGAGGTAGAACTCGCCCGGCCCGCAGCGCGCATCGACCGTGTAGGGCAGCGCATCGAGATAGTCGCGAATCGCGCCGACGCCGGGGCGCGTGCGGTCCGAGCACTCGAACCAGGCGCCGAAATGCGTGCGAAGGTTGAGCGTGCCGGACTGGGGATCGGGATCGGCGATGCGCGAGACCGGAGGCCTGGAGATGTTGCCGGAGCCGTCGCCGTAGAAGACCTGGTCCGCGAACCCGAGCACGAGGCTGTTGGGGCCGGTCCCGCCCATCACCGGCTGGTGGTAGTTGTCGCTCATCGCGTAGGTGTCGGCGAGGTACTTGAAGTACGGCGCGTCGCCTTGCTGCATGTTGAAGAAAGCCATGCCCTGGCCGCTGTCGTGCGGCGTGTCGGCCGCGGTGCACGCGTAGGTCGTCGCGATGGCCGGGTGCAGGTCGTGCAGGCATCCCGTCGGGTTGTGCGCGGAGACGTGCTCGTCGTCGATGGCGCAATCCATCTGCTGCCACATCTCGAAGAACTGGTGCACCGTGTCCGAGGTGAACGCGTCGAACGGCATCGCGGCCCCGGTGAGCTGGAACGGCCCGGGAGGCAACGACGTCACGTTGCGGATGCGCGTGTCGGGACCGAGCGTGACCGGCAAGCCCGTGCCGCCGGTGCCGAACAGGTATTGGCTGTGCGCCGGCAGCCCGGGGTCGCCACCGGGCACCGAGAGCACGGCGGCATGAGGCGAGGCCGCGCCGATGCCGAAGAGGTCGGGTGCGGGCAGCGTCGTGTAGAGCTCCTTGGCCGAGCGTCCCGCGCCGATGAAGAACTTGCCCCGGTTCGGTGGCGCGACGAGGCGGTACTGTTGGGCTTCTGCGAAGCGCGGGCCGGGCGAGCCGTCGGCGCGCACGATGCCCTGCGAGAGGAGGTTCAGGACGCTCTCACGCCGGCGCGGCACGTAGGTCGCGAACAGGTGATCGAAGCTGCGGTTCTCGCCGACGATGACGATCACGTGCTGGATCGGTGTGGCCGTTTCGGCCTGGAGCCGCACGTGACGCGAACCGTGCGGCGCGGCGGCGAGCGCCGAGGCGGCGAACAGGCACGCCATGCCGCCGGCCCCCAGGCGGCGGCCTCTCCCCTTTTGCAAAGCAACCTCCGTCGCGGGGCGTTATTGGCTTCTGCCCGCGTGTGCAGTCACTTTGCCCGAGGAGGTGCCCGCGCGGTTGCGGCCCGTCAATACACTTGAAACCGACACGACCATGCGCGCAAGGCGCTGGCGCCTTGGAGCGCGCGGGCTGACACGGTGACGGCGGCATGAGATAATCCGGGCTCGGATACCAAGCGCGCTCGCCCGAGCGCCGCCAAGACCGCCACGAAGCGGAGCCTGGCTGGCAGCAGCCGGTTGAAAGGCCGAGACAACACCACGGACCTGAGATGGGCCGTAACCTCTAAAGGGGGTTGCCGGCCCGTTTTCATTTGGGCGGCCCCCCCGCGATATAAGGAGCAAGAAAATGGACCTGACCCGCGAACAAGTCTTGCAGCGGCATGAAGAGCTGATGGCCGAGTGGGCGCAGCTGCACAACAACGAGCAGCATGCGGAGGCGGAGCGCGTCGTTCAGCAGATGGAAACCCTGGAGGGGGAGCACGGCCTGCGCTGGGAGATAACCCACGCGGGCGACGTCAAGCTGTAAGAGCGAAGCCCCGCAGGGCCAAAATCCCTGCGGGGTTCTAACCTTCAGGATGGGCTGCTGAGCTTACATCGCCCCGTCTTCTTGCTGCCGATCTTCTCCACGAGCCCCGCCTCGATCAGGGGACGCAGCAGATCCATTCGGACGCCTGTCCACTGCCGCCAGCTCGCGGCCTTCCTCCAGCGCACGTACCTGCTCGAGGGTGAGCGGATTGCCCTCGATGGCCGTAGAGGCGTGGCCGTTGCGCGTGCGCGTGTCCTTTTGCAGCGCCGGTATCCACGACAACTCGACCGCCGCGCCCTGGATGCGCTCCCGCAGGACGGCTATCTGCTCGACCAGGGAAAGCAGGGCGGGTGTGATGGTGAACTGCGGTCCGCATGACATGCTGATTAGTCGAGGATCAGTCAAGTTTTGTGAAGCTGGACGCGGTGGACGTAGCGCCAGGGCAGGGCGAAGGAAGTTAATCCCATTTGCCGGGACGCTGCCCTCTCGCTGCGTGCAGAATTCGCGGCTACTTAACACGCGTCAAATCCAGTTTGATCTGTTGACGCGAGTTGGGAGGGCGTTCACCTTTCGCTCCCCGGAGCCAATCTTGGGAATGCGAGGGGAAAGGTTGGCGAGGCGACCGCTAACCTTCCAACGAAAGGGTTCTCCCCATGCAGATGTTCAATAAATTGCTCGTCGCATTCCTGTCGTTCGCCTTGTCGCTTGTCCCGCTGTATTCCTACGCGCTCGGTGCGGCCTCCGAGCAAAGCGGCAATCCGGGGTTCTTCTCATCCCCATCGTCCGCCACATCGAAGGAGTCGCCAACCTCGCGAATCGCGCGCGACGCGAGCGGACGCGTAGTAGGTGTTGGCAGTGCCGTGCTCTCACGCGATGCCGCTGGCCGCGTCACGCACATGGACGCCCCCGGTCACCACACGAGGTTCCACTACGACAGCGAGGCTTCGATACAGCCGTCGGCGATGACCCGTGACGGCGTCACATACCGGATCACGCGTGGGGCGAATTCGGTTCGGTTGGTGCCGATGCAGAAGTTACTTACGGAGCAGCCCACCGAGGAGGAGTTGATAGCCCAAGCGATGGACTTCATGGGTACATGCGCAGCCGAACCGGAGTGCATGGGCGGGGGCGGCCCTAATATTGACCTCTCAATCGGTGACGCCCTATCAAACTTTGCTACGTGGCTCGCGATTGGCGGATTCATCGGCTCCGTGTACGAAGTGGGTAGGACCATCCTTGCGGGGGCAGCATCGGACGAGGCGATTGCAATCGCTGCCGGGGTGGGCTTTTTTGAGGGCGAGGTTGCCGTTGCGATCTTGTTTATGGGATACGGGCTGGGCACGATAGTCTACAACTCGGTCGGTAACTACATCTGGATCAACTGGACGCCGTAAGGGAAGCACATGAAGCTGACTCGCCTGCAGGAAGTACGATGGATCACGATGGCACTGGTGACGGTTGTTCCGTTCACATTGTTCATGCGCACGCGCGTGGACTTCAGCGATCCGGTCATCGCGGTCTTCTGGATTTGTCTCATGCTCGTGCTCGTCTACTGCGAGCGCCGCTACGTGGCGGGGAGCGACCAGAACGAACTCGTGCGGACGTGGGAAAAATTCTTCCGTCGAAGAGACCAATGAACCAAAGGCTCTTTCACGACACAGGGGGGACGAAACCGTTCAGCGGCTGGCGTCCATTTGATCCCGGCTTGTACGGGCGCGCCGGATTCGCGCCGGAAGCGAAGAGCACCTGGTTGGGCGGCCGCGTAATGCGCGAGTGTCAAGCGACCCGCGCTCCCGCGGCATAAGGCGACAGAACCTTCTAAACCGTCTTGCTCGCAGGAGGCGGCGAAGCCGCCGCGCGACCCTGGTTCAGCTCCGCCGCGCGATGAGCCGAGGCAATCGCGCTCGCCATGAATTTCTCGGTGTCCCCGCTGCGCCCGGTGCGGTGCATCATCCGCACCAGCTCCAGCGCGCCGATGATGGTCTGCATGTGGTTGTTGATGTCGTGGACCACCTGCGCGCTTTCGCCGGCCGCGACCTCGTGGCCCGCGCCCAGCAGCACGTCCCCGCGCGCGATCATCCGCCAGGAAACGCGGCGCCAGGAGCCGTCCTTGTGCTGGCATCGCGCCTGGAAGGCGAGCTCGCTCGCGATCTCGAACGCACGTTTCGTCGCCTCGCGTGTCCTATCCCCGTCCTCCGGATGCACGAGCTCGAGAAGCGTCCTCGCCTGTAGCTCGTTCTCGCTCCAGCCGAGCACTCTGGACCATGCGGGATTCACGTCGAGCATCGCGCCGTCGGGTCCTGCCGTGAAAAGGAGCTCCTGCGAGAGGCTGGCGGTGTCTTCTAAAAGTGCCTGCAAACCGGGGGGCATTCCGTCGTTATCTGTCGAGCGCGTGAGTCTCTAATGTACTATGAAATCTCGCCGCTCCCGTCACGTCCGGCCCCTCGCTGGCCAGCAAGTTTTTCCTCTCTGCGCACGATCGTCATCCGTCGGCGCCTCCTCGACGCAAGGATCCCATGGCGTTAGTCAAGAAATCGAAGATCAGCGCGGACGCCGCCAAGCCGGCAGCCGCATCGGTTCCACAGCCCCCAATTGCGGCTAAGTTACCTCCGAAGGCCGCGCTTCCCCTGACGGGAAACGAGACCATCGCGGAGCGGGTCGCGGCGGCGACCGAGGAATTGGCGGCCGGCTTGACGCAAGCCTCCGCCGCCACCGAGGAGCTTGGCCGCTCCATGGGGCAGATCGCCATCGGCGCCGAGGAAGCGGCCAGCGCGTCGCAGGAGCAGTCGGCCGCCATCAAGCGCATCGTGGCCGAGCTGGCCGGCGCCAGGAACACAGCGGAAACGTCGGCCAAGCGCTCCGATGCCGCCATGGGGAACCTCGCCGAGACGAGCGCGCAGATCTCGGCATCGGTGCGCGCGATCAAGCGCAATGCCGAGCGCCAGCTCGCATCGGTCGAGGTCATCGCGGAGCTCGAGCGTCGCGCGAAGGACATCGGCGCGATCACGCAGGCGGTGAGCCGGATTTCGGACCAGACCAACCTCCTCGCATTGAACGCGGCGATCGAGGCGGCCCGCGCGGGCGGCCAGGGCCGCGGCTTCGCGGTCGTGGCCGACGAGGTGCGCACGCTCGCCGAGATCTCCGACAAGAGCGCACAGGAAGTCCAGAAGCTCGCGAGCTCCATCCAGGCCGATGTCGGCAACGTGGTCACGGCGATGAAGAAGGCGGCCGAGGATGCCGCGAGGGATGCCGCGGCCGCGACCGCCGTCGTCGAAAGCCTCGGCGCGCGGCGCTCGGACATGGGCCGCATCGCCGAGGACAACCGCGCCATCCTGGATTCCGCGCTCGAGGCGGAGCGGGCCGCGATCGAGGCCCAGAAAGGCGCGGAGCAGGTCGCGACCGCCGCGGAAGAGCAATCGTCGGGCGCGTCGGAAGCGCAAAGCACGGTCCAGGAGCAGGCGAAATCCCTCGCGCAGGCCAAGGCTGCGGCCGACACGCTCGCCGCGCTGGCCGATGCGCTGCGCAAGGGCAGGAGCGGCGCGGCGGGCGCGGAACAGATCGGTTCGGCGGCAGAGCAGCTCTCGGCCACCATCCAGGAGATGTCCAGCGCCGCCACCGAGATCATGTCGGCAGTGGAGGAGATCAATCGCGCGTCGCAGTTGCAGGCGTCCGCCACCCACCAGACGTCGGCAGCGCTTACGCAGATCGAGAAGAGCGCCAAGCTCGCGCAGGAGAACGGAAAGGCCGCGAATGAACGGATCCGCGCCGTCGGGTCGGACCTGCAGGCGGGGCGGGCTTCGATCGAGAGCCTGCTGCAGGGGGTCGATCGCGCCTTGAAGGACACCGGGTCGAGCGTGGCGACGGTGGCGCGGTTGGGCACGCTCGGCCGGAACATCGAGAAGATCATCGACGCCATCGCATCGGTCACGCTGCAGACCAGCATGCTGGCCGTGAGCGGATCGGTCGAGGCGGCTCGCAGCGGCGATTCCGGACGCGGCTTCGCCGTCGTCTCGAACGACATTCGCATCCTCGCGCGCGAGGCCGCGCAGAACGTCGACCAGGCGAAGGACACGGTGCGCGGCATCATGGACCAGATCGCGATCCTGCAGCGCGAGCTCGACCAGATCATCGTCACCAGCGAAGCGGAGGTGCAGAACAACCGCACTGTGTCGGCGGGCCTGGAAAAGATCGGCGTCGAGATGGATGCCCTGGCCCGTGCGAGCCAGGCGGTGGTGGAGGGCTCCCACGCAATCCTGCAGGCTGCCGTCGAGACCGCGACCGGCGCGCGGCAGATCGCGAGCGCCGCCGAGGAGGCGAGCACCGCATCGCGGGAGGCCGCGACCGCCGCGGCGGAACAATCGCAGGGCGCGGAAGATCTCGCTGCGGCCATCGAGGAAATCGGCTCGCTCGCGGACGAGTTGCGCACCCAGAATGGCTGAACCGGCCGTCGATCGGCGGGAGGGAGCGGCGGCCGTTGTCTTCGTGACGTTCCGTGTCGCGGAGCGCCGCTATGCGCTGGCCGCGGACGATGTGGTCGAAGTGATCCGCGTGCCCGCGATGGCGCGCGTTCCCCAGAGTCCGCCGGCGCTCCTCGGGATTGCCAACCTTCGCGGCTCGGCGCTGCCGGTCGCGAGCTTGCGCGGATTGCTGGGCCTCGAGGAACAGGCGCTGCAGGCGGGTGCGCGCGCGATCGTGCTGGGCACGGGCTCGCCGGTTGCGATCGTCGTCGACGCCATGGAGGAGCTCGTCACCATCGATGTCGATGACATCCATCGCGACCAGGCGGAGCTCGCGGCGGAGCCGGGCGAAAGCCTCAAGGGATCGTTCCAGAGCGGCGACGAGCACCGCGTGGCGAAGATACTCGACATGCCGCGTCTTCTCGAAGCGGCCTTCGCGCATCGCGCGCGCGCCGGACGAAGCGTGCGGCGCACGAGCCAGGCAAAAACGCCCGCGGGCACTGCCGATGTCGCAGTCAAGGCGCAGATGCTGGTCACGTTCGAGGTGGCCGGCCAGGAATTCGCCCTCGAGCTGCAGGACGTCCAGGAGATCCTGCCCGCCGCGCAGGTCACCACGGCCGTGCCTCGCGCCGAAGCGCTGGTCCTCGGCATGACCTCGGTGCGGGGCAGCCTCCTGCCGTTGCTGTCCCTGCGCGCGCTGCTGGGTTTTCCGCCGGCGCCGCAAGCCGATGCGCGCGAAAAGATCGTCGTGATGAAAGTCGGCGGCACCACGGTCGGCCTCGTTGCCGACCGCGCGCGCGCCATCGTCGCGGCGGAAGACGACCTCATAGATCCCGTGCCGGCCGCATTGGCTTCGCGGCTGAAGGGCGAATCGCAGATCCGCGGCATCTATCGGGGAGACCACGGCCGGCGGCTCATCTCGATCATCTCCGCCGAGCACCTGTTCCGGGAGGACGTCATGCAGCGATTGAGCTCGCGAGGCGAGGAGGCCGCGCCCGCCGAAATCCGCGAGGGCGACGACGCGGAGCTCACGTTCCTCGTGTTCCGCTTGGCGGGCGACGAATTCGCATTGCCCATCGATACCGTGGACGAGGTGGCGCAGGTGCCGGAGCAAATCACGCAGGTGCCGAAGGCGCCTAAGTTCCTCGAAGGCGTCGTGAACCTGCGCGGGACCGTCCTGCCGGTCATCGATCAGCGGCGGCGTTTCGACATGCCGGTCTCCGGGCAGGCGAGGTCCACCCGGCGGCTCGTGGTCGTGAGGTCCGGGCGGCATCGCGCGGGATTGATCGTGGACGGCATCTCGGACGTCATGCGAGTCGCGGCCACTGCCGTCGAGCCCGCGCCGGAGCTCACGGAAGGCGTGGCACGCGTCGTCAGCGGCGTGATCAACCTCGAGGGCGCGGCTCGAATCGTCTTGTTGCTCGACCCGCTCGAGCTTCTCACGCAGGCAGAGCGCCGTCTCCTCGATGGCTTCCAGCCGGAGTCCGGGAAGGCGAGTGCGTGATCAAGGTGCTCGTGGTCGACGATTCCGCGCTGGTGCGCAAGCTCTTCGGAGCGGTCCTCGGCAACGAGCCGGACCTCGAGGTCACGTTCGCGCGCAGCGGCGTCGAAGCGCTCGAACAATTGCACACCCTCAAGCCGGACGTGATCACGCTGGATGTGCAGATGCCCGGGATGAACGGCCTCGAGTGCCTGGACCGGATCATGCTCGAAGGGCCGCGACCGGTCGTGATGGTCTCGTCCCTCACCGAGGCGAACGCGGACGAGACGCTGCAGGCGTTGCGCCTGGGCGCCGTCGACTTCATCGCCAAGCCGGGCGGCGCGGTGTCGCTGCGCATCCAGGAGTTCGCGCCGCGGCTGCTGGAGAAGGTGCGCGCGGCCGCGGCCGCAAAGGTGAGGACGAGCTTGCGCTTGAAGGAGCGTGTGCAGCATCGCACCGCCGCGGTGGCGTCACTGCGGATCGCGCCGCGTGCAACTGCGCGGCCGGCGCCGGAAAGCCCGGCGATGGGCGCGGGCCTGGTCGTCGTGGGGACTTCCACCGGCGGCCCTCCGGCATTGGAGGCGTTGCTCGTGCCGCTGCCGGCGAGCTTCCCCTGGCCCATCGTGATCGCGCAGCACATGCCCGCTAGCTTCACGGGACCGCTCGCAAGGCGCCTGGATTCGATCAGCGCCATTCGCGTGCTCGAAGTCTCGCGCCCCGTCATGCTCGAGGCGGGTTGCGCATACCTGGCCCGCGGCGAGGGCGACGTGATCATCGCGCGCAGGGGCGGCGCGCTCTACGCCATGGCGGCGTCCCCGGAAGCGGGATATCCGTGGCATCCCAGCACCGACCGGCTGGTGAGGACCGCCATGGACCACGTTCCTCCGGGGCAGCTCGTCGGCGTGTTGATGACGGGCATGGGCAACGACGGCGCGGCCGCCATGGCGCGCTTGCATGCCGAAGGCGGCAGGACCATCGCCGAGAGCGAGGAAACCGCCGTGATCTGGGGGATGCCCGGCGAGCTGGCGAAGGCAGGCGGCGCCGACTGGGTCCTTCCCTTGCCGCAGATCGCCGATCGCCTTCAACAAACGATTGCCCGCCATGCCGCTCATTCGTAGGAACGCGACGCCCGCAGCCGCGTCGCCGCCCGATGCGGCGAAGGTGCTCGACGCGCTCGCCGGCGGGACGGAGCAGGAGCGCTGGGAGGCCGCTCGCGCCGCGCCGGGAATTCCCGGTGCCGCGAAGGCGCTGTGCGATGCCGCGCGGCGCGAGGCCAGCGCCGGCGTCCGCGAGGCGATGTTCACGGCCCTCACGCAAATCGCCTCGCCTGAAAGCGTCGAGCAGCTCGTGCCGCTCCTTCGTTCGGACGACGCATGGCTGCGAACGGCAGCACTGGACGCGCTGCGCGCCATGAAGAGCCTCGTGGGGCCCTACATCCCGAGCCTCCTGCACGACGCCAATTCGGACGTGCGCCTCCTCGCCTGCGAGCTCGCGCGCGACCAGCCCGGCAAGGAGTCGGCCGCGCTGCTCTGCGAGCTGCTGGAGACGGAGCAGGAGCCGAACGTTTGTGCATCGGCCGTCGAAGTCCTGGCCGAGATCGGAGACGCGGAGGCGTTGCCCGCGCTGGCGCGCTGCGAAGAACGTTTTCGCGGCGTCTCCTTCCTCGAGTTCGCGATCAGGATCACTGCCGATCGAATCCGCGCGTCGTCCCGAAAGCCTCGTGCCTGAGCCCCCGGCGCTCACCGACGAGGAGTTTCGCCGGCTATGCGATTTTCTCTACAGGCGCACGGGGATGTCGTTCTCCGAACCGAAGCGTTACTACGTCGAACGGCGCATCGCCGAGCGCATGACCGCGACCGGGGCCCTGTCCTTCGCCAGCTATTTCGCGCGCCTGCGCACCGACGTCGACGGCGAGGTCGAGCATTTCGTCAATGCGTTCACCGTCAACGAGACGTATTTCTACCGGGAAGACCACCAGCTGCGCTGCCTCACGACGAACCTGCTCGCCGAGCGCCTGGCGGTGAAGGGTCCATCGGCGGCCATCCGCATCTGGTCGGTGCCTTGCTCCACCGGCGAGGAGCCGTACTCGATCGCGATCTGGCTCCTGGAGAACTGGCCCCTCGTGGACAGGCACGAAATCGAGATCGTGGCCTCGGACATCGATACGGCGGCGCTGGAAAGGGCGCGGGAAGGGCTCTTCGGCAAGCGTGCGCTGATGCGCCTGCCCACGGAGATCGTCGCGAGCTACTTCACCCCGGAAGGCCCCGATGCCTGGAGGATCCTCGCCGACCTGCGCGACTCGGTGCGCTTCACGCAGGTGAACATCGTGAAGCCCGAGGAGACGCGGCCGAACGGCCGCTTCGATGTCGTGTTCTGCCGCAACGTCCTCATCTACTTCGACGACACTTCCCGGCGCATCGCGGCGGAAAACCTCTACGAGAACCTCGAGCCCGGCGGCTTCATCTGCCTGGGGCATACCGAGTCCATGAGCCGCATCTCGCCGCTCTTCGAGGTCCAGCGCTTCGCCGATGCCATCGTCTATCGCAGGCCACCGGGAGAGCCACATGGCTGAAGCCGGCAAGCGCGTGCTGGTCGTGGACGATGCCGCCCTGGTGCGGCTTTACTACCGGGGCGCGCTCGAAAGCCATGGGTACGTCGTCGAAGAGGCGCTCAATGGCCTGGAAGCGCTGGAGAAGATCTCGGGCGCGGCGTTCGACCTTCTCGTCGTGGACGTGAACATGCCGCAGATGGATGGCCTCACGTTCGTCGCGAAGCTGCGCAGCCTGGCGCTGCCGGTGGCCGCCACGCCGGTGCTCATCACGAGCACCGAGTCGGGGCCCCAGGATTTCGCGGCCGCCCGCGTGGCCGGCGCGAATTTCTACGTCACCAAGCCGGTCACGCCGGAACAGCTCGTGGCGCTCGCCGCGATGCTTTGCGGGATCGCGGCATGAACGAGTTCCTCGAGCAGTTCGTGCTCGAATCGCGCGAGCTCGTGGAGCAGGCCACGGCCGACCTGCTGGCGCTGGAGAACGCGCCGCACGACGCAGGCCGCCTGGACAGCGTCTTCCGCGCTTTCCATACGCTGAAGGGCGGCGCCGGCATCGTCGATTTCATCGCGATGGAGCATGCGGTGCATGCGGCCGAAGACGGGCTTGCGGCAGTGCGCTCCGGTGAAAGGGCGATGACGGGCGCGCTCGTGGGCGATTGCCTGGCGTGCCTCGACCAGGTCGTGCAGTGGCTCGATGCGATCGATCGCACCGGGGAGCTGCCCGCGAGTGCCGCGGCCGGCGCAATCGTCGCGCGCTTCGCGAGCGACGCGCCGCGCGAGAGCTCGCGCGCATTGTCCGCCGACGGGCGTTCGGTCCTCGAGGCGCAGGTGGCACTGCTGGACGCGTTCACGCCGGAAGGGTGGGAGGGCCGGGTCAGCTCGGCAGCACGGGTGGCCGCGAATGTCCTGGCGAGCGCGGGCGACGCTTCATGGGCCGAGTTGCTGCAGCACGCGGCAGAGACGAGCATGGCCGCCAGGGATCCGCGCGTGCTGCGCGAAGCCATCGAGGAGATCCTGGACGGCGAAGCGGCGACGCTCGCCCCATCGGCGCCACATGCGCCCGAGCCGGAGCCGACGGCACGAACCCTGCGCGTCGACACCACCCGCATCGATGCCCTCGTCGACCTCACGGGTGAGCTGACCATCGCCCGCAATGCGATGGGACATGCTGCGAAATTGATCGATGCGCAGGCGCCGGCGCTCGGCGCCCTGCTGAAGGATCCCCTGGCTGTCCTGCATCGCCTGACGGCCGAGCTGCAGCACGCGGTGTTGGGCATGCGGGTCCTGCCGCTGGACCATGTCTTCCAGCGATTCCCGCGCCTGCTGCGCGAGATCTCGGCGGAGCTGGGCAAGCCCGCGAGCCTCGTGGTCGAAGGCGGCGACACGGAGGCCGACAAGGTCATCGTGGAGAACCTCTTCGAGCCGCTCGTGCACGTGATCCGCAACGCGATCGCGCATGGCGTCGAACCGGCAGCGAAGCGCGCCGCCTTGCACAAGCCGGCCGTGGCGACGATCCGCCTCGCCGCGAGCCGCGAGGGCGACCACGTCGTGGTGGAGGTGAGCGACGACGGGCAGGGCATCGACATCGCGCGCATCCGCGAGATCGCGCTCGAGCGCGGCCTCCTCGACGCCAACGCGCTGGCAGCCATGAGCGAGGAGGAGATCGTCGACATCATCTTCGAGCCGGGATTCTCGACCGCGGCCACCGTGACGGGCTTGTCCGGCCGCGGCGTCGGCATGGATGCGGTCCGCGCCGCGGTGCGAAGGCTCGCCGGGGACGTTCGCATCCAGACTCGCGCCGGATCGGGCACGACGATCCGCTTCCTGCTGCCCTTCAGCGTGATGATCACGCCGATCATGGTGGTCGGTGCCGGTGGGCAGGCATTCGGCATCCCCCTGGACGCCGTGGTCGAGACGCTGCGCATCGGCACCGGCGACATCTCCGCCGTGGGCACCGCACAGGTCGTCGTGATCCGCGACCGCACGATCCCGTTGGTCAGCCTCGCCACGGCACTGGCACTCGGGCAGGCCGATCCGGCTGAAGAACATGCCACGGTGGTCGTGATCGAAGTGGATGGCCAATACGGAGCACTGCGCGTGGACCGTGTCGGCGAGCGCATGGAAGTGATGATGAAGCCGCTGGAAGGATTGCTCGCGGGGATGCCGGCGCTGGCGGGATCGACGATTCTCGGCGACGGAAGCGTGCTCCTGATCCTGGATCTCGCGGCGGTCTTCCAATGACCTCCCGGCGTAAAATCATTAGCCGAAACGAAAGGGCTCTCACTTGAAGACCGTCTCCAGGTACACGATTCTCATCGTCGACGACAGCAAGCTCGCCCGCATGGCGGTGAACAAGGCGTTGAACACGTTGTATCCCGAATGGGAACGCCTCGAAGCCGCCAACGCCGAGGAAGCCGTCGCGGCCGTGAAGCAGGCGGCTCCGGACGTGGCATTGCTCGACTTCAACATGCCGGGACGCGACGACCTCGCCCTCGCAGCGCAGCTGCGCGAAGCGAACCCGAAGATGGCCGTCGCCGTGTTGTCGGCGAATCGCCAGCAGCAGATCGTCGATCGCACCAGTGCCGCCGGCGCCACGTTCCTTGCCAAGCCCATCACGGAAGCCGCGCTGGGGCAGTTCCTGAAGGCCGTCGTGCAGGACATGGAGTCGCGACCGTGAGCGCGGCGCTGCCGATCGCCCTCGACGAGCTGGAGCTCGACGCGCTGACCGAGCTGGTGAACCTGGGGATCAGCCAGGCGGCGCACAGTCTCGCCGAGATGGCGCGCGAAGAGGTCACGCTCACCGTGCCGCAGGTCCGGATGGTGCCGCGCGACGAGGCCATCCGCATCATCTCGGAGCGCGAGCACAGCAAGCTCGTCGCCGTGCACCAGGTCTTCCGCGGCGACATCACCGGCCGCGCGCTGCTCATCTTTCCCGAGGCGCAGAGCTTCGAGCTCGTGCGGGCCGTCGTCGGCGGCGACATGCCGATCGACGAGATCATCGAGCTCGAGCAGGAAGCGCTCGCCGAGACGGGCAACATCATGCTGAACGGGTGCCTCGCCACGATCGCCAACCACCTGCAGCGCAGCCTCACCATATCCCTGCCGGAGATCCTCCATGGCGAAAGCCGGGAATTCTTCGACCTCGAGCCTCCGCCGCCCCCCGGAGACCTCGTCATGTTCATCTACATCAACTTTGCATTGCGCCACCGCAACATCAACGGGTACATCGCCATGCTGCTCGACATGCCTTCCATGACCGCGCTGAAGGCACTGCTCAAGGCGTACATCGGTCGCGTGGCGGGTGACGTCCTGGCCGGCTGACGATGGCGGGCGGCGCGGACGACTACTGGAATGCCCTGCTGGATGGCCTGGACGCGGGCGTTGTCGTCCTGTCCCGCGAGGGGCGCATCGACTGCTGGAATGCGTGGATAGCCACCGCGACCGGATTGCAGGCGGAAGACGTGCGCGGCAAGTCGCTGCAGGAAGTCTTACCCGGCGGCGTTTCACGCCGGCTCGAAAATGCCGTCAAGGCCGCGCTGGACTCGGGTGCCTCCACGCTGCTGACGCATGCCCTCAATCCGGGCATCTTCCCGCTGAGGACGCGCGCGGGCCGCACCCTGCTGCACGACGTGGCGGTGTCGTCCATCGCCACCCATCCGGGGCCCTCGTGCCTGATCCACGTGTCGGACGTGACCATGGCGATCCGGCGCGAACGCTACCTGCGCGAGCGGCAGAACGCGCGCTACGACGCGGTCGTCGCGGGCGCCCCCGACGGAATCCTCACGATGGACGGCGAGGGCATGATCCTGCACGCCAACCCGGCGGCCGTGCTCCAGTTCGGTTATTCCGAGGACGAGCTCATCGGCAGGAACGTGGCGTTCCTCTTCTTCGAATCGCGCGAGAGCTGGGACCGCACGTGGCGCCGGGTGTGGGAGGAAGAAGTCCTGCGCGATTCCGTCGAGATCGTCGCGCATCGCAAGGGCGGCAGCGCCATCCACGTGGAGATTTCCGCGTCGCGATGGAAGAGCCACACGCAATCGTTCGTGACGGCGATCCTGCGCGATGTCACCGAAAGGCACGCGGCCGCCGCTGCGCTGAGCGACCTCAACGCGACCCTCGAGCAGCGCGTCGAGGAGCGCAGCGCCCAGCTGCTGGCGGCGGAAGAAGCGCTGCGGCAGAGCTACAAGATGGAGGCGATCGGGCAGCTCACCGGGGGCATCGCCCACGACTTCAACAACCTCCTGCAGGGGATCGTCGGCGCGCTCAACATGGTGCAAAAGCGCGTGAGCGAAGGCCGCATCAGCGACATCGCACGATTCCTCAAGGGTGCGCTCTCGTCCGCCGAGCGCGCTTCGGCGCTGACGCACCGGCTGCTGGCTTTCTCGCGGCGGCAACCCATCGATCCGCGCCCGGTGCACCTCACGCAGCTGGTCCGCTCCATCGAGGAGCTGCTGAGGCGCAGCCTCGGCGAGTCGGTCAGGATGAGCGTGCGCAGCAACGACGACCTGTGGCTCGTGCGATGCGACGCAAACCAGCTCGAGAACGCGATCCTCAACCTCGCGATCAACGCGCGCGACGCCATGCCCGAGGGCGGAAGGCTTTCGATCGTGACGTCCAACCGGACGTTCGGGCCGGCGGAGGCGTCGCTGCGGGAGCTCGTGCCGGGCGACTACGTGTGCCTGACCGTCAGCGACACGGGCTCCGGCATGTCGCCCGAGGTGCAGGCGCGCGCCTTCGATCCGTTCTATACGACGAAGCCGATCGGCCAGGGTACGGGGCTGGGGCTTTCGATGGTCTACGGTTTCATCCGCCAGTCGGAAGGCTCGGTGCGCATCGAAAGCCAGGCCGGGCAGGGCACGGCGATCGAGATCTGCCTGCCGCGCTTCGTGGGCGACCTCGAGCAGAGCATCGCCATCGCCGCCCCTCCTGCCGCCGGACACGCGGGTCTCGACAAGGTCGTGCTGGTGGCGGAGGACGAGGACATCGTCCGCCTCGTGGTCGTCGAGGTGCTTCACGACCTGGGTTACAAGGCGCTCGAAGCCGTGGACGGGCCGGCAGCGCTGCGCATCCTCAAGTCGGCGCAACGCATCGACTTGCTGATCACCGATATCGGCCTTCCGGACATGAACGGGCGGCAGGTTGTCGACCTCACGCGCGGCGAGCGGCCCGACCTGAAGGTGCTCTACATGACCGGCTACGCGGAGATGGCGGCGAGCGGCGACTTCCTGGAGAAAGGCATGCAGATCATCTCGAAGCCGTTCAGCATGGACAAGCTCGCGGCCAAGATCAAGGACGTGGTCGAAGGCGTCGTGAGCTAACGCAGCAGCAGCTTCTGCACCCGCCAGTTGAGCAGCTCGGCCACGTAAACCACGTGCTCGCTCGGACAGGCGATCTCGTGGATCCATCCGAACTGCTTCCTCTGCTTGCCGGATTCGCCAAGGACACCGAGCACCTTGCCGTCGAGCGATAGCTTGTAGAGCCGCCCCGGATAAGCGTCGGAAGCGAACAGCACCTGGTTCGGCGGCGGCGTGATGCATACCGTCCACGGCGCACCGGGAGCGAACGTGCCCTTGGTCGCGTCCGGGTCCGGCTTGTTGCCGATGGCGGGCGTGGCGTTGTGGTCGAAGGGCACGTCGATGGTGATGGCGCGCAGGAAGTTGCCGTCGCCATCGAAGACCTGGATGCGGCGGTTGAAGCGGTCGGCCACGTAGATGTTGCCTTTCGCATCGGCGGCGATGCTGTGGGGCGTGTTGAATTCGCCCGGCTTCTCGCCGCGATCGCCCCATGACTTGAGCCACTTGCCATTGGGGTCGATCTTCGCGACGCGCGAGTTGATGTAGCCGTCGCTGATGAAGATGTTGCCTTGCGGATCCCACGTGACGTCGGTCACCTGGCGGAAGCGGCCATCCTCTGCAGGCAGGGGCGGCTTGGGATGCTTCACGGGGCCGGTCTCCTCGTCGGAGGCCTCCTGCTTGCGGCCGAAGACCATCAGCACTTTCCCGGCGGGGCTGAACTTCACGACCATGTCGGAGCCCTTGTCCACGGCCCAGATATTGTCCTGGCGATCGACGCGCACGGCATGCCCGAACGACCACGCGTAGAGATTGTGGCCGATCTCGCGGCTGAACGTGCCGTCGGCGTTGAATTCGAGGAGCTGCGAGGCCGCGGCCGCGTACGCCGGCCCCGTCGTGTTGCCGCGGGAGAGCACGTACACCATGCCCTTCGAGTTCACCGCGACACCCGTCACCTCGCCGAAGTAGAGGTCCTTCGGAAGAATGAGCGGGTCAGGGACCGATTCGAACTCGATGATGGGTACCGGCGACTGGGCCGCCGCGACACCCGCGGCCATGGCGGCCACGGCCAGCATCATGCGCTTCATGAGTGGACTCCTTTCCGGAAAAGGGGAGGCCATCATAAGCCACCGGCGCCGATCCGCTTAACGAAACCAGCGCCTCGCGCGAGCCGTTCTTTTCGCGCATTCCTACGCCCGAATAAGCCGGGTCACCGATAGCGCCAACGAAACCGTTACCGGTAAATTTCCCACGGGCAAAAGGGGGATTGTTCATGGCGGCCACGACCGCAAATCAGGATGTCGATCGCACGGGTATCCCGGATCTCGATTCCATCCTCCGGAGTGGCC
>DATMJE010000303.1:0-8547 GCA_035553995.1 Usitatibacter sp. | reverse complement strand
GCCTTGCGCCTCTTGCGCCCTGTGCCTTGTGCCTTTCACTCAATGTTCTGCACCTGCTCCCGCATCTGCTCGATGAGCACCTTGAGCTCCACCGAGATGCGCGTGATCTCGTTCGACACGGACTTGGATCCGAGCGTGTTCGCCTCGCGATTGAATTCCTGGCACAGGAAATCGAGGCGCTTGCCGACCGCGCCGCCCTTGTCGAGCACGCGGCGGAACTCGGTGACGTGCGTGACCAGCCGCGACAGCTCCTCGTCCACGTCGATGCGCGCGGCGTACAGCACGACCTCCTGCTGCAGGCGCTCGTCGGCGACGGACGCGCCGGCTTCGGCAAGCTTGGCGGTGAGCTTCTCCTGGAATGCGCGGATGGCGCCGGGCATGAGGGGCTGCGCTTCCTTCACCAGCGCCGCGATGCTGCCCAGCCGCTCGCGCAGGACGGCCTCGAGCTTGGCGCCCTCGCGGGCACGTGTCTGGTCGAGCTCCTGGATCGCGCTCGCGATCAGCGCCATCACTTCCTCGCGCAACCGCTCGGGGGAGATGTTGGCATCGGCGAGCACGCCCGGCCAATGCAGCACCTCGTTCACCGACAGCGGACGCGCCTGCGGAAACGCTTCGACGACCCTCGCCGATGCGGCCGAAAGCGCCTGCATCGCGAGCATGTCCGGCGTGATGGCCCGTGCGGTCGCCGCACCGGGCGTGATGGTGATGCGGCAATCCACCTTGCCGCGGCTCAAGCGCGCGCTCACCGCCTCGCGCAATGCCGGCTCCAGCGGCCGCAGCTCCTCCGGCATGCGCGTCTGGAACTCGAGGTAGCGATGGTTCACGGTCTTCAGCTCCACCGCGATGGAGCCGGCCGCGCTTTCGCGCGCGGCCGAGGCATAGCCCGTCATGCTCGCGATCACAGGCGGCACCGATGAGGCAGGTTCATGAGCGAAATCTTGCCTTTACAAGGCGTTGGGGAGTGCCGACAATTGAATCGAATCATACCGGATCACCCCCCATGCCCCAGCAGGGAAACCAGCCGTTGCCCGCCGGCTACGTGCTGAACGGCTATCGCATCGAGAAGCCGTTGTCATCCGGCGGCTTCAGCATCGTATATCTCGCGCGGGACGAGTCGGGCACGCCCTTCGCCATCAAGGAATACCTGCCCTCGTCGCTGCAGCTGCGCACCGAGGGGCACGAGGTCCACATCGCCGACGGCGAGAACCTCTCCGTATTCCGCCACGGGCTCAAGTGCTTCTTCGAGGAAGGCCGCGCGCTCGCGATGATCTCGCACCCCAACGTCGTGCGGGTCGAGAACTTCTTCCGCGCCAACGAGACCTGCTACATGGTGATGCAGTACGTGCGCGGCCGCACGCTGCAGTTCCACATCCAGCGCAACCGCCACGAGTTCACCGAGCAGTTCATCCGCCGCATCTTCATCAACCTCCTGAACGGGCTGCGCGAGGTGCACGCGAACAAGCTGCTCCATCTCGACATAAAGCCCGCGAACGTGTTCATCTCGATGGACGGCCGCCCCGTGCTGCTCGATTTCGGCGCCGCCCGCATCACCCTTTCCGAAGAGGCGACCAAGCTCAAGCCGATGTACACCGCGGGTTTCGCCGCGCCCGAGCACTATCGCTTCCATCCCGAGGAGCTGGGACCGTGGAGCGACATCTACTCCGTGGGAGCCACCATCTACACCTGCATCGCCGGCACGCCGCCGCAGGCGGGAGACCAGCGCGAGGAAGCCGACCACATCATTCCGCTGCGCACGCTGGCGCGGCAGGATTATTCGCCCGCGCTCTACGATATCGTCGACTCGTGCCTCTCGATCGATCCCTTGAGGCGCCCGCAGACCGCGTACGACCTGCAGAAGCTGCTGATGGAGGAGCCCACCGCGATGGAGGCCCGGCGCAGCGGCCTCTTCGAGACCTTCAACAAGCCGATCTCCAAGCTCTTCTCCCGCGGCGGCTAGCGAATGCGCTTCACCATCTTCCAGGACAGCCGCCAGGGCGATCGCAGCGGCAACGAGGACCGCGTCGGCTACTCGTACAGCCGCGACGTCCTGCTGCTGACCATCGCGGACGGCATGGGCGGCCACATGCAGGGCGAGGTCGCTGCCGAGATCGCGGTCGCCGAGATCACGCGCCGCTTCGAGCAGGAGGCGCGGCACAAGCTGCGCCGCCCGTTCGACTTCCTCGTCTCCGCCATCCAGTCGGCGCATCGCGCGATCGTCTCCCATGCGGTGGAGCACAACCTGCTCGAGTGCCCGCGCACGACGTGTGTCGCCTGCGTCGTGCAGGGCGAGACGGCCTACTGGGCGCATGCGGGCGATTCGCGCCTGTACGTCCTGCGCGGGGGCGCCCTCATCGCGACCACGCAGGATCATTCGCGCGTGCAGCAGTTGATCGACGCCGGCGAGATCACGCCCGAGATGGCGGCGCAGCATCCGGACCGGAACAAGATCTTCAGCTGCCTGGGCGGGGTGGTGCCGCCGCATATCTCGCTCGGCCAGGAAGTGAAGCTGCAGGTGGGCGACACCATCCTGCTTTCCACGGACGGCTTCTGGGCGCAGATCCCGCCCACCATCATCGCCTCGATGCTGCGCAGGCAACCGATCACCACGCTGCTGCCGGCGCTCCTCGTGGAGGCGCAGCGGCGCGCGCAGGGGGAGTCGGACAACCTCTCGATCGTCGCGATGACCTGGGAAAACCAGAGCGACGCGTCGGTCGCCGACACGCAGGCGCTCGAAGACCAGCAGTTCACCTCGTCCACCAACTCCACGCAGCATCTTGGCGTTTCCGGCAACGCGCTCGACGATGTCACCGATGCGGACATCGAGCGCGCCATCGCCGAGATCCAGGATGCCATCCGCAAGGTGCCCCGATGAGCGCACGCTCGTTCGACCGCGCGGCCGGCGAGCTCCGGCCGGTTCGCTTCCACCGCGGCTTCACGCGGCATGCGGAAGGCTCGGTGCTCGTCGAGGTGGGACACACGCGCGTGCTGTGCACCGCGAGCGTCGAGGAGAAAGTGCCGCCGTTCCTCAAGGGCAAGGGCGGCGGCTGGGTGACCGCGGAATACGGGATGCTGCCGCGAGCCACGCACACGCGCGGCGCGCGCGAGGCCGCCGCGGGCAAGCAGTCCGGGCGCACGCAGGAGATCCAGCGCCTCATCGGCCGCAGCCTGCGTGCCGCCACGGATCTCGCGTTGCTCGGCGAGCGGCAGGTCACGATCGACTGCGACGTGCTCCAGGCCGATGGCGGCACACGCTGCGCATCGATCACCGGTGCGATGGTGGCGCTGGTGGACGCGATCGGGCGGCTGCGCGGTGCGGGCCTCCTGCAGGCGGACCCGGTGCGCGATTTCGTGGCCGCGGTTTCCGTCGGCATCGTGGACGGCGTGCCGATGCTGGACCTCGACTACGACGAGGACTCCGCGTGCGGCACCGACATGAACGTGGTGATGACGGGCAATGGCCGCTTCGTCGAGGTGCAGGGCACGGCGGAAGGCGAGCCCTTCACGCGTGCCGAAATGGACCGCCTGCTCGAGCTCGCCGCGAGCGGCATCGGCCAGCTCGTGCGCCTGCAACGCGCGGCGCTCGCGTCGGCCGCGGAAGCCGCGTGAGCGAACCGGCAGGCCGCGCGCCGCGGCGCGTCGTCCTCGCCTCGAACAATCCCGGCAAGATCCGCGAGCTCGCCGCGTTGCTGGCACCGCTCGGCATGGAGATCGTGCCGCAATCGCAGCTCGGGGTGCCGGAAGCCGAGGAGCCGCACGAGACGTTCGTCGAGAACGCGCTCGCGAAGGCGCGCCACGCAAGTGTCGCCACGGGCGAGGCCGCGCTCGCCGACGATTCGGGCCTGTGCGTCCCCGCGCTGGGCGGCGAGCCGGGCGTGCACTCGGCTTACTACGCGGGCAGGCATGGCACGCGCGAGGAGCGCGATGCGCGCAACAACGCGAAGCTCGTCGAAGCGCTGAAAGGGCTGCCGGACCGTCCTGCGTTCTATTACTGCGTGCTGGTCCTGGTGCATTCGCCCGCGGACCCCACGCCCGTCATCGCGGATGCGCGCTGGTGGGGCGAGATCGTCCTGGAGCCGCGCGGCGCCGGCGGATTCGGATACGACCCTTATTTCCGGCCGCACGATTCCGCGTTCACCGCGGCCGAGATGTCCCCTGCCGAAAAGAATCGCGTGAGCCACCGCGCGATGGCGCTGGCGGCGTTGGTGGGGAAGGTCAAATTGGATCCCGGGCCATCGCTGCAACTGCAGCGCCCGGGATGACGGGACGGCTGCAACTGCAGCGCGCTATATCAGCCCGTCCATCCGCACCGCCACGCCGTTCCTCGCCGTTTCGCGCACGAAGAGCGCGTGCACGCGCGGATCCTGGTCCGCGTACTCGATCTGGTTGCCGCCCTTCTTCACGCTCGTGGATACGCCGCCGAAGAGCGCCGCGCGCTTGCCCTCGGTGAAGGGGTAGCGCAGCGACCCGTACGCCGTCGCAAGATAGCGCGCCGGCACGGCGCTGGTGTTGAAGTGCTGGTGGAACATCGCGTCGGGCGGCGCGAACACGGTGCCGTGCTTCCAGTCCACCTTCACCCAGTCCTGCTGGCCCTCGTACCAGAGGAGCGAGTAGCCGGTGCCGGTCACGCACATCACGTGGAAGTCCGCGGGATGGCGATGCGCCTTCTTGTACGTCCCCACCGGCATCTCCGAGATGTGCGCGTGCATCGTGCCGTCGGCGAGGATGAACATGATGTTGGAGCCGCCCGCCCCGCGATCGCTCCACGGCTGCAGCTCGATCGCGCCCAGGTCCGGCACGAAGTTGGTTTCCCACAGATGGTTGCCCGGCCGGATGGGAATGAAGTCGCCCTCGCCGCTGAAGTATTTCTCGCTGCCGACGCGCTTCGCGAAATCCCAGTCGTTCGCGAACACGAAGTCGGCGTCGTGGAACATGTTGAGCACCGCGGGCAGGTTCGCGGTCGAGACGAGGCGCGCGGCTTGCGAGCCGCTGCCGTTGTACAGCCGGTAGCGCGTGTTGAGCGGGATCGCGAAGAGGCTGCGCGGCCCCCACTCGAAGGCGTGGCGGCGGCCATCGGCGGTCTCGATCGTCGTGCTGCCGCGGCCGTCGAGCACGTAGAAAACCTCCTCGTACAGGTGCCGCTGCGGCGCCGTGGCCTTGCCGGGCGCGATGTCGAGCACGAACATGCAGAGGAAATCGCCGCGGCCCTTGAGGTGCACCGCGGCGGCATCGGCTTCGTAGCGGGCCCACGGCGCGGTAGGAACCTGCAGCAGGTCGACGCCGAAGTCTTCCGTCACGGGAATGCCTTCGCCGCGGAGCCATTCGAGATAGCAGTCGACGCCGACGCGCGGCGCGGCCGTGTCGTTCATGAAGCGCTCCTTCCCGCCCCGACGGGCTGGTAATGATGGGGCGTGGCGTGCGCGGCCGGGCTCGCCCCCGGAAACAGCAGCGACTTGATCACCACCGGCACCACTTCGGCAGGCCTGATGACCTCGCCGATATCGACGAAATCGAATTCGCGCAACTGGATGCCGTCGATGGATACGACCTCCCGGCGCACGGCGAGCTCATGCTCGAGGATGTGGCCGAGCGTGCGGCCGATGTCGCCGTCGATCATCAGCACCAGCGGCGCGGCGCTCGCCTCGGCGGTGACCAGCGCGAGGGCGATGCCTTCGGCCAGCGCGCGCAGCCTTGGGTACAGCGGCTCGCCGCGCCAGCGCAATGCGAGCGCGATCGGTTGCTCCTCCTGCACCGGCGAACGCTCGAGTGCCGCGCGGATGGCGATGGCGACACTGCCCGCGTGCACCTCGCCTTCCAGCTCGAGCGCCGGCGCGATCACCGGGACGTTGCGCAGCGGCAGCGCCACATCCGTGCCGATGTGGATGGTCTTGCCGCTCACCTGCACCGTGAATTGCGAGGCGCCGATGACGGTCGCGCGAATCGCTTCCTGCGGCGCGCGCAACGGCAGGGCGATGCGTCCCTGATCGATGGCCTCGCGGATGCGCTGCGCGAGCGGGCGTGCGATGTCGCCGAACCCCGCCGCCTCGCGCCCGTAGATGTACTCGGCGACTCCTCCCGAGAACGTGATTGCCTGTGGCACGAAGGCTCCCGGCCGCAACGGCTCGGTGAGCAGCAGCCGCATCCCGAGCTCGCCCACCCGGCCGTCGATCATCCCGGCCACGACGTGCGCGAGCGCATCCACGACGCGCGCCACGTTCGAGGCCAGGTCGACATCGAGATAGTCGGCCACGATGCGGGCGGATTCGTCCACGCGCTCGATGCGCCCGTCCGCATCGAATGCCACCAGCCGGCCGCCGACGGCGAACGCGGCAGTCGCGACGACCGTGCCCTGGGCCGCGATCGCGAGCTTGGTGGTGCCCCCGCCGATGTCCACGTTCAGCACCGGGACGCCGGCTTCGCGCGAGAGCGCAACCGCGCCAGAGCCGTGCGCGGCCAGCGCGCACTCCAGGTGATGGCCGGCCGAGGCGCAGACGAATCGCCCGGCATCGGCCGCGAAGAGCTCGGCAATGGCGCGCGCGTTGCGCCGCTTGATCGCCTCACCCGTGAGGATCACGGCGCCGGTATCGACCGCATCGGGCTCGATGCCCGCATGGCGATAGCTGCGTGCGATGAAGTCGCCGAGCGCCGCCGCATCGATCGTGCCGTCCCGCGCGAACGGCGTGAGCAGGATGGGCGACTTCCACAGCACCTTGCGCTCGACCACGACGAACCGGCTCGACAGCGCCTGGGTCTTGCGCTGCAGCCGCACGCCCGAGAACATGAGGTGCGAGGTGGAGCTGCCGATGTCGATGCCCACGGTGGTGAGCTCGACGTTCTCGACCTTCCAGATGTACTCGACCAGCTCGCCGCGCCGCCCGAGCGCGATCTCGTGGACGTGCTCGCCCTCCCCCTCGTGCAGGCCGAGCGCCATCAGCCCTTCGCGCGCTTCACGACGGTTTCCTCGTAGAGCCTGAGCCACTGGTCCTGCTTCTCCAGCGCCTCGGCCGGATCGATGTAGCGGATCGGCATGTCGCCGAAGGGCGAGGGCACCTTCGCGTTCGCCGGGACGAAGTTGCGCTTCGCGAGCAACGGCTGGCCCTCGCCGAGGAAGAAGTCGAACAGCAGCGCCGCCGAGCACGGATGGGGCGCCTTCGCCGTGACCGCGACGGCGTGCAATTGCGCGATGGCGGGCTGGAGCACGATCCAGTCGATGCTGCCGCCCTTCGCCTTGAGCTGCGGCGGCTTGTAGTTGTAGACCGTGAGCGCGAACGGCACTTCGCCCGAGTTCACCAGGTTGGCCAGCAGCGTGTGGCCCTTGCGCACCGAGACGCCGTTGCGTCCCACGATCTCGTCGAAGAGCCTGAGGCCCTTGTCGGCACCGACGAGGCGAAGGTACGTGCCGAACCACGCCTGGTCCTCGGCCTCGATGCCGAGGCGTCCCTTCCAGCGGGTATCGGCGAGGTCTTCGAAGCTCTTCGGCAGCTCCTCCCGCCTCACCTTCTCGGTGTTGTAGGCCTGCACGAACACGTCCATCGTGGACGTGGCGTATTCATGGTGCGCTCCGAGCGTGCCGGGCCGCATGTCGGCGAAATGCGGCGACTCCATGCGCCGCAGGAGCTTCTCGCGCCGCAGCGCCTCCTGCTCGGGCGAGTTGTTCTCGATGAGGTCGACCACGTTCTTGTTGGCGCGTGCCTCGCTGATGACGCGCTGGACCACGTTCTCCGAGCTCGAGCGCCAGTCGGTGACCTTCACGCCGTACTTCGCCGTGAACGCGTCGAAGACCGGCTTCAGGTCCTCGAGCTGCGTCGAGTGGTACACCATGACCTCGCCTTCCTTCTTCGCGCATTCGGGCGACTGCGCGCGGACGGCCGAAATGCAGCACAGCGATGCCGCGAAGCACGCGGCGATGCGGATGAATCGCACCATCCTCTCCTCCCTCGCTTGCGATGTCCTATTCCGCCGCCAGCTCCGCGTGCGGCGCCACGCCGAGCGTTCGCCAGTCCGTGCCCTTGGGCACGATGCCCTCGAACGAGCGCAGCTGCGCGCGAACGATGCCGGGATCGCTGCCGATGGCCGCCCCGCCCGCGGCGAAAGCGCGCGCGGCCTCCACCATGATGCGGCGGAACTCCACGATCGCGAGATCGCTCGCCCCGAGGCGCTCCTTCGAGCGGTCGGCGATCGGGCCCATCGTCTCCCACATCGCCATGTCCTGCATGGGAATGCCGCGGATGCCGGTGAAGTTGCCGAGCTTCATGGCCTGCCGGTCCTGCAGGTAGAAGTTGTCCCAGTTGCGCTTCTTGCGCCAGCGATGGTCGAGATCGATGCCGGGTTGGGCACCGCAGAAACGCCGCCACGCTTCCACGTCGATGCCGCCGCCGGGCGCATCGCTCCAGGCGATGAAGTAGAACATGGTGCTCGTGTCGTCGACGGGCACGTTCACGTTCGCGAGGTTGTAGAGGTTGTTGGGCGGGATGAGCACCGTGAAGGGCGCCACGAACAGCGAGACGCGGATGTAGTCGTGCGTGGCGGAGTTCACGATCGGCCGGCGGA
>DATMJE010000302.1:0-14241 GCA_035553995.1 Usitatibacter sp. | reverse complement strand
AGCCGGTCACGGAAGCGGTCATCACCGTGCCCGCGTACTTCAACGACTCGCAGCGCCAGGCGACCAAGGACGCGGGACGGATCGCGGGCCTGGAAGTGAAGCGCATCATCAACGAGCCCACGGCGGCCGCGCTCGCGTTCGGCCTCGACAAGAAGGAAGGCGACCGCAAGATCGCGGTCTATGACCTCGGCGGCGGCACGTTCGACATCTCCATCATCGAGATCGCCAACGTCGACGGCGAGCACCAGTTCGAGGTGCTCTCGACCAACGGCGACACGTTCCTGGGCGGCGAGGACTTCGACCAGCGGCTCATCGACTACATCGTCACCGAGTTCAAGAAGGAACAGGGCGTCGACCTCTCGAAGGACGTGCTGGCGCTCCAGCGCCTGAAGGAAGCGGCCGAGAAGGCGAAGATCGAGCTCTCGAGCTCGCAGGCCACCGACATCAACCTGCCGTACATCACGGCCGACGCGACCGGGCCGAGGCACCTGTCGATCAAGATCACGCGCGCCAAGTTCGAGGCGCTGGTGGACGACCTCATCGAGCGCACCATCGAGCCCTGCCGCATCGCGATCAAGGACGCGGGCGTGAAGGTGGGCGAGATCGGCGACGTGATCCTCGTCGGCGGCATGACGCGCATGCCGAAGGTGCAGGACAAGGTGAAGGAGTTCTTCGGCAAGGAGCCGCGCAAGGACGTGAACCCGGATGAGGCGGTCGCCGTCGGCGCTGCCATCCAGGGCGGCGTGCTGCAGGGCGACGTGAAGGACGTGCTGCTGCTGGACGTGACGCCGCTGTCGCTCGGCATCGAGACGCTCGGTGGCGTGATGACCAAGCTCATCCAGAAGAACACGACCATCCCGACCAAGGCGCAGCAGGTGTTCTCGACCGCGGACGACAACCAGGGCGCGGTGACCATCCACGTCCTGCAGGGCGAGCGCGAAGTGGCCTCCGGCAACAAGAGCCTCGGCCAGTTCAACCTCGAGGGCATCCCGCCCGCGCCGCGCGGCATGCCGCAGATCGAGGTCACGTTCGACATCGATGCGAACGGCATCATGCACGTGTCGGCACGGGACAAGGCCACGGGCAAGGAGAACAAGATCACCATCAAGGCGAACACGGGCCTCTCGGAAGAAGAGATCCAGCGGATGGTGAAGGATGCGGAGTCGCACGCGGACGAGGACAAGAAGGCGCTCGAGCTCGTCACGGCGCGCAACCAGGCCGATGCGCTCGCGCATTCCATCCGCAAGTCGCTCGGCGAGTATGGCGACAAGATCGACGCCTCCGAGAAGGAGAAGATCGAATCGGCCATCAAGGATCTCGAGGCCGTGCTGAAGACGGGCACGAAGGAAGAGATCGAGGCGAAGACCGAGGCGCTCGGCAAGGCGTCGCAGAAGCTGGGCGAGAAGATCTATGCCGATGCGCAGGCGAAGAATGCCGGCGCGGGCGCCCAGCAGGGCGCGGGTCCCTCGCCGGGCGCAGGCCCCCAGGGCGGCGGCGACTCGCAGGCGCGCGAGAAGGAAGTCGAGGGCAACGTCGTCGATGCGGAATACACCGAGGTGAAGGACAAGAAGTCGGCGTAAAGAAACAAGGCGCGAAGGCGTAAGGGCCGATAGGCGCAAGGCACAAGGCGCAAGGCGCAAGAAGAACCGGTTTTTTCTTGCGCCCTGCGCCTTGGGCCTTGCGCCCCGTTTCAAACCACAACAGCACCACCAATGCCTACAAAAAAACGCGACTACTACGAAGTCCTCGGCGTGAACCGCGACTCCTCCGACGAGGAGATCAAGAAGTCCTATCGCAAGCTCGCGATGAAATTCCACCCGGACCGCAATCCGGACAGCAAGGACGCTGAAGACAAGTTCAAGGAGGCCAAGGAGGCCTACGAGGTCCTCTCGGAGCCGGAGAAGCGCCGCGCCTACGATGCCTACGGCTTCGCCGGCGTGAACCCGCAGATGGGCGGCATGGGTGACGGGGCGCCGGGCTTCGGCGGCTTCGCCGAGGCGTTCGGCGACATCTTCAGCGACATCTTCGGCGGCGGCCAGGGCGGGCGCGGCCGCGCCTCCGTCTACCGCGGCGCCGACCTGCGCTACAACCTCGAGGTCACCCTCGAGCAGGCGGCGCGCGGCACCGAGACCAAGATCCGCATCCCCACCATGGAGGCCTGCGAGACCTGCCATGGCACGGGTGCCAAGCCCGGCACGCATCCCAAGACGTGCGAGACGTGCCATGGCTCCGGCAACGTGCGCCTTTCGCAGGGCTTCTTCTCGATCCAGCAAACCTGTCCCACCTGCCACGGCAGCGGCAAGATGATCGTGGATCCGTGCGCCACCTGCCGCGGCGCCGGCCGGGTGAAGAAGCACAAGACGCTCGCGGTGAAGATCCCGCCGGGCGTCGACGAGGGCGACCGCATCCGCCTCACGGGCGAAGGCGAGGCCGGTGTCAACGGCGGCCCGCCCGGGGACCTTTATGTCGTCATCCACCTCACCGAGCACGGCGTCTTCCAGCGCGACGGCGACGACCTCCATTGCGAGATGCCGATCAGCTTCACGCTCGCGGCCCTGGGCGGCGAGATCGAGATCCCCACGCTCGACGGCTCGGCCAAGGTGAAGATCCCGCCCGAGACGCAGACCGGGCAGGTCTTCCGGCTGCGCGGCAAAGGCATCAAGGGCGTGCGCTCGACCTATCCGGGGGATCTCCTCTGCCAGGTCGTGGTGGAGACGCCGGTGCGCCTGAACGACCGCCAGAAGGAGCTGCTGCGCGAGCTGGAGGAAACCACCAAGGCGGACGCCGGGCGCCACAGCCCCCGCTCCAAGAGCTTCATGGAAAAGGTGCGGGAGTTTTTCGCGGGCTGAAGGCGGGTATCATTCCCCTACCGATACCGTGGTTTGGGGGGAAAACATGAAGCGGTTTCTCACGTTGCTCGCGCTCCTCGTGGCCGCGAGCGCGACGTGCTGGGCGCAGGGAGTCACCGATACGCAGGTGCTCCTCGGGCAGTCGGCGGCGCTGTCGGGCCCGGCGCAGGAGCTGGGCAAGGACATGCAGCTCGGCGCCACGCTGTACTTCAACTCCGTCAATGCCAATGGCGGCGTGAACGGCCGCAAGGTCGTCCTGAAGACGCTCGACGACGGCTACGAGCCGCCGCGCGCGGTCGAGAACACCAGGAAGCTCATCAACGACGACAAGGTCTTCGCCCTCTTCGGCTACGTGGGAACGCCGACCAGCGCGGCGGTGATGCCGATCTTCACCGAGGCGAAGGTGCCGTACGTCGGCGCCTTCACCGGCGCGGAGCTGCTGCGCAACCCGCTCAACCGCTACATCTTCAACGTGCGCGCGAGCTACTTCGACGAGACCGAGGCGATCGTGCAGCATCTCACCGCCATGAGCATCGACCGCATCGGCGTGTTCTACCAGAACGATGCGTACGGCCAGGCCGGCCTGGAGGGCGTCACGCGGGCGCTGAAGAAGCGCAACCTGCAGGTGGCCGCGAAGGCCACCGTCGAGCGCAACAGCGTCGACGTGAAGAAGGCCGTGGCGGAAATGTCGAAGGACCCGCCGCAGGCGATCGTCATGATCGGCGCGTACAAGGGCTGCGCCGCGTTCGTGAAGGAGATGAAGGCCGCGGGCTCGAACCCCACGTTCTGGAACGTCTCCTTCGTCGGCAGCCGGGCGCTCGCGAAGGAGCTCGGGTCCGAAGGGCGCGGCGTGCAGGTGTCGCAGGTGGTCCCGTTCCCGTGGGACACCTCACTCCCCGTGGTGAAGGAGTACCGCAAGCTCATGGACGACGCCAAGGCCGAGCCCGGCTTCGGAACGCTCGAGGGCTTCATCGCGGCCAAGGTCATGGTCGAGGGGATCAAGCGCGCCGGGCGCAACCTCACCCGCGAGAGCTTCATCAAGGCGATGGAATCGCTGGAGCCCTACGACGCGGGCGGATTCAAGGTGACCTACACGCCCGACAACCACAACGGCTCGCACTTCGTCGACCTCACGATCATCTCTCGCGACGAGAAATTCGTGCGCTGACGCAGTGCTGTGTCGCCCCGGCCGCCGCATCTGCGGCAATGGGCCGGGGCCCAATCCAGCGTCCTATCTCCTACGCCACTCCGTCACGCCGCCGGGCTTGTCCTCGAGCACGATGCCCGCGGACTCGAGCTCCCTGCGGATGGCGTCGGCCTTCGCGAATTCCTTCGCCTTCTTGGCAGCGGTGCGCGCGGCGATCATCGACTCCACGTCGATCGCCACCGCGGCGCCCTTGAGGAAGGCTTCCGGATCGGCCTGCAGGAATCCGAGCGTGCCGCCGAGCGCCTTGAGCAGGCCCGACAGCTCCGGCGAATGCGAGCGGTTCACCTCGCCGCGGAGGTCGTGCAACACGGCGAGCGCCACGGGTGTATCGAAATCGTCGTTCATCGCGGAGCGGAAACGCGCCGCGTAGGCGTTCGACCAATCGATGGGCGCAGCCACCGGCGGCACCTCGCGCAGCGCCGTGTAGAAGCCGCGCAGCGTGTTGCCGGCATCCACGAGCGTGTCCCAGCTGAAGTTGAGCTCGCTGCGATAGTGGCCGCGCACGAGGAAGAAGCGCAGCTGCTCGCCGCCCTGCACGGCATCGAGCTTGTCGAGCACCTCGCGCGTCATGAAGAAGTTGCCGAGCGATTTCGACATCTTCTCCTGGTCGATGTTGAGGAAGGCGCTGTGCATCCAGTACTTCACGAACGGCCGGTCGAGCGCGCCCTCGCTCTGCGCGATCTCGTTCTCGTGGTGCGGGAACTGCAGGTCCCAGCCGCCGCCGTGCAGGTCGAACGGGATGCCGAGCTCCTTGCACGACATCGCGGAGCACTCGAAGTGCCAGCCCGGGCGTCCGGCGCCGAAGTCCGACGGCCACGAAGGCTCGTCCGGCTTCGCCGCCTTCCACAGCACGAAATCCAGCGGATCCCGCTTGGCGGTCTCCACCGCCACGCGCTCGCCGGCGCGCAGGTCGTCGAGGTTGCGGCGCGAAAGCTTCCCGTAGCCGGGGAAATCGCGCACCGAATAGCAGACGTCGCCGTTGCCCGCGCGATAGGCGAGCCCCTTGCCCTCGAGCATCGCGATGAGCTCCAGCATCTCCGCGATGTGGCGGGTGGCGCGCGGCTCGCGGTCCGGCTTCGCGAGCCCGAGGCGGGCGCAGTCTTCGTCGAGCGCCGCGATCATGCGCGCCGTGAGCGCCTCGATGTCCTCGCCGTTGGCGCGGGCGCGATCCATGATCTTGTCGTCCACGTCGGTGATGTTGCGCACATACGTGACCTCGTAGCCCACCGCGCGCAGCCAACGTGCGACCATGTCGAAGACGCTGAACGTGCGCGCATTGCCGATGTGGAAGTAGTCATATACCGTCGGCCCGCAAACGTACATGCTGGCCTTGCCGGCGACGCGCGGCGTGAACGTTTCCTTGCTGCGGCTGAGCGTGTTGTAGAGCTGGAGAGTGGACATGGTCTGGGGTGCGGCGCGGCCGCCGGGGACGCTGCTTGGAACGGCTCGCGGCCGGGCCGCAAGGGTATCAGGGCGCGATGCGGGACGTGCGCCGACAGCGCGGCGCATTGTGAAGGTCCCCGAAGGCGGGTAGAATATTGTTTTCCATTAAATTCAATTAATTATAACACGATGCTGCACCGCATTCCGATGCCGGGCCGCGTTGCCGCCACGCTTGTTGCCGCGTGGCTCGCGGTTCACGCCGGCATCACCCTCGCTGCGCCCGCCGACGACCTGCGCGAGGCCCAGAAGCTCTACGGGCAGGGCAAGGTCGAGCCGGCCATGGACAAGGTCGAGGCCTTCCTGCGCGTCCAGCCCAAGGATCCCCAGGGCCGCTTCCTGAAGGGCCTGCTGCTCACCGAGGAGAAGAAGGTCCCGGAGGCCATCCAGGTCTTCACCGGCCTCACGGAGGATTATCCGGAACTGCCGGAGCCGTACAACAACCTCGCCGTGCTCTACGCCTCGCAGGGCAACTACGACAAGGCCAAGTCCGCGCTCGAGCTCGCCATCCACACGCATCCCAGCTACGCCACCGCCCACGAGAACCTGGGCGACATCTACGCGCAGCTCGCCAGCCGCGCCTACGATCGCGCCCTGCAGCTCGACAAGAACAACACCAGCGCGCAGGTGAAGCTCGCGATGGTGAAGGACATGTTCTCCGCCCAGAAGGGCACCGCGGGCCAGCGCGCGCCGCAGCAGCCCGCCTCGGCCGTGAGCCCCGCGCCACAAGCCACGCCCACTCCCGCGCCCGCAGCGCCCAAGGCCGAGACGAAGCCACAGGTGGTCGCGAAGAACGAGCCGCCCAAGCCCGCGCCCGCGGTCGTCGCCGCCGCGCCGGCGAGCGCGCCGGCCCCGGCCCCGGCCCCAGCAGCCGCCGCGCCCGGGGGCGACGACAAGGCGGCCATCGTCACCTCGCTCGAGGACTGGGCGCGCGCCTGGAGCCACAAGGACGTCCGCGGCTACCTCGCGCATTACGCGCCGGATTTCGAGGTGCCCAAGGGCGCCTCGCGCAAGTCGTGGGAGAAGGAACGCGCCGAGCGCATCGAGCGTCCGAAGTCGATCGACGTGGCGGTCAACGTGAAGTCCGTGCGCATCAACGGCAACGAGGCCACCGCGGTCGTGCGCCAGTCGTACAAGTCGGACATCACCAAGGCCAACAGCACCAAGACGATGAAGCTCGAGAAGAACGGCGATCGCTGGCTCATCAAGCAGGAGCGCTCGGGCGGGTGACCAACGCGCGCCTTTTCCATCGCATCGTCCGCGGCGGGCAGCAGCTGGCCATCCTCGGCTTCGCCACGGCCGCCATTGCGCTCGCCGATGGCAGCGGCACGGGCAGCATCCCCTTCAGCGTGGGACCGGCATTCGCCAACGAGGTCGAGGCGTCGCTGGTGCGCGCCATCGTGGGCCTGCGCGACTCGGGCCTGAACAAGGCGATGGGCGAGATCGACAAGGTGCTCGCGCACAATCCCAATTTCCGCCTGGGCTACCTGATCAAGGGCGATCTCCTCATGGCCCAGGCCGGCCGGCCCGCCGCATTCGGCGCCGCCGTGGGCGCCCCCGCCGCGCCCGCCAATGCGGAAATGGCCCCGCTGCAGGACGAAGCGCGCGTCCGCGTAAAGCGCTACGTCTCCGCGCCGCCCGTCGATTACCTGCCCTCGAGCGTGATGCAGCTCGCACCGTCGCAGGCCCATGTGCTGGTGGTGGACACCTCGCGTTCGCGCCTCTTCGTCTACGCGAACGACCATGGCCGGCCGCGGTACGTCACGGATTTCTACATCAGCCTCGGCAAGAACGGCGTCGAGAAGCAGCGCGAGGGCGACCAGAAGACACCCATCGGCGTCTACACGGTGGTCGCCTCGAAGGACAAGCTGCCGGATCTCTACGGCGCCGTGGCCTTCCCGATCAGCTATCCCAACGAATGGGACCGCATGAACGGCCGCGGCGGCCACGGCATCTGGCTGCACGGCACGCCCTCGGATACCTACAGCCGCGCGCCGTGGGCCACCGACGGCTGCGTCGTCCTCACCAACGACGACCTCGCCCGGCTCGCGAAGTACGTGGACGTGAGCCGCACGCCGGTGGTCATCGGCCAGTCGGTCGAATGGCGCGACCCGATCAGCTGGGACAAGCAGCGCGAGGGCTTCATGGCCGCCTTCCAGCAATGGAAGGCCGACTGGGAAAGCCTCGACTCCGCGCGCTACTTCTCGCACTATTCGCCCTCCTTCCGCACCGAGGGCGGCGGCGACCTCGCGGGCTTCGAGGCGCACAAGCGCAAGGTGAACACCGGGAAGACGTGGGTGAAGGTCGGCATCGGCGACCTCAGCGTCTTCGCCTATCCCGGCATGAAGGACATGGTGATGGTCACGTTCGAGCAGGACTACCGCTCGAGCAACCTGTCCAACCGCACTTCCAAGCGGCAGTACTGGATCCGCGAAGGCAACACGTGGCGGATCCTGCACGAGGCCGTCATTTCCTAACCTGCTGCACCTTTTTTACTGTCGACCATGAACAATTCCCGTCGCATCGTCCTCGCATCCTTCTTCGCCGCGGCACTCCCGCTCGCAGCGTGCGCGCAAGCGCCCGCCGACAAGGCCGCCGCGCCCGCACCCGCCTCCGCATCGTCCTGCACCCAGAAAGGAAATGCCCCCATGAAAGTGAAGCTCACCACGTCGATGGGCGCGATCGTGATCCAGCTCGACAAGGAGAAGGCGCCCGTCAGCGTCGACAACTTCGTGAAGTACGTCGAGGCCGGCACGTACAACGGCACCATCTTCCACCGCGTGATCGACGGCTTCATGGTGCAGGGCGGCGGCTTCACCAAGGACATGCAGCAGAAGCCCACGCAGGCGCCGATCAAGAACGAGGCGAACAACGGCCTCAAGAACGACAACTACACCGTCGCCATGGCGCGCACCGGCGTGCGCGATTCGGCCACCTCGCAGTTCTTCATCAACGTGAAGGACAACGCGTTCCTCAACTACAGCGGCGAGAGCCCGCAGGGCTGGGGCTACGCGGTCTTCGGCAAGGTGGTCGAGGGCCAGGACGTCGTCGACAAGATCAAGAAGGTGCCCACGGGCAACAAGGGCATGTACCAGAACGTCCCGAACGAGCCGGTGGTGATCGAGAAGGCGGAGTGCATCGCGGGTTGACGGACGTGCCCCGCGGCGGCGGCGCCGCGGGGCGCACGCTCCTCATCTCGGACCTGCACCTCGACGAGTCGCGCCCCGCGATCGTCGACCGGTTCGAGCGCTTCCTGGACGAGGCCGCCCCCGGCGCGGATGCGCTCTACATCCTGGGCGACCTGTTCGAATACTGGGTGGGCGACGACAGCATCTCGCTCGCCCTTCCCGCCCGTGCCAGCGCGGCGCTGAAGCGCGCGAGCGCGCGGCTGCCGATCCGCTTCATGCACGGCAACCGCGACTTCCTCGTGGCGCGCGGCTTTTCCGCGGCGACCGGCGTCGAGCTCATCGACGATCCGCTCGTGATCGATCTCTACGGCACGCGCACGCTGCTGCTGCACGGAGACACGCTCTGCACCGGCGACGCGGCGTACCAGGCCTACCGCGCGCAGGTACGCGATCCACGCTGGCAAGCCGGCGCGCTGTCGCAGCCGCTCGCCCAGCGCATGGCGCTCGCCGAGAGCCTGCGTGTGCGCAGCGAAGGCGACAAGCAGGGCAAGGCGCAGGAGATCATGGACGTGGCCCCGGAGGCGGTCGAGGCCGCGTTCCGCGAATCCGGCGCCGCGCTGATGATCCATGGGCACACGCATCGCCCGGCGCGCCACGTGCACCTCGTGGACGGCCGCGAGCGCGTGCGCTGGGTGCTGCCCGACTGGTACGAAGCCGGCGGCTACCTCGAGGTCTCGGCCAGCGGCGTGCGCGCCGTGGGCAACTGAGCCATCGGCAGGGCGATCCCGGCGCGGGCGAACGCGGCGCGCACCTGCGGCAGCTGCTCGCGCGTGTAGCGCTCGGCCGCCTCGATCACGCGGCGGCGGTAGGAGACCTCGTAGCCCGCGTAGTAGCCGATGTTGGGATGCAGCAGCACATCGGCTTCCGGCGCCTCGGCACGCACCTGCGCCGCGCGCCGTGCGTCCTTGTCGATCCACTCCTGCGGCACGCCCGGCGGCGTGTCCTCGGCGTACGCGGACACGTCCACCGCGATCACCACCTTCGCGCCCAGCTTGCGCGCGGCGTGGATCGGCACGGGGCTCACCGAATCGCCGTCGATGTAGAGCGTGTCGCCCACGCGCACCGGCAGGAACTCGTCCGCGTCGGCGCCCGAGGCGCGCACGGCGAGGCCCGTGTCGCCGTGGGTGAAGAGCACGAGCTGGCGGTCGTGCATGCGGGTCGCGGCGGCGGCGAAGGGCAGGCGCAGCTCCTCGATCGTGCGCCCGTCGAGGCAGCCGTTCACGTACTCCTGGATTCCCGCGCCGCTCATGCGCTTGCCGCTCAGCATGCCGACCTCGAAGAAGCGCAGCATGCTCATGTCGTAGGCGATCTTCTCGAGATCGGCAGCGCTGTAGCCGCCGGCGTAGAGCGCGCCCACCATGGCGCCCACGCTCGTGCCGACGATGAAGTCGGGGCGCACGCCCTGCTCCTCCAGCACCTTCAGCACGCCGATGTGGGCGAAGCCGCGCGGGCCGCCGGAGCCCAGCACCAGCGCCACGCGCGGCGCCTTCGCCGGCGCCACGTAACGCGGCAGCCGTTCCGGCGGCACGCCCTGGTCCGAGGCGCAGGCGGCCGCGACGAGTGCCGCGAGGACCATGGCCGCGCGGCGGATCATGGCTCGTCGAGCCGGAGCGTGAGGCACTTGGCGGAGCCGCCCGCCTTCATGAATTCCGAGAGCGGGGTCTGCAGGACCTCGAAGCCGCGCGCCCCCAGCGCCTGCACGAAGGCGGGTGTGGCGCGATTCACCACCACGGCGTCGTCGATGTTCACGGCGTTGCACGCGAAGGCGAGCGCGTCCTCCTCGTCGATCGCGATGCGGCGCGCGGCGGGCACGCGCTTCTCGATGGTGGCGCGCGAATCCTCGTCGAACGCCGGCGGGTAGTAGAGCAGGTAGCCGCCTTCGAGCGGGCAGAAGCACGTGTCGAGGTGGTAGAAGCGTGTGTCGACCAGCTTGAGCGTCACGGCGTCAATATTGCCGGATCCTGCCCCCGCCAGCGGGGACCCCCGGCCGAGCCGGTCGTAGAGGACCTCGCGTGCGGCCGAGATCGAGCGGTGGCCGTGCGCCATCCAGAGGCTGTCGCTCCCGCGGTCGAAGAGCGCGTCCCCCGCGCCCTCGAACGGCACGTCGCGCGGCATGAGCGAGACCTCGTAGCCGCGGTCCATGAACCAGTCGGCGAAGTACGGCTCCTCGTACTGGCGCTCCGGATAGCGGAAGCGCGACACGACGAAATGGCGGCCCTTCACCAGCCCCGCGTTGGCGGTGAACACCATGTCCGGCGAGCCGGGCTGCGGCAGCACGAGGCGCACCACGGCGCGGTCGGTGAGGATGTCGTAGAGGGCGCGCCACTGCTGCTTCGCGAGCACGTTGTCCACGAGGCGCAGGTTGCCGTGCATCCACGGGTTGATGATGTACGCGACCGTGAAGTACTCGGGCGGGCACATGAGGAACACGTGCCGGGGGCGCGGGGACGGCGGCAGGGCCGGCGTCGCCGCCATGGCTCAGGCCTTCGCGAGCCCGCGCTCGAGGTCGGCGCGGATGTCCGCGGCGTCCTCGAGGCCGATGCCCAGGCGCACCAGACCCTCGGCAATACCCGCCGCCTCGCGCTCGGCCGGCGGGATGCGGCCGTGCGTCGTGGTCGCGGGATGGCAGATGGTGGTCTTCACGTCGCCGAAGTTGGCGGTGATGGAAAGCAGCTTGGTCGCGTCGATGAGGCGCCACGCGCCCTCGCGCCCGCCCTTCACGACCACGGAGAGCACCGCGCCTCCCGCCGATTGCTGGCGCATGGCGAGCGCGTGCTGCGGATGCGATTCGAGCGCCGGGTAATGCACGCGCTCGACCGCCGGATGCGCGGCGAGCCAGCGCGCGATCGTGAGCGCCGTGGCCGACTGCGCCTGCATGCGGATGCGCAGCGTCTCCATGCCCTTCAGGCAGATCCAGGCGTTGAACGGCGAGATGGCCGGTCCCGCCGTACGCACGAAGCTGAAGAGCGGGCCGTTCACGAGATCCGCACGCCCGGCGATGGCGCCCGCGAGGACGCGCCCTTGGCCGTCGAGGTACTTGGTCGCCGAGTGGATCACGAGATCCGCGCCGAGCTCGATCGGACGCTGCAGCGCCGGCGAGCACATGCAGTTGTCGATGGCGAGCACCGCCTTCGCGTTGCGCGCGATCTCGGCGAGTGCTGCGATGTCCGCGATCTCGCACACCGGATTCGACGGTGTCTCGGCGAAGAGGAGGCGCGTCGTCGGCCGCACCGCCGCGCGCCACGCATCGAGGTTGCCGAGCTCGACCCAGGTGGTCTCGATGCCGAGCTTCTTCAGGATCTGGTCGAAGAGCGGCACCACGGTGCCGAAGACACCGCGCGCGCAGATGATGTGCTCGCCCGATTTGAGCAGCCCCAGGGCGGTGGTCGCGACGGCCGCCATGCCGGTGGACGTGGCGACGCACGCCTCCGCGCCCTCGAGGGCGGCGAGGCGGTTCTGGAACATGGTGACGGTCGGGTTCGTGAAGCGCGAGTAGATGAACCCGGGCTCCTCGTTCGCGAACTTGCGCGCGGCTTCGGCGGCGCTCTTGTAGACGAAGCTCGTGGTGAGCGACAGCGCTTCCGAATGCTCCTGGAAGTCGCTGCGCAGGCCGCCGGCGCGCACGCCGAGCGTGTCCGGCTGGTACCGATCGGCCATGGTGGGGGGCTCAGTCGATGCGGGAGAGGCCGAGGTCGAGCTGGTAGCTCGACAGGCGCGTTTCGGGGCCGCGTGCGCTGCCGCGGCCGGCGGCGATCTGGTCGAGGTATTCCTTCGAGACGTCGCCCGTCACGTAGACGCCATCGAAGCACGAGCAGTCGAAGCGCTTGATGGCGGGATTGAGGCTGCGCACGTCGTCGACCAGCGCTTCGAGGTCCTGGTACACGACCGCGTCGGCGCCGATCGCCGCCGCGATCTCCGCTTCCGTGCGGCCGGTGGCGATGAGCTCGCTTCGCGTGGGCATGTCGATACCGTACACGTTCGGGAAGCGCACGGGCGGCGCCGCCGAGGCGAAGAACACCTTCTTCGCGCCGCTGTCGCGCGCCATCTGCACGATCTCGCGGCTGGTGGTGCCGCGCACGATCGAATCGTCGACGAGCAGCACGTTCTTGTCCTGGAACTCGATCGGCATGGCGTTCAGCTTCTGGCGCACGCTCTTCTTGCGCATCTCCTGCCCCGGCATGATGAAGGTGCGGCCGATGTAGCGGTTCTTGATGAAGCCCTCGCGGTAGGGCTTGCCGAGCTTGGTCGCCACTTCGAGCGAGCTCGGGCGGCTGGAATCGGGGATCGGCATCACGACGTCGATCTGCTCGTGCATGCCGAGGGCGCGGATCTTGTCGGCGAGGCTCTTGCCCATGTTGCGGCGGCTCTCGTAGACGGAGATGCCGTCGATCACCGAATCGGGCCGCGCCAGGTACACGAACTCGAAGATGCACGGATTGAGATCGGGATTCTCGGCGCACTGCCGATTGTGGAAGTTGCCGCTCTCGTCGATGAGGATCGCCTCGCCCGGGGCCACGTCGCGCATGATCTTGAAGCCGAGCGTATCCAGCGTGACGCTCTCGGAGGCGACGAGGAATTCCACGCCCTTCTCCGTATCCGCGCGCCCGATGATGAGCGGGCGGATGCCGTGCGGATCGCGGAAAGCCAGCATTCCATGGCCCGCGATCATCGCGACCACGGCGTAGGCGCCGCGCACGCGCCGGTGCACGCCTGCGACCGCCGTGAAGATGATGTCGGGATTGAGGCGGTCGCGTCCCGCGCTCGCGTCGTGGATCTCGTGCGCGAGCACGTTCAGGAGGATTTCCGAGTCGGAGTTCGTGTTGACGTGGCGGCGATCGTCCATGAAGAGCTCGCGGCGCAGCTCCTCGGCGTTCACGAGGTTGCCGTTGTGGCCGAGCACGATGCCGTAGGGCGAGTTCACGTAGAACGGCTGCGCTTCCGCCTCGGAGGAGGCGCTGCCCGCGGTGGGATAGCGGCAGTGGGCGATGCCCATGTGCCCCACGAGGTTGCGCATGTCGCGCGTGCGGAACACATCGCGCACCAGGCCCCGGCCCTTGTGCATGTGGAAGCTGTGGCCCTCGGCGGTGACGATGCCGGCCGCATCCTGCCCGCGGTGCTGCAGGACCGTCATCCCGTCGTAGAGGAGCTGGTTCACGGGACTGCGGGCCACGACTCCGACGATGCCGCACATGGATCAGCGTTCCTTCCTGCGGTAGTGCGAGTGGGACAGATGGGGCTCGCCGCGCCCGCTTTCAATGTACCTCATGGCAGCGGGACCACCTGCCCTTCGAGCGCGGCCTGGTGAAGCGTGGCACGGGCGCTTTCCGCCGCCTCGCGCGTGGGAAACGGGCCGGCGCGCAGGCGCGTCACCGGGGCGCCGCCGGAATCGATCCTCTCGGTGTAATGGACGACGCCGGCCGCCGTGAGTTTCTGCCGGACCTGCTCGAGGTGCGCCTCGTCGCGAAATGCTCCGACCTGCACGGCGAAGCCCTCGAGCTTCGGAGAGCGCGAAACGGCGGTTTCGGGGGCCTTGGGGGCCGCCACGACGACCGTAGCG
>DATMJE010000301.1:0-26782 GCA_035553995.1 Usitatibacter sp. | reverse complement strand
TGTTGTCAATGAACTGAATGAGTTGCACCTGGTGACGGTGGGCGGCGGCATTGGCGAAGTGACTTTTGGCTAAGATGCTAATTCAAAGAATGGAGAAATCAGGCCACGTTGGCATTGTTGCGCTATGAGGCCGTAAATACGCGGGTTTTTTTGCAGACACGAATCTCGAATTCCAGGGCTTTTGAGACGCCCAAGCGTGTCAAAAGCGCTGTTCTCCAACCCGCGAGACCTCCCGCATAGAGTCGGATGTCGTGGCCACTCGGCCCATCTTGAGCGCGCGCTACTCAGGCTGTATCCCGATTCGTGCATCACCCCCGCTGCACGATAGGGGCACCGCCATGAAAGTCTGCATCGTCGGCGCCGGAGCGATCGGAGGCCTGGTCGCCACGCGCCTGGCAGTGGCCGGCAGGGCCCAGGTCAGCGCGATAGCCCGAGGAGCCACCCTCGATGCCCTGAGCGAGCACGGCTGGCGGCTCAGTGACCCGCGCGGCGCGTCCGGTGCGCCCGCCAGAGTCACGAGCGATCCCCGCGACCTGGGCGAGCAAGACCTCGTCATCCTCGCCATCAAGGCCCCCGCGCTCAGAGGAGCCGCGACGGGGATCGCGCCGCTCATCGGCCCGCAGACCGTGGTGATGCCCGCCATGAATGGCGTCCCGTGGTGGTTCGTGGCGAAGATTCCGGCGATGGCTGGCGCGCCGCTGCAAAGCATCGATCCCGGCGGCGAAATCTCACGCGCCATCCCGCTCCATCACGTCATCGGCTGCGTCGTGCACCTCGCGGCGACCACGACGCATCCCGGCGTGGTGCGACATGTGATGGGCAACCGCCTCATCATCGGCGAGCCCGCCGGTGGCCGCAGCGATCGCGTGACGCGGATCGCGCAGCTCCTCGAGGATGCCGGCTTCGAGGTGGTGCAGTCCAACGACATCCGGCGCGACATCTGGTACAAGCTCTGGGGCAACATGACGATGAATCCGGTGACCGCCATCACCGATGCGACGGCCGACCGCGTGCTCGCCGATCCGCTCGTGCGCGAGTTCAACTCGGCCGTCATGCGCGAAGCCGCCGCCATCGGCGCCCGCATCGGCTGCCCCATCGAGGAAACGCCGGAGGATCGCCACCAGGTCACGGCGAGGCTGGGGGCCTTCAGGACGTCGATGCTGCAGGATGTGGAAGCCGGTCGTCCGATCGAGCTGGATGCGCTCCTGGGCGCGGTGGTCGAGCTGGGCCAGCGCGTGGGCGTGCCTGCTCCGTGCACGGAGGCGCTCTTCGGGCTCGCGCGACTCTTCGGGCGCGTGCACGGCCTCTATCCCGAAGCGCCTTAGCGCGATTCCGAATCCCGAAGCGCTTTAGCACGATTCCGATGGCTGCACGATGTGCACGATGCGGCGCTGAGCGCCCGGCCGCGTGCTCACTCGTCGAGCGTGAACCCGATCTTCAGCGTCACCTGCCAATGCGCGACCTTGCCATCCTTGATGTGGCCGCGCGTCTCGAGCACCTGGAACCATTGCAGGTTGTGCATCGTCTTCGATGCGCGCGCGATCGCATTGCGCACGGCGTCGTCGGCGGATTGGCTCGAGGAGCCGGTGAGCTCGAGGTGCTTGTAGACATGATCGGGCATGGCATCCTCCCTGTGGCGCGCGGCTTGCGCGCACCCGCATGGTAAGGCGAAGGCGGGAAGGGCGTTGTCAAGGATTTTTTCTGCGGCGGTATGCGCTCCGGCTCCGCTAGAATTCGAGCGCGATTCGCATCCTTCGCAGGGCCCCACGAATGACCTCCGCAATTTCCCCCGCCGCTGCCGGCAAGATCGTCCAACTCATTTCCACCGAGCTCGCCGCGCGTCCCGCGCAGGTCGAGGCGGCCATCACGCTGCTCGACGAGGGCGCCACGGTTCCCTTCATCGCGCGCTATCGCAAGGAGGCCACGGGCAACCTCGACGACACGCAGTTGCGCAACCTCGAGGAGCGCCTCGGTTACCTCCGCGGGCTCGAGGAGCGCCGCGAGGCGATCCTCGATTCGATCCGCGAGCAGGGCAAGCTCACGCCGGCGCTCGAGGAATCGATCACCGCCGCCGCCACCAAGCAGGCACTCGAAGACCTTTACCTGCCGTACAAGCCGAAGCGCCGCACCAAGGCGCAGATCGCGCGGGAAGCGGGGCTCGAGCCGCTCGCCGACGCGCTCTTCGCCAACCCGCGGCTCGATCCGCTGGACGAGGCCGCGAAGTACGTGAAGGAATCCCCGGCTGCCGAAGGCGTCGAGGCGATCAGCGTCCCGGACGCGAAGGCCGCGCTCGATGGCGCGCGCGACATCCTGGCCGAGCGTTTTGCCGAGACCGCCGAGCTCCTCGAGAAGCTGCGCACGCGCATGTGGGACGAAGGCATCGTCACGTCGGCGGTCGAGGAGGGCAAGGAAGCGGCGGAGGAGGAGAAATTTCGCGACTACTACGCTTATTCCGAGCGCATCCGCGCCATACCTTCGCATCGCGCTCTCGCGCTCATGCGTGGCCGCACGCTCGGCGTGTTGCGGCTTTCGCTGGGGCTGGGCGAGGAGCTCGAGGCGGCAAATCCGCATCCCTGCGTCGCGATGATCGCGGCGCAATTCGGCATCCGCGACGAGGGGCGTGCCGCCGACAAGTGGCTGGGCGAGGTCTGCCGGTGGACGTGGCGGGTGAAGCTCTCGTTCGTGATCTCCTCGGAGCTGCTCACCCGGCTGCGCGAAGCGGCGGAAGCGGAAGCCATCCGCATCTTCGGCCGCAACCTGCGCGAGCTGTTGCTGGCGGCGCCCGCGGGGCCGCGCACCGTGCTCGGCATCGATCCGGGCGTGCGCACCGGCTGCAAGGCGGCCGTGGTCGATCCCACCGGAAAGCTCCTCGAGACCGCCACCATCTACCCGCACGAGCCGCGCCGCGACTGGCAGGGCTCGCTCGCCACGCTCGCGCGCATGGTCGGCCAGCACCGCGTCCAGCTCGTGGCCATCGGCAACGGCACGGCGAGCCGCGAAACGGACAAGCTGGCTGCCGAGCTCATCAAGCTCATCGTCGCGCGCGATCCGCAGCACAAGCTCGCCAAGATCGTCGTGAGCGAGGCCGGCGCTTCGGTGTACTCCGCATCGGCGCTCGCGGCGCGCGAGTTTCCGTCGCTGGACGTGAGCCTGCGCGGCGCAGTTTCCATCGCGAGGCGACTGCAGGATCCCCTCGCCGAGCTGGTGAAGATCGATCCGAAGTCCATCGGCGTGGGCCAGTACCAGCACGACGTGAACCAGGCCGCGCTGGCGAAGTCGCTCGAGGCGACGGTGGAGGATTGCGTGAACGCCGTCGGTGTCGACGTGAACACGGCCTCGGCACCGTTGCTCGCACACGTATCCGGGCTCAACGCGACGCTCGCACGCAACATCGTTGAATACCGCGATGCCAACGGTCCTTTCGCGAGCCGCGCGCTGTTGCGCCACGTCCCACGCCTGGGCGACAAAACCTTCGAGCAGGCCGCGGGATTCCTGCGCATCGCGAGCGATGCACCCGAATCGAATCCGCTGGACCGCTCCGCCGTGCACCCGGAAGCTTATCCCGTGGTCGAGCGCATCCTCGCGCGCATCGGCAAGGGCATTCGCGACGTGATGGGCCAGCCGGCGCTGCTGAAGGGGCTGGCGCCGGACGAGTTCACCGACGACAAATTCGGCGCGCCCACGGTGCGCGACATCCTCGCCGAGCTGGAGAAGCCGGGACGCGATCCGCGCCCGGAGTTCAGGACCGCCACGTTCCAGGAAGGCATCGAATCGCTTGCGGACCTGCGCCCCGGCATGATCCTCGAGGGGGTCGTCACCAACGTGGCGGCCTTCGGCGCGTTCGTCGACATCGGCGTGCACCAGGACGGCCTCGTGCACGTCTCGGCGCTTTCGCACCGGTTCGTGAAGGATCCGCACCAGGTCGTGAAGCCCGGCCAGATCGTGAAGGTGCGCGTGCTGGAGGTGGATCTCAAGCGCCAGCGCATTGCCCTCACGATGCGGCTCGAGGAAGCGCCGGCGGCACCGCCCGCGGCCGCCCGTTCGCGCGATGGCGCGCCGCAGCATCGTGCGCCCGCCAACGAGCGCCAGCCCAGGCCGAAGCCTGCGGCCGAACGTCAGCAGAAGCAGCAACCGCAACCGCAGACGGCGATGGCTCTGGCGCTCGCGCGGCTCAAGCGGTAGACGGCCGCGGGCGGGGGTTGAATCCCTCGCGCCCGCGCCGCATGTACGACCCATGGCCAAACGAGGGTTCCTCCATGGGTGATGCATTTCCGCTGCAATTCCTGCTCGACGAGAACAATGCTGCGGTGCCGGCGGCGCCATCGCCGGGCCTCGACGACGCGGCGCTGGACGCGTACTCGCGCGCGGTCGTGAATGCCGCGGAGCGCGCGGGGCCGGCGGTCGCGCACATCGAAGTCTCTTTCGGGGACCGCGCGGGCTCGGGCTCGGGTTTCGTCTTCACGCCCGATGGCCTGCTGCTCACGAACAGCCACGTCGTGCACGGCGCGCGCCGCATCGAGGCCACTTTCGCCGACGGCCTGCGCCGCGAGGCCGACCTGCTCGGCGAGGATCCCGATACCGACACCGCGATCCTGCGCATCGGTGCGGCGGGGCTTCCCACGCTCGCGCTCGGCGCGTCGCGCAACGTGCGCGTGGGCCAGCTCGCGATCGCGGTCGGCAATCCCTACGGGTTCCAGCACACCGTAACCGCGGGCGTGGTGAGCGCGCTGGGACGGAGCCTCCGCGCGCAGAGCGGCCGCCTCATCGACGATGTGCTGCAGACGGATGCCGCGCTCAACCCGGGCAACTCCGGCGGCCCGCTGCTCGATTCGCGCGGCGAGGTGATCGGCGTGAACACGGCAATCATCCCCGGCGCGCAGGGCCTTTGCTTCGCGACCGCGATCGACACGGTGCGATGGGTCGCGATGCAGTTGCTGCGTGATGGCCGGGTGCGACGCGGCTATCTCGGCTTCGCGGGCGCAACGGTGCCGCTCGCGCGGCGCATCGCGCGGCATTTCACGCTCGGCAACACGCGTGCGGTACGGGTGGAATCGGTGGAACGCGACGCTCCCGCGGCGCAGGCGGGTCTCGAGCCGGGCGATCTCATCGTGTCCCTCGACGGGCGCGTGGTCGACGGCATCGACGACCTCCACCGCCTGCTCACCGCGGAGCGGATCGGCCGCCCCGCGAACCTCTCGGTCGTGCGGCGCACGACGCGGCTCGAGCTGCCCATCGTGCCGGTCGAGCGTTGATGCTTTCGCGCGGCGCGCACCCGGGCTCGGCAAGTGCAAATGAACCTGTGCCGCGGCTAAACATCGCACCGTGCGCTGCGGCACTAATGCCTTCGTGAAACTTAGCGGCACCGACATTCGATTTCGGTAATCGCAACGCGTGTTAAGCAATTAATGATTGGCGTGCGGTCATTATCCGGACACAATAGGCGACCTACCCCTAACAAACCGGATGGGAGGAAATCCATGACCAGAACGACAGCTAAGTCGCCGCGCTCCAAGGCCGCGGAGAAGAAGGTCGCACGCCTTTATCACTTCGGTCCCAAGACCGTCGCGCAGATCGAGTTCCTGAGCCACCTCTTCGGCGGCAAGGAGAAGGGCATCGCCGCCGCCGTCGACATGGCGGCCAACGTCCTCAAGGGCGAGTCCTCGGAGCTGCAGATCTCGATCAAGTGAGCACGCCGCGCGCCGCGGCACGGGAATGCCCGCGGCGATGCGCGTGTTAACGTGTGCTCCCGTCCCGCGGAGGGCCACGCATGAAGAAGGGTTTTCGCCTCGGCATCTACGTCTTCAAGGATGTCGAGATCGTCGATTTCGCCGCGCCGCACGGCGTGTTTTCCGTCGCCCGGCGCTACGATCCCGAGCTCGATGCGTTCCTCATCGCGGATGCGATGCGCCCCGTGCAGGCGCAGGCCGGATTCACCGTGCTGCCCAACTACGCGTTCGCGGACCGGCCCGCGATGGATGCATTCCTGATCCCGGGCGGCTACGGCACGCGCCAGGAGCTCCACAACCTGAGGCTGCACGAGTTCATCCGTTCGCTGCCGGAGAGCACGTTGCTCACGAGCGTCTGCACCGGCTCGTGGATCTACGGCCAGATGGGGCTGCTCGACGGCCTCGCGGCGACCAATCGCAAGGAGCCCGACCGCGCCGAGCGCAACCCGCCCGGCATGGTGCCGATCGATCGCCTCGCGCAGATCGCGCCGCGCTGCCGCATCAGCCGCGCGCGCGTCGTCGATGCGGGCCGCATCGTCACCGCCGGCGGCATCACGTCGGGCATGGAGATGGGCTTCCACCTGCTGCGTCGCGCGGGCTATCCCGCGGAGTTCATCGACGAGGTCGCACGCACCATGGAGTACTCGCAGGCCTGGGCCGCCTATCGGGACGACGTGGAGTACGTGGCGCGCGGCGAATCCGCGGCAGCGGAATAAGCGCGGCTCAGGGAACGCGGAAGACCAGCAGCCGGGCCGGCGCCGAACGCGACGGCGGCGCGGCCACGTAGAGCCGGCGCTGCTGCGGGACGAAGAGCCCGGTGCGCGCGCCCGGCTCGGTTTCGACGGATCCCTCGAGCGAATAGTGGTCGCCGGCCTGGCGGCGGACCACATCCACGCGGCCTTCGCCGCAGATGGCGTAGGCACGCCCGTGGGCAGCGTCGAAGAAGAGGTCGTCCGTATCGCCGCCGATCGGCACGCGCGCGACCACCTTCCCGGTATCGATGTCGTGCACCACCACCGCGGCGGGCGAGCGCGTTCCCACCATCAGCCGCCGGCCCGCCTCGTCGAGCGCCATCGGGAAGTTGCCGACCGCGCCGCCCATCTCCCACGTTGCCACGCGCGTGCGCATCTGCCGGTCGACCACTACGATGCTGCGCGTGGTCGGCACGTTCACGAAGATGCGCGTCCCGTCCCGCTCGAGCTCGAACGCCTCGGGGTGTCCCGGCAGCGGTATGTCGCCTTCCGGGGCGCCGCTCGAGGGATCGATCACGCGCAGCCCCCCGTTGCCATAGCCGACGTATACCTTCCTCGCCGCGGCGTCGTAGCGAACGTTATCGGCGTCCGCGACGCCTTCCACGCGGTGAACGGCTGCGAAGTCCTTGCCGTCGAAGAAATCCACGCGTCCGGCGTTGCCGTTCGCCACCACGAGCTGGTTGAGCTGGGGGAGGTAGGCGATGCCCTGCGGCTTGGCAAGGCCGCGCACCGTGCCACGTGCGCGATCCCGGGTGTCGATCACCTGCACGGTGTCGTCGCCCAGCGCGGCGACGAAGATGCGGTGGTTGGCCGGGTCCGCATCGAGATGGTCGATGCGTCCCTTCACGCTCGGAAGGTTGATCGTGTCGACGAGCTCGAGCAGCGGCGCGGCGGGGCTCGAGGTCGCGAGGACGGCGAGCGCGACCGCCGCGAGCATCCGTGGGACGTGCATGGGCCCCAGCGTACGCCGGAGTCCGCGCGGCGCATACGGGGTTGATTGAACCGATCGATAAACGAAACGATGACCTTGCGGGCGCCGGCCTCAGAGCATCCAGTCCAGCGGCAGGGCCATCAGTACGGATAGCCAGGCGCGCCGCAGCCACGAGGCGTCGGGCTCGGTCTCGTGCACCACCTCGCCCCCGGCCGTGCGCTCCACCCAGGTCACGCACGCTTCGCCGTTACGCGATCGAACCTCGTAGGCCATGGCGGGGATGCCCTCGTCGAACACCCGCGCGAGCCGGCCCGCGAGCACGGGGCTTTCGATCACGAGGCCCATCTCGGTGTTGAGCAGCGCCGAGCGCGGGTCGAAGTTGAACGAGCCGACGAAGATGCGTGCCTCGTCCGCGGCGAAGGTCTTGGCGTGCAGGCTCGCGGCGGAGGATCCGCTGCCGTGCCCGTCGTCGTCCTTCCGGGCAGCGTCGGGGCTCGCGGGACGCGCCCTGAGCTCGTACAGCCTCACCCCGGCGCGCGCGAGCTCGCACCGCCGCTTCGCATAGCCGGAGTGGACCACCGATACGTCGGTCGCCGCGAGCGAGTTCGTGAGGACGCGAACGCGCACGCCGTCGCGGGCGAGCCCTGCGAGGAACGCGGTGCCGCGCTCGCCGGGGACGAAGTACGGCGAGATGAGGTCGAACGAGCGTCGCGGACGCCCGTCACCCTTCGCGAGCTGGGGAAGGAGCAGCAGCTCGGCCCGGGGCTCGTGGTCGAGGGTCTTGGCGGGATCGTCGCGCACCACGTGCGCCTCGGCCCATTCGAGCTCGAGATCGCTCGCGAGGAGGTTGCGGATGAGCGGCGTGTCGCGCACCGCCGCGAGGTAGGCCTGCGCCTCGCCCGACGCACGCACGGCGGCCACGTGCTCGTCGAAGGCCGCGAGATCGGGCGCCACGGATGCCACGCTCGCGAACGGATACGCGGAGGCGCTATTCCAGTACAGGTCGAACTGCGCCGAGACCTCCGGCACCGCGGCCCCGATCGCGATCACGTCGAGGTCCTTGAACGGCACCTCGGTGGCCGCGCCGAAATACTCGTTGCCGATGTTGCGGCCGCCCACGATCGTCGCGAGGTTGTCGGCGGTGAACGACTTGTTGTGCATGCGGCGGTTCAACCGCGCGAAGTCGCCGAGGTATCCCAGCGCCCGCAGGCTGCGGTTCGCGAACGGGTTGTACAGGCGCACCTCGACGTGCGGCTGCGCTGCCAGGGTGGCGAGCAGCGGCTCGGCCCCGCGCGTGTTCTGGTCGTCGACGAGCAGGCGCACGCGCACGCCGCGGGAGGCGGCCTGCCGCAGTGAGTCGAGCAGCAGCACGCCCGTGTCGTCCGCATGCCAGATGTAGTACTGCGCGTCGATGGTGCGGTCGGCCGCCATCGCGAGGAGCACGCGGGCCGCGAACGCATCGGGAGCGATCGGCAGCGCGTGGATGCCGCTCTTGCCGGGATGCGCCGCGGCGAGTGGCCCGACCGCGGTGCCGAGCCGCGTCCGCGAATCCGGCTCGATCGCATGCGACACGGTGCGCTCGCCCGGTGGCGGCAGCGTTGCGCAGGCTGCCGCCAGCATCGCGACGACGAGTGCAAGGCCACCCTTGAGAGCCCGCCGCATCGAGGGTGGCGCCTCGCGTCAGAAGACGAACTTCGCGTAGAGGCTGAACGCGCTCGTCTTGGAGCCGAGGTTGCCGTCGAAGTTGTCCTTGTTCACATCGACGTTGATGTCCGTGTACGCATAGCGGCCGCCGACGCCCCAGTTGCGCATGAACATGTATTCGCTCCATGCGGTGAAGCGGTACACGTGGCCGTCGACATCGCCGATGTTCGCCTTCATGCCGCCGAGCTGGCTGCCGAGGCGCCAGTGCGGATCGGGATACCAGTCGACGCTCAGCCCCAGCAGCGGCAATGGCACCGTCGTGGAGACCTGCCGATGCGTGGTGCGCGTGTTGGTGGAGCCGGTGCCGACCGCGGTGATGTCGTACTTGAACGTGCCGCCGTAGAAGCCGAGCAGGAATGCCCATTCGAATTGCGGCTGCTGCGCGAAGGAATAGCGGTAGTCGATGTCGAAGAGCTCGGTCTTCTGCTCCGCCGAGATCGTCGCCCCGACCGGGAACGTCTGGTCGCCGATGTCGATCTCGCCCTCGCGCGTGCGGCTGCCCGAGCGCTTGGCCGAGAAGTAGTCCACGTCGAGGCGGTGGCGGCGGAAGAAGCGCCACGAAGCGCCGGCCTCGAAGCTGGAAAGGCTCTTGTCGAGGCCCGAGTTCTCGAGGTTGATGTCGGTCCCGCGGCCGGTGGTGCCGTCGAGACGCACGGTGGTGTCCCAGCGGTTGACGATGCCGCCCAGGTTGATCGACAGCGTTTCATCGTATGGGGACATCTGCGCGAGCGCGGGCCCGGCGCCCGCGAAGGCGAGCGCAGCGAAAGCGAGGCGGGACATGGACAGCGTTTTTTGGTTGGATTTCATCGGGTCTCCCTCAGTCGAGGATTGCCGGCTTCGTCGCCGGGTTGTTGGAGTTTCCCTGGACGGCCTGGGCCGCCGGGCGTGCGTGGTGTTTCAAGCTTGAGCCGTTCGGCGCCGGACCAGCCGGCGCCAGACAACATATGGGGTGAGGGCGGCCGCGGAGACCAGCAGGTACGCCAGCAGTGTCGCATGCACGGCCGGCGGAGCGTGGTTGATCGAGGCCACGAAGAGCGCGAGGCCCGCATTGCGGGCACCACAGGCTACACCGAGGGCCGTGCGCGTGGAATCCTCGGGGCCGCCCATCAGGTGCCCGAGGGCTACGGCCACCCACGTCGCACACGCCACCGCGATGGCGACGTCCAGCCCTGCGCCCACGGCCGGCGCCCAGCTCTGCGCGACCAGCAGGACGACAGTGCCCAGGAAAAGCAGGAGTGTGGCGAGGCGTGCGAAGCGCTCGATGCCGCGGGCGTGGACGCGGAACGCACCGCGGGCCAGCAGGCCCAGGGCCAGCGGCACGAGCTGCCCGGCCAGCACCTGCTCCGCGAGCCTGCCCGGATCGACGCCCGCACGGGTCTCGTACAGCGCGTCGACCGCCGCGACCCAGAGCGGCATCGAGGCGACCGCGACCGCGGCGATCGTGGCCTGGAGGGGCAGTGCGAAGGATGGCTTGCCACCGGCCGAGAGCGCACGCCGAACCGCAAATGGCGCGCCGGGGCTGATGGCCATCAGGACGAGACCGACCTGCGCGGCGCGCGTCAGGTCGAACGAGCGGCCCACCAGGATCACGATGACGGGTACCGCGACCACGCTCGAGAAAACGCCGCGCAGCATGCGCCCCGGTTGCCGCCACGCGGCGCGATACTCCATCGGCGCGACCATGAGGCCGAGGTGGAACATGAGCATGCTCGTGGAGGCGAGCGCCAGCACCGTGAGCAATGGCCGCGAGGTCCACGCTTCGAGGCCCATGCTGGCGGCGGCGTTCAGGCGCGCACGCGTGTGGCTTCACGCCGTGATCCTCCAAGGCCCTGGATGTCCGCCGCACGCGCCAGCGCCAGGTCTTCCGGGAACGGATAGGCGGCGACGAACGCGCGATCGAGCAGCGTGCGCTCGAGCTCGAGCGCGGGATGGCGTGCCGGCGGGAGCAGCCGCAGGAGGTCCTCCAGCATGGCCATCATGCGCCGGGCGATCTGCAGGTTGTTCGCGCCGCAGGCGCGGATCTCGCGGCACGAGAGCTGCACGAAGTCCTCCCAATCCGGCGTGCGCACGATGAGGCGGGCCTCGCCATCCGCATCGCGAATGGCGTCGGCACGCAAGCGTCGCTGGCCGACGTAGCGCAGCAGGCGATGCACCTGGTCGATCGCGAGAACGCCGGTCGTCGGGTCGTTGATCGCCGGCGACAGCGCCTTCAACGCGATGTCGACCAGGATGCGCAAGGCGAAGGCCGGATCCTGCTCGAGCGTGCGCTCGGCGCCCAGGGCGACCGACGCCTCGAGCGTGTGGTCGGCCACTGCCGCGGCGCCGCCATGGAGCCGGAAGATCACCTCACCGTACGCGAGGAAGTCGCCCACCTGGGGTGCGAGCTCGATCACGCCGCCGAGGCGGCGCGCTTCCGCGACCAGCGTCGGCACGTCCACGGCCACGACCACGCGCGAGGCGCCCATGTGGACCACCTCGCGTGCGTGCGGGCCGTGCGTGGTCGGCCCGTAGTCGTCTTCCGGTTCCCCGCAAGGTTCGGGGTACATCTGGTCGATCACCTCCACGCCGGTGTCGCCGATGCGCGCGCACACGCTCACCGGGCGCAGCAGGCGTGCCGCATAGTCGATGAGGAACAGGAAATTGGACATGCACAGCACGCCCAGCACGATGACGCTCAGCGTGACCAGGTGGAACACGTGGCCATGCAGCCGGTTGAGCGACGTTACGGCGAACACCAGCGTGAAGACGTAGAGGCCGACGCTGTAGCGGACCACGTTGTCGCGCAGCAGCGCCGTCGCGATGATGCGTGGCGTGAGCTGCCCGCCGGCGATTTGTATCGCGACCAGCAGCGAGCCGAACGTGAATACGAGGAACGACAGCGTGAGCGTGGTCACCGTCTGGAAGAGCGCCTGCGCGCCTTCCACGTCGAGCGCGGTGAGCTGCCAGTCGAGCCAGCCGTCGAGGACGCGCAGCAACGGGGCCAGCACCATCACGAGGGCGATCGCGACCAGCGGCACGACCCAGAGCGCTCCGCGCACATAGCTCGCGGCAGCGTAGAGGCCGCTCCAGGTGAGCTGCGCGCGGATACGGTGGCGCAGGCGGCGTCCACCCAACGGCGGCGGCAGGCGCCGGGAGCTGGCGCGGTCCGTTTCGTCGAGTTGCGCGCTCATCGTGGAAGGGGGTGCCGCGGCCTGGCCGCGCGGACGGGTGGGATCATGTGCAAATCTGCCCGCGAGGGGGCGCGCGGGCAATGGCACCTTGGTCCCATCGAACGGCGCTCTCGAGTCGAAGTCCGGCGCCGGAAGATATACGATGGGTGCGATGGGCATGGACACCGTTTACATCGTCGACGACGACGAGAATTTCGCGCGTGGCGTCGGGCGCCTCATCCGCGCCGCCGGCTGGAACCCGCATGCCTTCGGTTCCGCTGCCGACTTCCTCGCCGCCGCAGGAGACGTGGATTCGCGCGCCGGCTGCGTGCTGCTCGACGTGCGCATGCCCGGCATGAAGGGTCCCGAGCTCTATCGTGCGATGCTCGCGCGCGGCCTCGACCTTCCCGTGATCTTCCTCACCGGCCACGGCGACGTGCCCACGAGCGTCGATGCGATGAAGCTGGGTGCGGTGGATTTCCTCGAGAAGCCGGTGGGCGGCGAGGTGCTGGTGGGCGCCATCCGCGCGGCCCTTGCACGGCAGACCGAGCGCCGTCGCCAGGATGCGGAGCGCCGCGAGATCGAGGCGCGTTTCGCGAAGCTCTCGCCGCGCGAGCGCGAGGTGATGAGCCACGTCATCGCCGGCCGCCTCAACAAGCAGATCGCCGCGGACCTGGGCATCTCCCTCAAGACGGTGAAAGCGCACCGCGCGAAGGTGATGGAGAAGACCGGGGCGGGGAGCGTGGCGGCGCTGGTGGATTTGTGCCGCGCCGGCGGCATCCATGCGGCGGCGGCCCAGCGCGTCAACCCGGAGCCGCTGGACTCCTGAGGCGGTGCGCGACGCGGTCGAGGGCCGCGTCGCGCAGCGGGTCTTCAGAACTTGTAGTCGATGCCGACGAGATAGCTGTCGACGCTGATCTTGTCGTTCTTCATCCACTCGGCGAAGAGGGCCCAGTGCGGGATGAAGGTCCACCGGCCGCCCACGCCGTACGTGGCTTCGTTCTGCTTGTCCTTCTGGTTGATCGGCGTCGGCGCCAGCGGGGCGCTCGCGTTTATCTTGAGCTCGGAACGCGCATAGCCGATGCGTCCATAGAGCTCGAACGGGTCGATGGGCAGGATGCCCACGAACGAGAGGCCGACGGACTTCGCTTTCGCCTGGCCGTCGACGTCGAGGGCGGTGCCGAACGGACGTCCGTGGAAGGCGTACTTGCCGAGGTCGTAGTAGCCGAGCTCGAGGGCCATGTACGGGTTGAAGCGCCAACCCGCGCGGATGGTATAAGTGGTCTCGGTGTCGTCGACCTGGGCATTGTTGAACCCGGTGAGGTCGGTGCCGGACTTGTTAAGGTGTCCGCCCCCTACACCCGCGCCGAAGTACCACGGCGAATAATAGGGCGAGTATTGCTGGGCCAATGCGGGAACGGACGCCATCGCGGCGGCGACAACGAGGGCGGTACGGATTTTCGTCATGCGGATCTCCAATCGTCGGGGGGAAGCGAGTACGACCGAAAGGATGCCGCGCGGGGGTGTTTCACCTCTATAGCACCATGGTGCCGCGCGTTTCGCATGCTGCTCACGCGTATCGCGGGGGCTAAAGGGGCGTGGTCTCCAGCTCGATGCCGGCCTGCTCGAGCTCTTCCGCGATGCGAACGAGCTCCGCGACGGATCTCACCTTCATTTTCTCCATTACGCGCGCGCGATGCGTCTTCACCGTGCGTTCGGCCGCGTGGAGCGCGTAGCAGATCTGCTTGTTGAGGCGCCCCGCGATCACGCCGGCCATCACCTGGCGCTCGCGCGGCGTAAGTGTCGCATAGCGCTCCTTGAGCTCGCCGCGGCGCAGCAGGACGCGCTGGCGCTCGAGGTCGCGCTCGAGGGCGCGATGGATCGCATCGAGCAGGGTGGCGATGGGCACGGGCTTGGTGAGGAAATCGATGGCGCCCGCCTGCATCGCACGGACCGTGCTGGGAATGTCGCCATGCCCGCTCAGGAAGACGACCGGGTGCGCGTTGTCGCGGCGCGAGAGCGCGCCCTGCAGGTCGAGCCCGCTCGGGCCCGGCATGCGCAGGTCGAGCAGCACGCAGGCGGGTCCTTCCGAGTCGTCGGCGGCGAGGTACTCGGCCGCGCTGCTGTAGACGCGCGGACGATGTCCCGCCGCGGTGAGCGCGCGTGCGATCGCCGTCTGGAAAGCGGAGTCGTCGTCCACGACGTGGACGATCCCGGGGATGGCGGGGGCGGCCATCATGCGCCGAGCGCCGGGATGCGCACGCGGAAGATCGCGCCGTGCGGAACGTTGGATTCGTACGACACGGTGCCACGCGACATCTCGACGATGGTGCGCACGATCGAAAGGCCCAGGCCCATGCCGTCCTTCTTGGATGTGAAGGGCTCCTGGAAAAGCCGCGCCTCGTCGTCCTGCGAAAGCCCCGGTCCGCGGTCGGCAACGACGATCTCCGCGCCGTTGCCGACCGATCGCGTCTGGATGCGCACCTCGCGCTCCGCGGGCGGCGCGCCGGCGACGGCCTCCATCGCGTTCACCACGAGGTTGATGATGACCTGCTGCAGGTTCACGGAATCCGCGAGAATCACGGGTGTTGCCGGGTCGAAGACCGGCGCGAGCTTCACGCCGCGTCGTGCCGCATCGAAAGCGACGTGTCGCAGCGCCTCGGCCACCTCGCTGTTGACCTCCAGCGCGACGGGGTTCCATTCGTGGCGCGCGAGCAGCTTGCGCAGGCGCTTGATGACCTCGCTCGCGCGCAGGTCCTCGTTGCGGATGTCGGCCAGGATCTCGCGCAGGGTGCCGGGCTCCAGCACGCCCTGCTCGAGCATCATCTGGGCGGCTTCCGCGTTGCTGAGGATGGCGCCCATCGGCTGGTTGATCTCGTGTGCGATGCTGGCGGTGAGCGCACCGATGGTGGACAGGCGTGCGACCTGCGCGAGCTGCGCGCCACGCGCCTGCAGCTCCGCCTCCGCACGCCGGCGGCGCCGGCTTTGCATGAGGAGCGACCACAGCAGCAACGCCTGCAGCAGGATGATCGCGAAAAGGGCTGCGAACTGCCACGAATACGCGCGCCAAAGCACCTGCGGCCGGTTCACGATCTCGCAGCGCGACGGCACGTTGCGCTCCGGGATGTTCCAGCGTTGCAATGCGTTCCAGTTCACCTGGCACACCGGCTCGGGCGTGGCGCGAATCTCGATCGCATCCGGATCGGCGCCCTCGAGCACCCGCCTGGAGAGCAGGCCCGCGGCGCGGCCGTGCGCATCGAGCTGCACCGAGGAGCCTCCCAGGGGCCCGCGCGTCCATTGGCTCTGCACGGGAGTGACCACCGGGACCGTGGACCTTGCCACGACCTCCGGCAGCGCGGTGGCGCCAGGACCCCACACCCGCCCCGCGCCATCGCGCAGCATCGAGAGATAGACCACGAACGAGCCGCGGTCCAGCGCCTCCACGCGCTGCATGGTCTCGTCGCGGGTGGCGCCGACGATGTAGCGCATCTCGACGGGGCGGTCGATGTTGCGCAGCTGCTTGAGCGCGATGTCGAGGAAATGACGATCGAAGGGGGAAGCGCCCGAGATCACGTAGGCGCGGCGGGCGCCGGGCACGACCGCCATGCCCAGCGCGATCGTGCCGACCATGTCGAACGTCATCGTAACGCCGGTGGCGCGCTTCGGCCGGCGCCAGCCGTCGAGCGCGCCATCGATCACCCCGTTGAAGACGATCGGAGCGCCGGGCCAGATGTCGTCCCGGTAGCGCGTGGCGAAGTCGAGCGGCTCGATGCCCGATGCGATGACGAGGTCGATGGGGATGTCGCGGTACTTGTTCTTCAGCAACGCGCCGAACTCGGGTTCGATGCCGGAGCGCACCCGCAGGGAATCGATCTCCTCCGTATAGATCTCGACCAGGCGCGGCGCCTTTTCCGTGAGGGCGTCGCGTAATGCCTGCTCGCGCGCGATGTTCATGGCGTAGAGCGCGTCCCAGCTGCGGATGAGGACGATGCGCCACGGGGCGGGCGCGCCGGCGGCCTCGGGAAGCGGCTGCGCGCGCGCCGCCGGGGAGCCGGCAAGCAGAAGCCACGCGGCCACCCATCCCGCGATGACCCCGGCGCCGCGCGGCGCGTGGCCCCCCCCTTTGTACAAGCGCTCACCTTCCTTCCGCGACCTTCCACCCGTCGGGCGTCCGGCACAGGTTCCATTGGCTGCGCGAGGTTTCCCCGCGAGTCGTGATCGTGAAGGCCGCGCCGCGGCATTTCATGCCCTGCCTCTCGAAGCTCGCCAGCGGCGTCACCGTCCCCGAGGCGGACGAGGCCGGATTCTCCCAGGGATAGGCGTGCCCATCCTCGCCTTCGTCCAGCGCGCGGCGCATGACGTCTCCCGCGATGCGGAAGTCCTCCGCCGTCATGCGCGTGATCGGCGCGTCCTTCGCGAACATCTCGTTGATGGCGAATGCGGGCATCGCGGCGAGGAGCGCGAGCGCGGCGAGCGGCGCGCGTAGGAAGAGGGAACGGTGCATGCGAATGTGCAGCCCGGCGATGCGATGCGGCATGGTGGCGCCGCGCGCCGACACCGGTCGATTGGCCCTTGGTCCAATTCCGCAGGCCTGCGCCCGCGGCTCATAGTGCATCGCACCGATGGGAGATAACCGATGAAGCGCTCGCTGTGGGCGGTGTGGGTCGGGTTCGCCGCCATGGCCGCGAACGCCGCCTACGAAAGCCCGTGGGCGATCATCGAGGCGTCCGACCCCTCGGAAGTGCGGCAGGAGTTCAGGCCGTCGATCACGCTGGTCGATGGCCAGAGCACGCGCGATCCGTGGCGATCGGACCCGCTCGCGCCCGGCAAGCACTCGGTCCGCATCCGGTTCGAAACCGCGCGCGTGGCACAGGGACCGGGCGACGAGGTCCGCGACCTCGATCTCGACCTGCAGCCCTGCACGCGCTACCGCATCGCCGCACAACGCACGCAAGGCACGCAATGGCAACCCAAGGTCTACACCGAGAAGATCGGAGAATGCGCCCGCAAATTCAAGTGATGCAGCGCGGCTGCGCGCTCGCCGCCGCGGCGTTCGCGGCAATGCCCGCGCACGCCTCGTTCCTGTCGGGCGATACGCTCGACAGCGCCGCGAACGCGCTCGCCTGGGTGATTCTCTTCCTCGTGCCGGCGATCGCGATCGCCATCTTCTGGTACGTGCACATCCTGCCGGAGGTGATCGCGGAGAAGCGCCATCACCCGCAGAAGGACTCGATCAAGGTGCTCTGCATCCTGTCGCTTTTCTTCGGCGGGATGCTGTGGCCGTTCGCGTGGCTGTGGGCATACACGAAGCCGATCGCCTATCGCGCCGCGTACGGCAGCGAAAAGCACGACGACTACTACCTCGCCATGGGCGAGAAGGCGCGGCTGGGCACGATCACGCTCGCCGAGCTCTCGCACATCCGCGAGGAGCTCGCCGCGATGAAAGCGAAGGGGACACTGTCGCCGGAGTTGAAGGCGCTCGCCGCCGACCTCGACAACCTCGCCGCCGAGGCGAACGGTGGCCGGCCGGCCCTGCAGGAAAGCGGAGGGAAAGCGTAATGGAAGTCCTGCTCCTCGCCATCTATTCGTTCTTCGTCTGGCTGATCTTCTTCAAGTTCAAGTGGCTGCCGTGGAACACGGTCTCGCAGGTGATCGTGATCACGCTGCCCATCGTGGCCCTCACGGCGCTCATCCTCACGCTGAACGTGGTGGCGCCTTCGTCGAGCGACGTGCGCGTGCTGAAGTACATCGTGAACGTGTCGCCGCAAGTCCGCGGGCGAGTGCTCGAGGTGCCGGCCGAGGGCAACCAGCCGATGAAGAAGGGGGACGTGCTCTACAAGATCGATCCCACGCCCTACCAGCTCACGGTCAACTCGCTCGAGGCGCAGCTCGCCAACACGCAGGGCAGCAGCCGCGAGCTGGACGAGCAGCTGATCGGCGCCGTCGCCCAGGTGAGCGCCGCGAATTCCGCGATCCAGACGGCGACCTCGCGCGTGACGCAGGCAACGGCGCAGGTCGAGCTCGCACGCAAGCGCGTGACGCAGTACCGCGAGCTTTCCGCGCGGGGTGCGGGCAACAAGTTCGACCTCGAGCAGGCCGAGACCAACCTGCGCGAAGCCGAGAGCACGCTCGACGGCGCGCGCAGCACCGAAGCGCAGTCGCGTAGCGCCCAGGCCCAGTCGCTCGCGGCGGAGCGCCAGATCCGCCAGAAGATGGGCGCCAAATCCGGCGGCGAATGGGCGCAGGTGGCCCAGGTTCGCGCCCAGCTCGAGCAGGCGAAATGGGAGCTCTCACAGACGGTGGCCTATGCACCCGCGAACGGGACGCCCACCAACGTGCAGCTTCGCACGGGCGCGTTCGTCGTGCCGATGCCGCTCGCGCCCGCGCTCACGTTCGTCGAGGACGAATTCGTGATCGTGGCGCTCTTCAACCAGAACGAGCTCACGCAAGTGAAGCCGGGCGACGAGGCGGAAGTGGTCCTCCTCACCCTGCCGGGAGAGGTGATCAAGGCGAAGGTCGATTCGATCATCTGGGCGCAGGGGCAGGGCCAGGCGATGCCGTTCAGCAACGTCCTTCCCACCACCGGCGTGAACGGCCCGCCGCCCGATCGCTTTCCCGTGAAGCTCACGGTGGACCCGAAATACCACGAGTTCTTCCTCGCGGCGGGCGCGCGGGGCAACGCGGCCATCTACACCGAGCACGGCGAGATGATCCACATCATCCGCAAGGTGATCATGCGCGTCGGCACGAAGATCAACTACCTCATCCTCAAGCTGCACTGACATGAGACGCTTCGCCCCGATCGTCGCGCTGATGCTCGCGGGCTGCGCCCTGCAGCCGCCGCCCACACCGGATGAGCTGCGCAGGCAGGCGCTGCCCAACACCGCGGTGCCGCCGGCATGGACCGCACCCGCAGCCGGTGGGGGCGACGTGACCCAGGGCTGGCTCGCGACCTTCAACGACCCGGCGCTCGAGGCGCTGGTGCGCGAGGCCGTCGCTTACAACTACGACCTGCAGGTGGCCGCGGCACGCGTGGAGGCGGCGGAAGCGTCGGCGCGCGCGGCCGGAGCGGCGCTCTACCCGCAGCTGAACCTCATCGGCCGCGGCGGCGGCAAGAGCGGGGACGGCGGCGGCCTCAACCTCCTCGGCCTCTTTGCGAACTGGGAGCTGGATCTCTGGGGTCGCGTGCGCGCGGGCCGCGCACAGGCAGGCGCCCTGTACGATTCGACGGTGCTCGACGCGATGTACGCGCGCCAGTCCATCGCGGCGCTGGTCGCCAAGAGCTGGTTCCTCGCGCGCGAAGCGGCGGTGCAGGGCGCGATCGCCGCCGAGATGGTGGCGTCGTCCGAATCGCTGGTGGGCCTGTCGCGCGATCGCCAACGCGTCGGCAACGCCGACGACCTGGAAGTGGCGACCGCCGAGGCGAGCGTGCTGGGCTACCGCGACGTCGTCCTGCAGGCGGACGTCGCGCGCCAGAACGCGCTGAGGGCGGTGGAGATCCTCGCCGGGCGCTATCCGTCCGCGCACATCGATGCGGGACGCGATTTGCCGCTCATCACCACGCCGATTCCCGCAGGGCTTCCGTCGCAGCTCCTCGAGCGGCGCCCCGACGTGCGCGCGGCCGAGCGCCGCGTCGCCGCCGCATTCCACGCGACGCAGGCGGCGCAGGCCGCGCGCCTGCCACGGATCGCGCTCACGGCCGGGGTCAACGGCGTCTCGAGCGAGCTCGTCGTGCTCAAGGAGACCAGCAACCCGATGTGGAGCGTGGGCGCGACGCTGATGGCACCCCTCTTCAGCGGCGGCGCGCTGGAGGCGCAGGTGGACATCCGCAATGCCGACCAGAAGGCGGCGATCGCCGAATACGGGCGCATCGGCTCGCGTGCCTTCGGCGAGGTGGAGAACGCGCTCGCGGCGTCGTTCAACCTGCAGTCGCGCGCCGACATTCTCGGGCGTGCCGTCAGCGCCAACGAGAACGCGCTCGGCTTCGCCCGCGTGCGTTACGACGTCGGCTCCGGCGACCAGCGCGGCGTGCAGAACCAGTTGCTCGCCCTGCATGCCGCGCGCACCACGCTCGTGCACGTCCAGGCCGAGCGGCTCATCCAGCGCGTCAATCTCTACCTCGCCCTCGGCGGGGGGTTCGAGTAGGTCTGCCAGGGGTTTTCATGAGCCTGTTGAAGGGCCTGTTCAGGTCGCCGGCGCAGAAGCAGCAGGAAGCGCGCGAGGCGGCGATCGCCGATCCGCTCATCGACCGCATCGTCGCCGCCACCGACAAGCGGCTCATGCACGTGAAGGAGTTGCGCAGCGAGCTGCGCGCGCCCGTGATCGCGGCGCGAACGAAGATCGCCGGCCTCATCGCGGGCATACCGGGGCCGGTCGAGGTGAGTCCCGCCGCCTGGGCCCGCGACGATACCGTGCGTGCGCTCTTCGCCCGTGCCGGCGACACGGCGGAGGCGTTCAGCCGCGACGAGGCCACGCGCGCATTCTTCGCGCTGCATCCCGGCGCGGATTGCGTGGGCATGCTCGCGCTGGAGCAGGTCGAGCGGCGCGTGATCGCGAGCGCGCTGCAGGGCGACCAGGTCCAGGCGGAGGTGGCGCGTACGACGGTGAGCTTTCGCGAGCCGCGAGTGCTGGCACCCGGCGCCGACGAGGTGGCCGTGCGCGACGAGCTCGTCAACCGCGCCTTCGAATACCTCGGCATGCGGGCGTTGCAGCGCGTCGGCGCGATGCGTGCGCAACGCCATGAGATGGAGCAGGAACGTTCGCTCCTGCAGGCCCAGCTTCGCCTCGCGCGGCGCAACGGCGCCGGCTTCGGCGGCCTGGATGTCTCCGGCGATCCCAGGTCCACGGCCAACCTCGAGCGCGATCTCGAGCGCGTCGTGGGCGAGCTGGAGGCGGCCGCTTCGCAGTCGCTCCTGCCGCTGCTGGTCGATGCGATCGCGGACGTGCTGGCCAATTTCGCCGGGCACCTCGTCATCGAGCCGTGCGAGCTGTCGCTCGACGCCATGAACTTCATCGTGCCTGCCGCCGAGGCCGCGGTGCGTCCGCGCGTCGCGATCCTGCGGCTGGCCGAGCGCGGCCCCTTCGCGGCGGTGCTGGCGCGTTTCCCTTGCGCGGAGCTGCGCGCGATCCCGCGATTCGACGATGCCGCCAAATTCCTTTAGGAGATGCAGATGAAAGCCAGGAACGCGAAGAAGCAGGACGCCGGCGCCGAGAAGAAGAAGGCGGCCCGGCACGAGGGGGGCAAGGACGAGAAGGCACGCGGCAACGGCGGCGACGGCAAGCAGGAAAAGATCGGGCGCAAGGATTACGAAGGCGAGATGGAGCGGCTGCACGGCGAGCTCGTGCAGCTGCAGCTGTGGGTGCAGAAGCATGGCCTCAAGGCCTGCATCATCTTCGAGGGCCGGGACGGGGCGGGGAAGGGCGGCACCATCAAGGCGCTCACCGAGCGCGTGAGCCCGCGCGTCTTCCGCGTCGTGGCATTGCCCGCGCCGACCGACCGCGAGAAATCGCAGATGTACATGCAGCGCTACGTGCGCTACCTGCCCGCGGCCGGCGAGATCGTGATCTTCGACCGCAGCTGGTACAACCGCGCGGGCGTGGAGCGCGTCATGGGTTTCTGCTCCGACGACCAGGCACGCGAGTTCCTGAGGGGCGTCCCGCTGGTGGAGAAGGCGATCGTGAATTCCGGCGTGATCCTCCTCAAGTACTGGCTCGAGGTGAGCCCCGAGGAGCAGACGCGGCGCCTCGAGCAGCGCATCAAGGACGGCCGCAAGATCTGGAAGCTCTCGCCGATGGACCTCAAGTCGTACAGCCGCTGGTTCGACTATTCGCGCGCCCGCGACGAGATGTTCGCGGAGACCGACACGCCCTGGGCGCCGTGGTACGTGGCGAACTCGGAGGACAAGAAGCGCGTGCGGCTGAACATCATCGAGCACATCCTCAAGCACGTGCCCTACAAGAAGACGCCGCGCGAGAAGATCAAGCTGCCGAAGCGCCAGAAGCCGGGCGGCTACGTGGCGCCCGACTATCCCTACAAGTTCGTCGAGGCGAAGCACTGAACGGCACCTTCGTGCCATAGAGCGGCGCGCGCGTGCGCGTCAAGCTTTCGTCGTCCCGTTCATTCGCACACAGGAGAACCCATGCGTCCGACTCCCATCGTCGCCATCATCGTCGCCGCGGCCCTCGCGCCGCTGGCCATCGCGCAGGACAAGAAGAACATGGACGTGTCGGGCGCCGTCGCCACCGCCCCCGGGCAGGCGAAGGCCGTCGCGCTCGTCACCGCCACCGGCACCATCGATTCCATCGATGCCGCGACGCGCACCATCAAGATCAAGCTTCCGTCGGGCGCGCTGCGCGAGGTCGAGGTCGGTGACGAAGTCCGCAACTTCGACCAGCTCAAGGTCGGCGACAAGGTGAAGGCGAAGTACGTCGAGTCGCTCACGATCGAGCTCAAGAAGGACGGCAAGCAGGTCGTCGGCCGCACCGAGTCCACGAGCCTGGATCGTGCGCAGCCCGGTGCCAAGCCCGGCGGCGTGGCGAAGCACGAGGTGACGGTCGTGGCCGACGTCGTGAACGTCGATGCGAAAAAGCACCTCGTGCAGGTGAAGAACGAGCACGGCGAGACCGTGGACCTGAACGTGAAGGATCCCGAGCAGCTCAAGCTCGTGAAGAAGGGCGACCAGGTGCAGGCCACGTACACGGTGGCGCTGGCCGTCGCCGTCGAGCCGGCCGGCGCGCCGGCGAAGAAGTAACCCGCCGCCGGGCTTCCCCGCGCGGGCCGCGGCCCGCGCCGGAAGCGCCCTCCATGGCAAGGCGCCTCGTCCGCATTGGCGCCGGCTGGGGACCGGGGTGGCTGCGCGGCTACGGCACCGCGCTCCTGCGCGCGGACCTCCTCGGTGGCGTCACCGCGGCCGCGGTGGTGGTGCCCATCGCCATGGCGCATGCGACCATCGCCGGCCTGCCGGTTCAGGCGGGCCTGTGCACCGTGATCGCGCCGATGGTCGTGTATGCATTCATCGGCTGCTCGCGTGCGTTGAGCGTGAGCACCACCAGCACCATCGCCGTGCTGGTCGCGGCCGCCGTCGCGCAGGCGGTGCCGGGCGCGGACGAGGCCCATGCCACCGCCGTGGCTTCGACGCTCGCGCTGCTCGCCGGCGGCATGCTCGTGGCCGCGTCGGTCGCCAAGCTCGGTTTCGTCGCGAACTTCATCTCGTATCCCGTGCTCACCGGCTTCAAGGCGGGCATCGGGCTGGTGATCGTGATCGACCAGGTGCCGAAGCTGCTCGGCATATCGATCGCAAAGGAAGGCTTCTTTCGCGACGTGCTGTCGATTGCGGCGTCATTGCCGTCGGTGTCCTGGCCGACGCTCGCCGTGGGCGCGGGCGTCATGGCGATCGTCTTCGCCGGTCGCCGCTGGGCGCCACACGTGCCGGCGGCACTCGCGGGCATCGTGCTCGCGATCGCGGCCTCGGCGCTGCTGGGACTGGAAGCGGCGGGGGTGCCGATGGCAGGGCGCCTCGAGGGCGGCCTCCCGGGCCCCGCGATGCCCGATGTCACGCTCGCCATGGACTTGTGGCCCGCGGCGGCCGGCATCGCGCTCATGAGCTTTACGGAGTCCATCGCCGCGGGCCGCGCATTCACGGAGCACGGCGAGCGTCGGCCCGCGGCGAATCGCGAGCTCGCGGCGATCGGGCTCGCGAATGCCGCCGGCAGCCTCTTCGGCGGCATGCCGTGCGGTGGCGGCACCACGCAGACCGCCGTGAATCGCAGCGCCGGCGCACGCACGCAGGTCGCGGCTCTGGTGACCGCGGCGGTCGCGGCGCTCGCGCTGGCGTTCCTCGGTCCCGTCATCGCGCTCATGCCGCGCGCGGCGCTTGCGGCCGTGGTGCTCGCGTACTCCATCGGGCTCATCGATCTGCGCGAGTTCCGCGCGATCCGCGCGGTGCGCACGACGGAATTCCAGTGGGCCCTCATCGCCTGTGGTGGCGTGCTGATGCTGGGAACGCTCCGCGGCATCCTGGTGGCCATCGCCGCGTCGCTGCTCGCCCTCGCGCACCAGGCCAACAATCCCCCCGTGTACGAGCTGGTGCGCAAGCGCGGCACGCAGGTCTTCCGCGCCCGCTCGCCGGAGCAGCAAAGCGACGAATCGTGGCCCGGGCTGCTGGTCCTGCGGCCGCAGGGGCGCCTGTACTTCGCGAACGCGGAGCGCGTGGGCGACCGCATGTGGGAGCTTTTCGAGGGCACGAAGGCACGCGTCCTGGTGCTCGACTTCTCAGCCGTGAGCGACATCGAATACACGGCGCTCACCATGCTCGACTCGGGCGAGGAGAAGATGCGCGCGTTGGGCGTGCAGGTCTGGCTGGCCGGGCTCAACCCGCTCGTGCTCGCCATCGTGCGCGCCACGGCGCTCGGCCGCAGGCTCGGGCACGAGCGCATGTTCTTCGACGTCCCCACCGCGGTTGCGGCGTACGAGGCGCTTCCCGCGGGCTGACGATGACCCACGCCTTCCACGTCTCCGCCGAAACGCCGGCCGCGGCCGATCCGCGCGATTTCTCCATCGTGCTGGGAGGACCGCTCTACCAGCTCCTGCGGCGCGCGCACGTCGCCGGCGATGCGCTCGAGCTCGTACGCCGCCGCGTCGTCGTGCTGGCGGTCGTGGCGTGGCTTCCGCTGCTGCTGCTGGCGCTCGCGGGCGGCCGGGCCCTGGGCGGCGTGGGCGTGCCCTTCCTGCACGACGTCGAGGTGCACGTGCGCCTGCTGGTGGCGCTGCCGCTGCTGGTCGCGGCGGAGCTGCTGGTGCACATGCGCCTGCGTCCCGTCGCGGGCGAGTTCCTGGCGCGCGGGCTGGTGCCGGAGGAGTCGCTGGAGCGCTTCCGCGACTGCGTGCGCGCGGCCTTCCGCCTGCGCAACTCGATCACGGCCGAGCTGCTGATGGTGGCGCTGGTCTATGGCGTCGGCGTGCCGTTCCTGTGGCGCAACGCCGTGGCGCTCGAGGTGCCCACGTGGTACGCCAATCCGACGCCCGAAGGCGCGCACCTCACTGCGGCGGGCATGTGGTACGTGGGCCTGAGCGTGCCGCTCTTCCAGTTCCTGCTGCTGCGCTGGTATTTCCGCATCTTCATCTGGGTGCGCTTCCTCTGGCATGTCTCGCGCATCCGTTTGCGGCTTTCCGCGATGCACGCCGACCAGAACGCAGGCCTGGGCTTCCTCGCGGGCACCGTGTACGCGTTCACGCCGCTGCTGATGGCGCACGGCGCGCTGCTGGCGGGCGTGATCGCCAACCGCGTGTTCTTCCTCGGCGGCACGCTGCCGGACGCGCGCATGGAGATCGCCGCCGTGGTGGCATACCTGCTGGTGCTCGTGTTCGCGCCGCTCACCGTCTTTGCGGGGCAGGTGAACGAGGCGAAGCGCCGCGCCTCGCGCGAGTACGGGCGCCTCAACCAGCGCTACGTGCGGGACTTCGAGGCGAAGTGGCTGCCCGGAGGCATGCCGGCGACGCAGTCGCCGCTCGGCGACACGGATATCCAGTCGCTCGCGGATCTCGCCAACAGCCTCGCCACGGCGCGTGCCACCCGCACCGTGCCGATCACGCGCGACGCGCTGCTCAAGCTCGGCGCCGCGGTGCTCATCCCGATCGCGCCGCTGCTGCTCACGATGTTTCCCGCCGAGGAGCTGGCGCGGCGGTTGCTGAAGATGCTGTTCTAGTGTCCCGAGTCAGAAATCCTTGCATCGGTTTGAAAGTCCACGACGGTGCCCAATATGAAGAACCGACCAGAACGGCTCCAGGCTAGGCGTCCGGTTGCAGGCAATGTCGTCAACCTTGCCAAGACCGGCAACGACGCATGTAGCCGTTCTGGCTCGGTTATTCGGCAAGGCATTTCTGACTCGGGACACTAGCGTGTCTCCGCGCATCCCGGACCTGCAGATCTCGGTGCGCGCCGCGATGGCCGCGGGCATCGCCGTGGCGCTGGCGCAACTCCTGGCGCTGCCGTTCCCCATCTACGCCATGATCGCCGCGGTCATCGTGACGGACCTTGCGCCCGCGAAGACGCGTGCCCTGGCGGTGCCGCGCCTCATCGGCACTGTGGTGGGTGCAAGCCTCGGGGCCATCTGCGCACGCTGGCTGCCCGCGAACGCGTGGACGGTGGCGTTGGCGATCGTCGTGCCGATGCTTGCATGCCATGCCGCGCGCAGGCCCGAGGCGGCGCGGCTGGCGGGCTACGTGAGCGCCATCGTGGTGCTCGACCACGCGGGCGGGCCCTGGCTGTATGCCGGCTACCGGCTGGTGGAGACCGCGCTCGGCATCGGCGTGGCCGTGGCCGTGAGCTTCGTGCCGAAGCTGCTGCGCGCGGAGGCGGCGCAGGCCGGCACGCGCTGAGCGGCGACCCTTACCCCTTGGTCTTCCAGCTGCCGTCTTCCTGGCGGCACGCCGATCCCTGGACCTTCTCGGGCTTGCCGTCGACCATCGCATCGACGGTGAAGTCGCGGCAGGGGCCCGCGCTCGCTTCATAGGTCCTGGTC
>DATMJE010000300.1:0-5622 GCA_035553995.1 Usitatibacter sp. | reverse complement strand
CACGTTCGCCTCGCTCGAGCCGACCACCGCGACCAGCGGCGAGCCGGCGACCGACACCGCCGAGACCAGCACGCGGTTCCGGGTGTAGAAGCCCGGAGTCCACCCTGCGAATTGCCCGCTGCTCGCGATCTCCCTCACCATGTCCTCGGACTCGGGAAGCGGCTGGCCGAGGCGGTCCTCCCGCGGCGGCGGCACGCGCGTGATCAGCATGCCGGAGCGGTTCATCAGGGTCACGAACCCGGAGCCGCCGAGGTCGATGGCGCCCAGCAGCCGGTTGACGTACTCGAGGTCGATCACCGCGACGACGATCCCGTCGAAGGCGCCGTCCGGACGCGCGACGCGCTGCGACACGGCGAAGAACCAATGGTCCAGCGGCCCTTCGCGGAACGCCGCCGTCACGTCGTATCCCGCGATGACCCGATCGCGCTGGCGCTGGTAGTACGGGCGGTTGGAGAAATCGGTGCCCACCGCGACGGCAGGATCGACGCTCAGGATGACGCGGCCCTGCGCGTCGAGGGCCAGCACATTCCGGATCCGGGGGAAACCGGAGATCCGGACACGCAGGTGCTCGGCGAAAGCCTGCCGGTCCACGCCCGGGCGCCGCATCTCCTCGTCCGTGTGGTGCACGACCAGCACCACGGACTCGAGCGAGCGCGCGGTCTGGTCAGCGAGGAGCGCGGTGAGGTTGCTGAAGTCGCGCAGGGCGTTCTGCTCCACCACTGCGCGGCTGTTGCGCAGGTCCCAGATCGCCGAAAGGATGTTGATGCCGACGATGAGGGCGCCGAGTGCGAACAGCAGGCGACGAATCGTGAAGACGGGCGTGGGGGCCGACATGGGGCTTATCATAGACGCGACCTCCCTTCCCGATTTCATCTGAAATCGTCCGGCGCCGGGTCGCTTATCCTGGCGCCATGAACCTGGGAATCGACATGGCCGTACCGGAGACCGAGACGCAAGAGCGGCACGTCCTGGTGGTGGACGACGACCCGCTGGTGCGCGAGATGGTGGCCGACTACCTCCGGCGCAACGACGTGCGCGTGACCGCCGTGGGCGACGGACGCGCATTGCAGCAGTCGCTGGAGGACGAGGTCGTCGACCTGATCGTCCTCGATCTCAAGCTGAGGAGCGAGGACGGCATGCAGATCGCGCGGCGCCTGCGCGAGGATTCCGCCATCCCCATCATCATGCTCACGGGACGCAGCGACGAGGCCGATCGCGTGATGGGGCTCGAGCTTGGCGCGGACGACTACATGACCAAGCCGTTCAGCCCGCGCGAGCTGCTGGCGCGCATCCGCACCGTGCTGCGGCGGCGCGCGGCCGAGGTGCGCCAAGGGCGGCCCGAGGGCATCCGCGCCTATCGCTTCGATGGCTGGGAGCTCAACCTCAACACCCGGCGCCTCACCTCTCCCGCCGGGGACGTGCTGGCGCTCAGCAAGGGCGAGTTCAACCTGCTCGTGGTCTTCCTGGGCGCGCCCCATCGCGTGCTTACGCGCGACCAGATCCTGGACCTCTCGAGGCTGCACAACGACGAGGTCTACAGCCGTGCCGTGGACCTGCAGATCATGCGCGTCAGGCGCAGGATCGAGCGCGATCCCGCGAACCCGAAGTACATCAGGACCGAGCGCGGGAATGGCTATGTCTTCAGCGTGAACGTCGAGACGGTGTACTAGGCGGGGACACGGGATCGCGCCTCAGGACGTCATCTCCAGCCAGTCGAGCTCCTGCTCCAGGCAGTGAAAGGCATCGTCGCCGATCTCGCCGCCGCCGCGCATGGCGATGATCGTGTCCCTCGCGGCGCGGATGGCGTCGAGGCGGATATCGGAATAGTCACGCGCGCCACGCTGTAACGCGGTATTCCCGGGCTCCACGATCCCCAGCCGTGCCTGGAACTCCTTGCGCAATGGGGCACCGATGTGCGCCGGCGCGCCTTCCAGGCTCGCAAGGGCAGCTTGCAACGCACGTTCGCGGGCGGCGCTCCATTCGCGCCCGACCGGATCGTCGTCGTGAAGGTCGAGCGCCTTCAGTAGCGGCTTCAGCGTGAGCCCCTGGATCGCGAGAGTTCCAAGCACGACGGCGAAGGCGGTAAAGAGGATCAGGTCACGGAATGGAAATTCCACCGGCAACGCCATCGCCGCGGCGAGCGTCACGATTCCGCGCATGCCGGACCAGGAGATGACGAGCCCGCTGCCCACGGTCGGCCGCATGAGGACGCGCTTGCGCGGCTGCCGGCCGGAACGGCGAATGCGCCAACGAACCACGGCATTGAAGGACATGTGCCATGCCATGCGCACGACGATCACGGTGACGAGGACCGCGACCGCGATTTCGAGATAGCGCGCGCGGTCCTGCTCGGCGAGAGCGTCGAGGATCGGGCGCAGCTGCAGCCCGATGAAGACGAACGCCAGGATGTTGAGCGCGAAGACCGCGGTGTTCCACACGGCGTTGGTCGGAATGCGCATGCGCGCCGAAATGCGCTGCGGCGCTTTCCTGGCGAGCGCAATGGCGAAGACGACCGTCGTCAGTACCGCCGAGAGCCCCAGCGCTTCGGCCGCGAGCCAGACGCCGAGCGTCGACACGAATTGCACGATGATCGCCGTGGGCACGTGGTCGATGCGTCCGCTCACCCACAGGACCGCCCATGCGAATACGGGCCCGGCGACGAGACTGCCCACGACGCCGAGCAGGAACGCAGGCGCCACATCGGACAGCGCATAGCTGCCGGCCGCGACCGCGCCGACAGCGACGCGGTAGATGAGCAGCGCGGTCGCGTCGTTCAGGAGGCTTTCGCCCTCGAGCACGGTGATGATGCGTTGCGGCGGCCGCACCTGTCGCAACACGGCGGTCGCGGCCACTGCATCGGGCGGCGCCACGAGCGCACCGAGCGCGACCGCCGCGGGCCACGGCATCGAGGGCACAAGCGCGTGCGCCACGGCAGCCACCGCGGCGGTGGTGAGTGCCACGGCGACGACGACAAGGCTCGCCACCGGCAGCCAGTTGTCCCGAAGATCGCGCACGGAGGCGTCGTAAGCGGCATCGAGCAGCACGGGCGCCACGAAGATCGCAAGCGCGAGGTCCGGCGCCATGGTGAACGACGGCGCATTCGGCAGCAACGCGAGCGCTGCTCCGCCGATCGCGAGAAAGACCGGGTACGGGGCGCCGACACGGCGCGCAAGCGCGGCGAGCGCCACGCCGGCCAGGAAGATCAGCAGGAGTTGCTCGAGCTGTTCCATGTCGACGCCTTTTTCGTTGACGCGCGCTTACTTCGCCTGCACCTCGGCAATGTCGCCAAACCAGTACGTCGCCGTCACGCCGCCATCCATCAGCACGTCGCTGCCGGTGATGAATGTGCCATCCGGCCCCATGAGCAGCGCGGCGACGGCGCCCACTTCGTCGGGCGTGCCCGCGCGCTTCGCGACCGACTGCTCGATCATGCGGCGGTAACCGGCGCCGCGCGGGCCGTTCAGCTCGTCGTTGGCGAGCGGCGTGATGATGATTCCGGGGCTGATGGTGTTCACCCGCGCGCCACGCTTGCCCCAGCGAACGGCTTCGGCCATGACGCGCAGGGAGTTGGCGCGCTTCGAGACCTGGTAGGCATGCAACGGATCGGTGACCTTGTCCGGCTGCAGCATCGGCAATGCCAGCAGTTCCTCTGTCGGCGTGAGGGCGAGCGCCTTGTCCTGCTCGGCGCCCAGGGCGGGAAGGCGATGGCCCGACTGCGACGAGATGACCACGCCGGCCCCGCCACGCGCGATCACCGCGCCGAACTCCTCGAGCAGCACGGCCGTTCCGTAAAGGTCAACGCGCAGGATGGTCGAGGGCGACGCCTGCGACGGCGAGACGCCCGCCGCATGGATCAATCCGACGATCGATCCGATCGACGAGGCCGTCCGGACGAGCGCCTGTACGGATTCCCTGGACGAGATGTCCACCACCGCGGTGCTCACGTCGTACCCGGCATCGCTCAGCGTCTTTGCCGCCGCCTTGGCGTTCTGCTCGCGAACATCCGCGAGCACCACGTGCTTGCCCACGCTCACCCGGCGGGCGATCGCCTGGCCGATCGATCCCGAGCCGACCACGACCACGACATTCACATCGCTCATTTCACGCTTCTCCGTTGCTGATGGCCGCTTTCCTGGATGTCGTGCAGATCGTGGTGGACGCGCTCCGGCTCTCGCTGCAGCGGCATGTTTTCCGCATCACGCACGCCGTCCAGCGCGCCTGCACGGTCCGGATCCAGGGCGGCGAAGAGCGCATCGAAATCCGTCGGCGCCGGGCCTGTTTCGGTCACGAGCTCGAAGGTCTTGCGAATCGCCGCATCGGACACGAGGCTTCCCACCAGGACCTCCGCGATCTGTTGGCGCGAAACGACGCCGTCGCTCGGATCTCCGGCGTGGCGTTGATCGCCCTGGAGAAACACGAGCCGGTGCTGATCGCGTTGGTTGTAGTCGAACCAGCCGGGACGCACGATCGTGTAGGGCAGGCCGCTCGCGCGGACGAGCCTTTCCGAGCGGCGTTTCCAGTCGTGCGCTTCGGTCCTGCGGTTGTAGGCCCCCGTGCGGTCGGTGACGCCGATCGCGGTCATGAGGGCGATGCGTGCGTGCCGGCGGCCCAGCGCTCGCAACACGTTAAGCACGCCGCCGTAGTCGACCGCCTCGGCGCCGGCCTTCGTGCCGTCGGAGCCGAGCGTGAGAACGATGCCATCGACGCCTTCGACCGCGCGAACGAGCGTTTCGGGGCGAGTGACGTCCCCCAGCACCGCTTGTGCGCCGGGCGCGAGCGAGCGGCCCTTCGACGCGTCACGAACCAGCGCGCGTACCGTGTGGCCCTGCCGAATCGCCTCCGCCACGACGAGCTTTCCGACACTGCCCGTTGCACCCACGCAGAGCACCGTCATGCCGCCGGCGCTCATGACTGCATCCCCGAGACTTCATCCATCTCACGACCTTCCCGAATTCGCACCGTGTTGTCCCCAGAATCGAACCGCCTCTGCCACCCACCCTTCGGCCGCGGTGCCGATGCCCAGCCCGAAGCCGTGCCCGAGACCGGGATACTCGTGGTACTCCACCACGGTCCCGGCCGCCCTCAACGCCTCGACGCGACTTCGCATCGCGGAAGGCGGCGCGATCCTGTCGCGCTCTCCCACCACGACGAACGTCGGAGGCTCGCTGGCTACAAGGTCGCCGTGCCCGGTGTATGCCATCACCACGGTCGATGGCCCGGGAAGCGCCCCGCCGCCGAACGGTGAAGTCCCGTGCGAGCCGATCGCCGCTGCCATGCGCGCTCCCGCGGAGCTGCCCCAGAGCGAGTAGCCGCCCGTGCTTATCCCGAGACGCGATGCATTGCGAAAGATGTACGCGAGGGCGGCCGCGAGGTCTTCCGTGGCTGCCTCGCCACCGCGGCCCGCCCGGTACTTGAGCACGAAGGCGTTGTATCCAAGCCGGCTGATCTCGCTCGCGTACGGAAACCCTTCGTGTACGGAGCCCACGTAGGCAAAGCCTCCGCCGGGCGCGATGACCGCGAACGAAGCGCCCGGCCTGCCCCGAAAGTAGAAGAGGGCCGTGTTCCGCTTCGCCGGGTCCCGCTTCATTTCCGCCTCGGTGTAGATGTCGTGGAATACCGCGC
>DATMJE010000299.1:0-8579 GCA_035553995.1 Usitatibacter sp. | reverse complement strand
CGCCCAGGTCCGTGATCGGCAGGAGGCCCATCTCGAGCGACTCCAGCGCCCGATGGACATCGATTTTGAGATCAGCGGGCAAGGCGATGGACACGTTCTTGCCGGCGTGCGCGAAGTCGACATCGAGTGTCCGCGAGCCATCCGTCCAGCGCACGCCGAGCATATTGCCAAACGCGACGAAGGCATGCGTCCCGACGAGGACGCCACCTGCGCGGAAGAACCCATGATCCGCGAGGCGCTTCACGATTTTCATATGCTTTGGTGGAACGGGCGCGCACCCGAGCGCGATCGCAGCCTTTGCCTGGGGGCTCAGGGGCCGGACCGCGCGGCTTTCGTCGAACCGGCGAATCAGCGCCTGGACGCGCTCGTCGTCCGGACCGACGTAGGAAAGCCTGACCTTGCCATCCAGGTCGCGAAAGGCGAAGTACCAGTACCCCCGGCCCTTCCTGTCGAGCTTCTGGAAGCTGCCCTGCAGGCCTCCGAGTGCATTCACGGCCTCGAACGCGCGCGTCTGTTCCGCGAGTTCCGCGTAGGCGGTCTGGGCCGAAACAGGAAGGTCGGTGAATCTCATGGTTGCTAAACAATTTACCGGTTTGTTTAGCAACCGTAAAGGCGGTTGCTAAACAAATTGCCGACTGTTTAGCAACGCCGTCATCCCGGCCGCGGCATTTGTCGAAACGGGCCGGGGCCCAAGGTATGGCAAGAGCCAAATTGGATCCCCGCCCAGCGCTGCGATTGCAGCGGCCGGGATGACGGCCTGCATGCGCGCAGCGCCCGCGATGACGCGCCCTACTCCGCCATCATCGCCTTGCGCACCAGCGGCAGCGGCGGGGAGCCGTAGCTGAGCAGCTTGTCGTGGAATGCCTGCCACGAGGCGCGGCCCCCGTGCTTCGCGGTCCAGTCGTCGCGCAGCTCGCGGATCAGCAGCTTGCCGAGGGTGTTGTTGAGATACGCGGGATCGATGGTGCCGCGCGCGGCCTGCTGGCGCGCGCTCGCAGGATCCTGGAACGCCCGCTCGCGGAACATCGCTTCGCACTGGGTGACGGTCATGTCGGCGCCATGCATGCCGATGGCGCACAGGTAGCGCACGTCCCGCACGAGCGCGTTGCTCACTTGCGCCACGGAAAGCGCCGGATCGCCGCGGCTGAAGCCGTCCTCGACCATCAGCTCCTCGGCGTAATGCGCCCAGCCCTCGGTGAACGCGTTGCTGCGGTAGACGCGTCCCACCAGCGACGGCGCGCGCTTCGCATACAGGTGCTGCAGGAAGCGGCCGGGCCACACTTCGTGGATGGAATAGAACATCAGGTTCGGCCTGTCCGGGATGTACGCGCGCTGCTCCTCGGGGCTCCACGCGGGATCGGGCGGCGCGACGTAGAAGATCGAGGACAGTCCCTTCTCGTACGGACCGGGCGTGCTGATGTATGCCGGGTTGAAGCGCTGGTGCGGCGGCGCCTCCTGCACGACTACATCTTCCGTCGAGGGAATCGTCACCACGTGTGCCTGCTCGATGAATTTCTTCAGCTCCCCGAGCTGCGATGTCGCGGCCCTCACCGGCCCTTCCGGCGGCTTGCGCCCCTGCACGCGCTCCATGCACCCCCTGATCGGCACGCCCGGAATGACGCGCGCGCAGGCGTCCTTCAGGGCGGCGATGTTGCGCTCGACATCGCGCTGGCCCATCTCCCACAGCACCGGCAGCGGGATGTCGACGCCTTCGGTATCGTGCAGCATGCGCTGGAACGTCTCCGCCCCGAGCGCGAACTCCTGCGTCGCGTTCGGCAGCTGTTCCTGCAGCCACGCATCGAGCTCCTTCAGCGCGGCGATGGCGCCCGCGTTCGAGTCCTTCAGCTCTGCCTTGAGCTTCTCGTCGGTGACCGGCGCAAAGATGTCCGGCACATTCTTCTCGAAGTGGTTGGCGAGGCCGCCGATGATGATGTGGCCAACCTGGATGTACGTCTTCTGCAAGGGGAGCTGGAGGTTCTCGCGCACCTGCCGTGTGAGCGTGGGAAGGGCGCGCTCGTATTTCACGAACGCCGCGAGGCGCTGCGGCAGGGGCGCGTATTCGCGGTCGAGGTACACGTCCGGCGACATGGCCGACGCATAGAAGGCGGGATTGCGATACGGCTGCCGCGCGACCTCCAGCCCGAAAAGCTCCTCGTCGATCACCCACAGGAGGTAATCGCGCTCGAAGCGCTCATCCGGCGTAAGGGACGCCGCATCGAAGCCTGTCGCGCGCGTGCGGTCCGCATGCAGCCGCGCGATGCGCCGGTCGAGCGCGGCGGGCGTCACGTCCTCCACCTGGCCGTCGAATTCATGGCGGCCGGCGCGGACGGCGCGCTGGGGCTCTTCGCGGAAATCCGACTCGACGAAGCCCTCGACGAATTGATGCCATGCCGATCCCTTTGGTGCCGGAGCGGGCTGGGGCGCAGGAGATGCGTTGGACATGGGAGCGACGGGGGCCTGCTGGCAGCCCGCGAGCGCGAGCGCCGCAGCCAACAAGAGGGTTGCGCGCATCATTTCTTCCTGAAGTCTCCAGCCTTGACGATGGTGATCTTGTCGGGATCGAGGTGCTTGCGAAGTGCGGCCGAAACGTCTGCCGTCCGCAACGCGACCAGTTTCTGCTCGAATTCCTTGCTGTACTCGAAGGTGCGTCCCAGGTACAGGTTGCCCGCCCACGCGCTCGCGAGGGCGGAATCCTGCGCGCGGGTCTGCGCGCGCATCTGCAGGATGCCGGACTTGGCCGCGTTGACCTCGGCATCGGTGAAGCCGTCCTTGATGGCCCGCGCGATCTCCTCGCGGAATGCCGACTCCACCTTGGCGACGTTGCCCGGTGCCGCGATCGCGAACGCCGACCACGCGCCGGCACGGTCGAGCGCATCGACGGAGAGATCCGATCCCACGCTGTACGAGAGGCCTTCCTTCTGCCGGATGCGCGTGCCGAGCCGCGAATCGAAGCCCGCACCGCCGCCGAGGATGTAGTTCGCGACGTAGAGCGCGGGGAAATCGGGATCGTCGTCGCGCATCTCGATGTTCTCGCGCGCGACGAAGACGGCGTTCTCCTTGTCGGGCGTCTCGATGCTCTTGTCTTCCGGCGCGATGTTCTTGTACTCGACCGGCACGCGCTGGTAGGGCACCTCGGGCTTCCATCCGGTGAAGAGCTCGCGGATCAGTGCCAGCGCGCGCGCCTCGTCGAAATCGCCGACGATCGCGATCTCGCCCCGGGCGGCGCCATAGAAACGATCGTGGAAGCTCTTCGCATCCTCGAGCTTCACCGCCTTCACGTCGGCGATCGACTCCTCGAGCGTGGGCGAATAGCGCCAGTCGCCGCGAGGGTACGTGTTGAAGTGGCGCGTGATCTCGTCGCCGGCGCGCGCTTCGGGCTCGGAGAGCTGCGATTCGAGGCCGGTGACCGTCTGGCTGCGAAGCTGCTCCCACTCGCCCTTGTCGAACGACGGATCCTTCATCACGTGCGCCGCGAGCTTGAGCGTTTCCTCGAGGTTCGGGCGCGTGGTCTGCAGGCTCGCCGACGGGCCCGCGACGCGTCCCGTGACCTTGAGCCGCTCCCACTCGTCCGAAAGCTGCGCGCGGGTGAATTTCGTGGTGCCTCGCGAGAGCATCCTCCCCGCCATGCCGGCATTGGTGCGCTGGCCGAAGAGGTCCTTCTCGTTGCCGAGGTGGAACTGGATGGAGATGTTCACCGTCTCGCCGCGGTTCTTCTTCGGCAGCAGCGCCACGCGGATGCCGCCCAGCTCCACGATGTGCGTACGCTTGTTGATGTTGTCCTGCGACGGATCGAACGCCTCGGAAGTGCTGGTGGTGGTCTGCGGCTTGAAGTCCTTCATCACTTCCGCGACCGACGGCGTGGCGGGAATCTCCGCACGCATCGGATTGTCGTCGGGCACGAAGATGCCCATCGTGCGGTCGTCGCGGCGGAAATAAGCCTTCGAGGCTTTCGCCACCTCCTCGGCGGTGACCTTGCTCACGTCGTCGCGCGACAGGAAGAACAGCCGCCAGTCGCCGAGGCCGATGTAGTCGGAGAGCTCGACGCCGATCGACTCGTGGTTGGTGAGCGTCTTCTCCGCCTGGTTGAGGAGCGCGACCTTGGTGCGCTTCATCTCTTCCTCGGTGGGCGGCGTGTCGCCGAAGGACTCGACGATGCGGATCAGCTCGTCGCGCACGGGCTCGATGGGATCGCCCTTCTTCACCACCGCGCCGAAGATCTGCAGGCCGGGCGCGCGCCCCATCAGCGGAAAGCCGAACACCTGCGCCGCCTTGCCCGTTTCCACGAGCGCCTTGTGCAGCCGCCCGGTCGGCACCTGCGACAGGATGATGTTGGCGAAGCCCACGCCATCGGAATCCTTGTGCAGGTTCGACGGCACCTTGTAGCCCACCGCGACGATCTGGATGTCGCCCTTGCGGTGCACCTCGAAGACGCGCGGCCCATCCTGCGTGGGCTCGACCGTCCACTCCACCGGCAGCTTGCGCGTGGGCTTCGGAATCCTGCCGAAATCCCGCGCCACGAGCGCCAGGGCCTTGTCCGGATCGAAGCGCCCGGCGATGAGCAGCACCGCGTTGTCGGGCTGGTAATACAGGTGGTAGAACGCCTGCAGGTGCGGGATGTCGACGTTCTCGATGTCGCTGCGGTTGCCGATGGTGGAGCGCCCGTAGCTGTGCCAGTCGAAGGCCACGCTCTGCATGCGCTTCAGCAGCACGCTGAAGGGATCGTTCTCGCCCTTCTCGTACTCGTTGCGCACGACGGTCATCTCGCTGTCGAGGTCCTTGCGCGCGATGAACGAGTTCACCATGCGGTCGGCTTCGAGCCCGATGGCCCATTCGAGGTTGTCGCCCTTCGCCTCGAAGAGCTCGTAGTAGTTCGTGCGGTCGAGCCACGTCGTGCCGTTGTAGCGCATGCCGCGCTGGTTGTACTCCTGGTCGAGGTGCGGATGGCGCGGCGTCCCCTTGAACATGAGGTGCTCGAGGAGATGCGCCATGCCGGTCTCGCCGTAGTTCTCGACGCGGCTGCCGACGAGGTACGTGACGTTCACCGTGACCGTAGGTTTCGACTGGTCCGGGAACAGCAGCACGCGCAATCCGTTGGGCAGGCGGTACTCGCTGATGCCCTCCACTTCGCCCACCTTGACCGGCTTCGCGCCGGCGGTCGCGGCCGGTGCGTTCCCCTTCGCGGGTGGCGGGGTCGCGGGCTTCTGGGCCCACGCGAAGGACGACGCGAGCGCGAATAAAACGGCGGCAAGGATTCTCATGGGGTACCGGTGGAGGGCCGCTGGCGCGGCCGGGTGGAGATTATGTCAGGCCACGGACAGGGCGGCTGTCGTGAAGGTTTCGGGGCAAAGGGACGGAGGAGAAATCGAAAACGTGGAGGCGCGCTTATCCTTGGCTTTGGCCGCCGGAGGCCGTAATGGTTGCACGTCCGGCCCTCGCCGGATCAGGCCGCCAGGCGCCGCCGCCGCGCCTCGTAGAGGCAGATGCCGCTCGCGACGGAGACGTTGAGGCTTTCGACCGCGCCCATCATCGGGATGGATACCAGCAGGTCGCAGCTATCGCGCGTGAGCCGCCGCAGGCCCTCGCCTTCCGCACCGAGCACCATGCCCATGGCGCCCTCGAGCTTGGCCTTGTAGAGCGATTCCGGCGCCGCATCGTCGGCCCCGATGAGCCAGATGCCGCGGTCCTTGAGGTCCCGCATCGTGCGCGCGAGGTTGGTCACGACGATATAAGGCACGGATTCGGCGGCACCCGAAGCCACCTTGATCGCGGCGGTCGTAAGCCCCACGCTGCGGTCCTTGGGCGCGATCACCGCGTGCGCGCCGGCGCCATCCGCCACGCGCAGGCACGCGCCCAGGTTGTGCGGATCCTGCACGCCGTCGAGGACCAGCAGCAGCGGCGGCTCGGAGAGGCTTTCGAGCACGTCCTCGATGAACTTGGGCATGTCCACGGGTTCCGCCTGCGCGACGACACCCTGGTGCCGCACGCCGCCCGCCATGCCGTCCAGGCGTTTCGCATCGACGGGGATCACGCGCACGTCGAGGCGGCCGGCCAGCTCGCGCAATTCCTTCGCGCGCCCGTCCTTGCGCTCGGCGTCGACATAGATCTCGCGCACGGTCTCGGGACGCTGCCTGAGGCGGCTCGTGACCGCGTGGAATCCGGTGAGCGTCTGGCCGCCGCTCATTTGCGCTTGCCCTTCTTCGCGCTTTTCGCGGTGTTCGCCCTGGCGGTGGGCGCTCCGCGCGGCATGAGGTCCTGCTCCTCGTCATCCTCGTCGAACGGGTCCTCCGCTTTGGCCGCAACACCGGTGGCGCGCGGCGCTTCCACGAGGACGAAGTCGATCTTCGCCTGCTCGAGGTTCACGCGCACGACCTTCACGCGCACGCGCCCACCCAACTGGTAGCGCACGCCGCTCCTCTCGCCGCGGAGGAGATGACGCTGCGCATCGAACTGGAAATAATCCTGGCCCAGGTCGGAGACGTGCACGAGGCCGTCCACGTACAGCTCGTCGAGCGTCACGAACAAGCCGAAGCTCGTGACACCGCTGATGGTGCCGTCGAACTCGTCGCCCACGTGGTCCTGCATGAAATAGCTCTTGAGCCACGCCTCGACATCGCGCGTGGCCTCGTCCGCGCGGCGCTCGGTCTCCGAGCAGTGCCGGCCGATCGCGTCGAGATCGCCCGCGGCGTAGCGCTTGCCCGCGAGCACCGACTTGATGCCGCGATGCACGAGGAGGTCCGGATAGCGGCGGATGGGCGAGGTGAAATGCGCGTAAGCCTCGTACGCGAGCCCGAAGTGTCCGACGTTCTCCGGCGTGTAGACGGCCTGTGCGAGCGAACGCAACATCACCATCTGCAGCATTCCCGAGAACGGCTTGTCCTTGATGCGCGCGAGGAGCTCGGCGTAATCCTTCGCCTGCGGCTCCTCGCCGCCGCCTAGGGTAAGACCGAAGTCCTTCAGCATCTGGCGCAGCGCTTCCAACTTCTCGGGCGTGGGGCCTTCGTGCACGCGGTAGAGCGTGGGCTGCTCGTTGGTCGCGAGGTACTCGGAGGCGCACACGTTCGCCGCGAGCATGCACTCCTCGATGAGGCGATGCGCGTCGTTGCGCTCCACGCGGACGATGCGCTCGATCTTGCCGTTGTCGTCGAAGATCATGCGCGTCTCGGCGGAATCGAAGTCGATCGCGCCGCGCTTCTGCCGCGCACCGAGCAACGCCTTGAAAACCGCGTACAGGTTCTCGATGTTCGGCACCACGTCCTGCGCGATGGGCGGATCGGGCTCCTGGCCCTCGACCAGCGCCGCCACGCGCGTGTACGTGAGGCGCGCATGGGAATGGATCACGCCGTTGTAGAACTCATAATGACGCACCACGCCTCCCGCGCTCACCTCCATCTCGCACACCATCACCAGGCGGTCGACGTCGGGCTTGAGCGAGCAGAGCTCGTTCGAGAGCTCCTCGGGCAGCATCGGGATCACGCGCCGCGGGAAGTAGACGGAGTTGCCGCGTTCGTAAGCCTCGAGATCGAGCGGATCGGCGGGCTTCACGTAATGGCTCACGTCGGCGATCGCGACCCACAGGCGGAAGCCCTTCGGCCCGCCCTTCTTCGCCTTCATCGGCTCGCAGTAGACCGCGTCGTCGAAGTCGCGCGCGGTCTCGCCGTCGATGGTGACGAAGGCGAGCTCGCGCAGGTCGCGCCGGCCCTTGATGTCCTTCGCCGCGACGGTCGTCGGCAGCTTGCGCGCGTGCGCGAGCGCCTGCGGCGAGAACTCGTGCGGCAGGTCGTGCTTGCGCAGCGCGATCTCGATCTCCATGCCGGGGTCGGCATAGTTGCCGAGCACCTCGATCACGCGGCCGATGGGCTCGGCGTGCTTGCTGGGCTGCTCGAGGATCTCGGCCACGACGACCTGCCCTTCCTTCGCGCCGCCGAGCGCCTCGGGCTGGATCAGGACGTCCTGGTTGATGCGCTTGTTCTCGGCCACGACGAAGGCGACACCGTGCTCGATATAGAGGCGCCCCACGATCTTGCGGTTGGCGCGCTCGAGCACCTCGATGATGCCGCCCTCGAGGCGCCCGCGGCGGTCCACGCCCACCACGCGCGCGAGCACCACGTCGCCGTGCAGCACCTTGTGCATCTGCTTGGGCGAGAGGAAGAGGTCGTCGCTGCCGTCCTCGGGCTTGAGGAAGCCGAAGCCGTCCGCGTGGCCGATCACCTTGCCGCGGATGAGGCCCGCCTTGTCGGCGACGATCAGCAGGCCGCGGCGGTTGCGGACCACCTGGCCATCGCGCTCCATGGCGGCCAGGCGCCGCTCGAAGCCCTCACCCTGGTCCGGGGTGATCTCCAGCGCCTCCCGCACCCGTGCTTCCTCGACCGGGCCTTCCTCGGCAATGGCCTCGAGGATGCGCTCGCGCGTCGGGATCTCGGTTGCGTAGCCTTCCAGGCCCTTGGTTTTGCTCGACAATCTTCGGCTCATCGCGTATGATTTCTTGTTTTCCGCGCCCAGATGGCGGAATTGGTAGACGCACCAGTTTCAGGTACTGGCGGGTAACACCGTGGAGGTTCGAGTCCTCTTCTGGGCACCAG
>DATMJE010000298.1:0-20685 GCA_035553995.1 Usitatibacter sp. | reverse complement strand
GCTCGACTATGTGCCGCCCGCGCCGGGCACGTACGTGCTGCAGCGGATCATGCGCGCGCCGGAAGGGCGCGTCGTCGGCCTCGATGGCCGCACGCAACCGCTGTCGCGCTATACGCGCGGCGCCATCACGCTGCTGGGCTTCATCTACACGACGTGCGTGGATCCGGAAGGATGCCCGCTCGCCTACCGCGTGTTCGATGCGCTGCGCGAAGCGATCGCGGCCGACCGCCGCCTCGATGGGCAGGTGCGGTTCGTGACGCTCTCGTTCGATCCCGCCCGGGACACGCCGGGCGCGATGCGCCGTTACGCGGGCAGCCGCGCGGACGAGCATCCCGGCGGGCTGCGCTGGTATTTCCTCACCACGCGGTCGGCGCGCGAGCTGATGCCGCTGGTGGAGGGGTTCGGCCAGGACGTGCGGGTCGTGGTCGACCGCACGGGTGGCGCCCCGCGCCGCGAGCTGTCGCATGTCCTCAAGGTGTTCCTGATCGACCGGGCAGGGGACGTGCGCGAGATCTACACCTCGACCTTCCTGCATCCGCAGGTGGTCCTCAACGACATCGAGACGCTTCTCGCGGATCGTCCGTGAGGGAGGACCTGCCGCGCGCAGCGCCGCGCCCCTCGTACATCGAATAGCCCGCGCGGCCGCGCGCCTTCACCTGGTACATCGCCGCGTCGGCCGTCTTCATGAGCGAATCGACGTCGTTGCCGTCGCGCGGGTAGAGGGCGATGCCGATGCTCGTCGTGATGAAGATGTCGTGGCCGGCGATGTGGCAGGGCTCACGCGTGGCCTCGAGGATCTTGTCGGCCACCGACGCGGCACCTTCGGCACCCGCCAGCTCGGGCAGCAGCACGGTGAACTCGTCGCCGCCCAGCCGCGCGACCGTATCGGACTCCCGCACCGCCGCGCGCAGCCGCCGCGCCACCTCCCTCAGCAACAGGTCGCCCACGTCGTGGCCGAAGCTGTCGTTCACCTGCTTGAAGCGGTCGAGATCGAGGAACATCACCGCCGCATCCTGGTGATCATGGCGCCGGGAGATGGAAAGGGCCTGCTCCACGCGGTCGCGAAAGAGGGTGCGATTGGGCAGCCCCGTGAGCGCGTCGTGATGCGCCTGGTACGTGATCAGCGCTTCCTGGCGCTTGCGCTCGGTGATGTCGCTGAAGATCGCCACGTAGTGCTCGACCAGGCCCATTTCGTCGTGCACGGCGATGATGTTGAGCCATTCCGGATAAACCTCGCCGTTCTTGCGCCGGTTCCAGATCTCGCCCTGCCACTGGCCCCGCGTATTGAGCGCGTGCCAGAAGCGGCGGTAGAACGCCGCGTCCTGCCGTCCGGACTGCAGCATGCTCGGGTTGCGCCCGATCGCTTCTTCGGCGCTGTAGCCCGTGGTACTGGTGAAGGCGGGATTCACCTTGATGATGAGTCCGTCCCGCCCGGCGACGAGCATGCCCTCCAGCGCGTGCTCGAACACGTCCGACGCGATGCGCTCCGAGCGCAGCAGCTGCGTCGCCTTCTCCAGCACGCGGTTGAATGCGGCGCTGGCGCTTGCGATCTCGTCGCGGCCGGAGGCGGGCAGCCGATGCGCGAGCTTGGTGTCCCCGCGGGCGATGTCGTCCAGGTTGTCGGCGAGCGCCTGCAGGGGCCGGGCGAGCCAGCGGCCGAGCGCCAGCCAGGTGAGCAGCGCGATCACCACGAAGAGCAGCAGCGCCACGCCGGCGAGGCCGAAGCGGAATTGCGCCACGACGGCATTGGCGTGTTCCAGGTCGATCTCGAGCGACACGGCGCCGAGGACCGTGCCCTCGGGCACGTTGTGGCAGCCGAGGCAGTTCCTGCCGAGGAAGTCGTGGCTGGCGATCGCCGGCATGACCGCCTTCAGCACCTCGTGGCCGTGCGCCTGGCGCACTTCGAAGACCGGCGCGCCGTACGCGAGCGCCCGCCGCTCCAGATCGTCGCCGGCACGCTCGTTGGGACTGCCCGGACCGTATTGCGCGACCACCGCGGGGCTGCGCACGACGTGCAGCGAGTCCACGCTGTTGGCGTGCTCGATCTGGCTGAGGAACACGTTGCGTTGCGCGGCCATGCCCGTGATCATCATGGCCGTGAGGCCCACGATCGTGACCTGGTTCACGCTTTGCGCGAAGTCGCGTGCCTGTGCGATGGCGGCCTCGCGCTGCGCCTGCGCCGCCCACGCGAGCATCGCGCTGCCTGCGGTCGCCGCCACGGCAAGGACCACCACGAGCAGCCGCGCCCGCATCGAAAACACCGGCAGGCGGCGGCTGATCGAGGTCATGCGCCACTTTATCCTGCCTATCCTGCGCGTTCTTGAGCCATGTCAAACCGTACGCCCCGCGGTTGTGGGTTCGGCGATCCCGTAGAATGACAGCGGTAACTTCGGGCCCCGCGATGGACAACCAGATCTCGCAAGCGCAACTCGCCGGCATCCTCGACATCGCCGACGATGCCATCATCTCCATCGACGAGCGGCAGCGCATCATCCTGTTCAACAAGGGCGCCGAGCGCATCTTCGGCTTCACCGCCGAGGAGGCGATCGGGCAGCCGCTGGAGATGCTGCTGCCCGGCGTGGCGCGGCCCGCCCACGCCGCGCACGTGGACGATTTCCGCCGCTCGCCCACGCCCGCGCGCCGCATGGCCGAGCGCAGCGAGATCGCCGGGCGCCGCAAGGACGGCACCGAGTTTCCCGCCGAGGCCTCGATCTCGCGCCTGGGCGGCGGGCATAGCGTGATCTACACCGCGATCCTGCGCGACGTCACGCAGCAGAAGCGCCAGTCCGAGATGCTGCGCGCGGCCAAGCAGGCGGCGGAGGTCGCCGTGCAGGCGAAGAGCATGTTCCTCGCGAACATGAGCCACGAGATCCGCACGCCGCTGAACGCGATCATCGGCATGACGAGCCTGCTGCTGCACACCGAGCTCGGCGACGAGCAGCGCGACTTCGTCGAGACCATCCGCTCCTCGGGCGACGCGCTGCTCACGGTGATCAACGAGATCCTCGACTTCACCAAGATCGAGCTCGGCAACCTCGAGCTCGACATCCATCCGTTCGACGTGCGCCGTGCGATCGAGGCCTCGCTGGACCTGGTCGCCGGCACCGCGGCGGAGAAGGACATCAATCTCGCGTACCTGGTGGAGGACAGCGTGCCACCGGTCGTCGTGAGCGACGGCACGCGCCTGCGGCAGGTGCTGGTCAACATCCTCAGCAACGCCGTCAAGTTCACGCGCCGCGGCGAGGTGGTGGTGAACGTGGAAGCGGTGCCGTCGGGCCCCTCCGCCTGCGAGCTGCATTTCTCCGTGAGCGACACCGGCATCGGCATCTCCGAGGACGAGCTGGGCAAGCTCTTCAAGCCGTTCTCCCAGGTGGACGCCTCCACCACGCGCGAGTACGGCGGCACGGGGCTGGGCCTGGTGATCAGCAAGCGGCTGTGCGAGATCATGGGCGGGCGCATCTGGGTGGAAAGCTCTCCCGGGCACGGCTCCACCTTCCACTTCACCATCCTCGCCACGCGGGGCGAAGCGCTCGCCCAGCCCTACCTGAACGACCAGCCCGCGCTCGCCGGCAAGCGCGTCCTCATCGTGGACGACAACACCACCAACCGCCGCGTGCTGGTGAAGCACGCGCTCAAGTGGGGAATGCTGCCGCAGGCGGTCGCTTCCCCGCAGGAAGCGCTCGACCTGGTCCGGCATGGACACGCGCTGGACCTCGCCATCCTCGACATGAGCATGCCGCACATGGACGGCGTGCAGCTCGCGCGTACCATCCGGCAGACCCGCGACGAGAAATCCCTGCCGCTGGTGCTGCTGAGCTCCATGGGCCAGCGGCAGCGCTCCGGCACGCCCGAGGAAGCGCTCTTCGCGGCCCACCTGCACAAGCCGATCAAGCTGTCGCAGCTCTTCGACACGCTGATGTCGCTCGTGGGCGGCGTGGCGGCGCAGGCGGCGCAGGGGGCGCAGGCGTCCGCCGGCGTGCCGCGGCTGGCGGAAGCGCTGCCGCTCAAGATCCTCGTGGCCGAGGACAACGTCGTGAACCAGAAGGTGGTGCTGCGCATGCTCGCGCACCTGGGCTACATCGCCGACGTCGCCGCCAACGGGCACGAGGTCCTCGATGCGCTCGAGCGCCAGGATTACGACGTGGTGCTGATGGACATCCAGATGCCCGACATGGACGGCCTCGAGGCCACGCGCCGCATCATCGAGCGCCATCCGCGGGACCGGCGCCCGCGCATCATCGCGATGACCGCGAATGCGCTGCGCGGCGACCGCGAGCGCTTCCTGGCGGCCGGCATGGACAGCTACCTCAGCAAGCCGATCGACATCAACGGGCTCTCCGTTGCACTGCAGCACGTGCCCGAGGCGAAGAAGGCGGCGGCCCGGGGCGGCGTGCACTCCGTGCGCCCCACGCTCGACCAGGGGCAGCTCGACAACCTGCGCGAGGTCTCCGGGGAAAACGGTGTGCTGCTGGCCGAGGTCACCGATCACTTCATCGCGGACATCCCGGCCGGCGTGGCCTCGCTCGAGGCTTTCGCCGCCAACGGCGACAACGTGGGCCTCGGGCAGGCGGCGCATCGCATGGCCTCCACGGCGCTCGCCTGTGGCGCCACCCGCGTGGCCGAAGCGTGCCGCGAGCTGGAGCAGGCGGCGGCCAATGGCGGCATGTGGCTCGCCCCGGGCCTCATCCGGCGGCTGCATGAAGAGTTCGACCGCGCGAGGGCGGCGCTGCTCGAATACCGGGGCGAGGCGCACCGCGATTCCGGCCGCGCGTAGCGCAGGCGGGACGACGGCCCGGTTTCAGTCCTGCTCGGTGTAGATGTCCGAAAGCGTTCGCACGAGGCGTTCGCGGCCCTCGCCCTGGGCGCGCTTGAGCGCCTGCATCGGCGGGTGGAGGAGCTTGTTGGTGAGGCCGGCGGAAAGCGCTTCGATCACGGCGAGCGGATCGTCGCCGCGGGCGAGGCGCTGGCGCGCGCGGGCGAGCTCGATCTGGCGGTCGTGCTCGGCGCGGCTGCGAAGCTCGCGAATCACCGGCACCGCGGCGCGGCCACCGAGCCAGTCGGCGAATTCGCGCACGCGCGCATCGATGATCGCATCGGCGGCGCCGACCGCACCGGCGCGCTTGCGGGTGTTGTCCTGGATCACGCGCCCCAGGGAATCGAGCGTCTGCAGGTAGACATCGTCGAGCTCGCCGACCTCGGGCTCGATGTCGCGCGGAACGGCGAGGTCCACCAGGTACATGGGCTTGCGCCGCCGCTGCCGCAGCGCGCGCTCGACCATCCCCTTGCCGATGATCGGCAGGGTGCTCGCGGTGCAGCTCACCACCGCGTCGAATTCGTGGATGTGCGCGGGCACTTCCGCGAGCGACATCGCGCGCGCGCCGATGCGCGCCGCGAGCACCTGGCCGCGCTCGAGCGTGCGGTTGGCCACGGCGATCTCGAGCGGCGACTGCGCGGCGAAATGCGCCGCGACGAGCTCGATCATCTCGCCCGCACCGATGAGGAGCAGCTTTACCCGCGAAAGGTCGCCGAAGAGCTGGCGTGCGAAGTCGACGGCCGCGGCACCCATGCTGACCGAGCTCTCGCCGATCGCGGTCTGCGCGCGCACCTGCTTCGCAACTGCAAACGCCTGTTGAAAAAGGCGATCGAGGGGGCCTCCGAGCGTGCCCACCTCGGTCGCAAGGCGCACAGCATTCTTCACCTGCCCGAGGATCTGCGGCTCCCCGAGCACCATCGAATCGAGCCCGCATGCGACGCGCATCGCGTGCCGGGCGGCCGCGTCGTCCGCATGCCGGTAGAGATGCGTCGACAGGTCGCTCACGCGCGCGGGCGCATGCCCGTGCAGCCATCGCGTCGCGCGCTCCATCGTGTCCTGGCCATCGCCGCGCAGGTAGATCTCCGAGCGGTTGCAGGTCGACACCAGCACCACCTCGTCCGCGCCCGATTCGCGCTTGAGCGGGGCCAGCGCGGCGCGCTGCGCTTCCGGCGTGAACGCCACCGCTTCGCGCACTTCGATCGGGGCGGTGCGGTGGTTGAGTCCGAGGGCGTACAGGGCCATGGGATGCGTCGCGGATGGGTTTGCCCAAGCCGTGCAGGAAGCGTGCCGCACGGGGATCGCACGCAAGTCCCGGGAAACGCGCGTGAAAATCCCGCGCTCGCTTCCCGTTGGCGCGAATTCGCCGGCGGCCTTCCCGATATCGGGAAACGGGACCGGATCGATGGTTGTTGTCAAAACGCAAACCCGCCATGGCGCGCATGGACGAAGATCACGTTGGGCCCAATTCGCTTTCATGAACGCGCGACCTCGTCGAACCCGCAAGCCGTGACGTCTCCAGTTCCGACCGCATGATCGACATCGGCAGCCTCGTGCCACTGTCGACCACCGACTATCCGGGCGGCGTGCCGGCGGCCGTCATCTTCCTGCAGGGCTGCCCGTGGCGCTGCGCCTACTGCCACAACCCCTCGCTGCAGCCGCGCCACCTCGCCTCGACACTGCCGTGGAGCCGCGTCGAGCGCTTCCTCGAGAAGCGCCGCGGCGAGCTCGAGGCCGTGGTGCTGAGCGGCGGCGAGCCGACGCTGCATGCCGCGCTCGGCGCCCTGGTCGAGCGCGTGCACGACATGGGTTACAAGGTTGGCCTGCACACCGCGGGCATCTATCCGCGGCGCCTCGCGGCCGTGCTCCCTCTCCTCGACTGGGTCGGGTTCGACGTGAAGGCGCGCTTCGACGATTACGTGCGCGTGACCGGACGCAGCCTCGGCGGCGAAGCGGCGGACGAAAGCCTGCAGATCCTGCTCGATTCCGGCGTCGAGCACGAGGTGCGCCTCACCTGGCACTCGAGCCTCTTCGCGCCCGATGCGCTGCTCGAGATCGCCAACGGCCTTGCACGCCGTGGCGTGCGCAACTTCGCGCTGCAGGAATTCAGGCCGGGCGGCTGCCGCAATCCCGATCTCACCGAGGAGCCGATGCAGCCGCTCCCGGCGGACGTGCTCGAGGCGATCGAGCGCCTTTTCACGCACTTCGAGCTGCGGCGCTCCTGAGCCGCCTCCAGGCAGGCGCTGCGGACGCGGACGATGTGCGCTCGCGCATATGATTTGACCAAGGTCAACAGGAGGGGGCTGGTGGAACGCATGATGGGGCCCTTGGACCCATTTGCGAGAACAACGATGATCCAGCCCGCCCGAAGCCATGTAGCATGCGCCGCGTGCGCGCTGCGCAAGTTCTGTTTCTCCAGCGTGGGGACCGATACCGCGCCCGCGACCCACGTGCCGCTCGTCCAGCGCCGCCGCCTGCGTCCGGGGGAGAAGCTCTTCACCAAGGGAACGCCGCTCAACTCGCTCTACGCCGTGCGCGCGGGATTCCTCAAGACGTGCGCGCTGATGCCCAACGGCGACCAGCGCATCCTCGGCTTCCACATCATGGGCGACGTGCTCGGCCTCGACGCGATCGCCAGCGGCACCCATCCGACCGAAGCCGTGGCGCTCAACGGCTGCGAGGTCTGCGAGATCCCGACGGATCGCGCCGAGCGGCTCATGAACGGCCGCGCCTCGATCGCGACCCATTTCCGCCAGCTCCTCTCGGAACAGATCGCCGAGGCGGGCGATCGCATCGTCGCGTTGGGCGCGATGTCCGCACGCCAGCGCGTCGCGGGCTTCCTGCTCGACCTTGCCGAACGCTGGGCCTCGCGCGGCTACTCGCCCAACGAGTTCGACCTGTGCCTCACGCGCAAGGAGATCGGCAGCTACCTGGGGCTCACGTTCGAGACGGTGAGCCGCACGCTTTCGTTCTTCGACGCGCAGGAGTGGATCGCCATCGACGGGCGCCACGTCCGCATCCGCAACCACGAGGCGCTGCGTAACGCCCTGCTCGAAGCGTGAGCCGGGCCCTCCGGCCCGGATTCCTCGCCGGAAAGAAGATCCTCGTCACGGGGCTGCTCAGCACCCGTTCGATCGCCCATGGCGTGGCGCGCGCGATGCATCGCGAAGGCGCCGACCTGGCCTTCACCTACCAGGGCGAAGCCGTACGCGAGCGCGTCGCGAAGCTGCTCCCCGAATTCGAGAGCGACATCCTGCTGCCCTGCGACGTCTCCGACGATACGCAGGTGGACGCGCTTTTCGCCTCGCTGCGGCAGCGCTGGGACGGCCTCGACGGCATCGTGCACGCGATCGCCTTCGCGCCGCGCGAGGCGCTGGCCGGCGATTTCCACGAGACGGTCACCCGCGAGAGCTTCCGCATCGCGCACGACGTGAGCAGCTACAGCCTGGCCGCGCTCGCGAAGGCGGGGCTGCCGATGATGGAGGGGCGCTCCGCCTCCGTCGTGACGCTTTCGTATCTCGGCGCGGTGCGCGCGTTGCCGAACTACAACGTGATGGGCCTCGCCAAGTCGAGCCTCGAGGCGTGCGTGCGCTACCTCGCGTACAGCCTCGGGCCCAAGGGCATCCGCGTGAACGGCATCTCCGCCGGCCCGATCCGCACGCTGGCCGCTTCCGGCGTGGGCGATTTCGGCAAGCTGCTCGCGTGCGTCGCGCGCAACGCGCCGCTGCATCGCAACGTGACGACGGAGGAGGTGGGCAATGTGGCCGCCTTTCTCTGCAGCGACCTCGCGAGCGGGGTCACCGGCGAGATCAGCCACGTCGACTGCGGCTACAACATCGTGGGAGTCGGGCGCGACGCCTGACGCCATCCGGCGACGCGTCGGATGCAGCCTACGTCCTTGTGGCGCCTGTCGCACGAGGTGATCTTCTCGGTTGTAAACGGTTTCATGCTCCTGCGCGTCAAAGGGGGACAGGAGGTGAAACCATGAAAGCGAAAGCCCTGCGATTGACCATCCTCGCCGCAACGCTCGCGGCAGGCGCGGCCTCGGCCGCGGAGATGACCGTCTTCAAGCAACCCAACTTCAGCGGCAATGCGCTCACGTTGCGTGGCGACGAGACCAGCCTTTCCAGCCGCGGCTTCCAGGACCAGATCTCGAGCGTGCAGGTGCGCTCCGGCCGCTGGGAAGTCTGCACGCAGCCCAACTTCCAGGGAGAATGCGCCACGCTCGAACGCGGCGACTATCCCGCCCTCGACCAGCGCCTCAACCACCGCATCGAGTCGGCGCGCGAGGTGAGCAGCTACGCCGATAACCGGCGCTACGGCGAGGAAGGCCGCTGGCGCGAAGGCCGCCATGGGGAAAACGGCGCCGTCGTGGAGCTCTTCGACGGGCCCGCCTTCCAGGGACGCCGCCTGCCCATCCGGCGCGATGCCGAAGTGCTCGCCGACCGCGGCTTCGACCAGCAGGCCTCGAGCATGGTGATCCACGAGGGCACCTGGCAGGTCTGCACCCGGCCGGGCTACGAGGGCGTGTGCCGCGTCTTCCGGGAGGGTGAGTATCCCGACCTGCACCGGTTCGACAATCGGGTGGGGTCGCTCAAGCGCGTTGGCTGACGGCGCCGGATGCAAGCGGGTGATGGCGCCGATGTGGCAGGTGCCATCGCCCAGTCACGAAGAAACGGCCTAGCGATACGCGACGCAGTCCTCGCATATCGTCCCGCTCACATCCTTGCGAAGGTGCGCCGCCCGCAACGCCTGGAAGGCGGCGCTGTTCCAGCCTTCCATGAACGGCACCTGCGTGAGATCGGCCATCGTCCACTTGTCGCCGGCATCGAAGCAGCAGGCGGAAAGCTTGCCGTCGTGCGTGATGTGGCCCTCGGTGAACGCGGACCAGCAGGGCAGGGGCTCGCGCAGGTTGCCGAGCCGTCCCTGGTTGCCGGCGATCGGGCGGTAGCCGAGCTCCTCCTCGCGGCGCGTCGCGAGGCTGCCCATCGAGTAGAGCGGCAGCCAGTAGTGCTCGTCCAGGTGCGGGCGGATCTCCTCCACCAGCGCGAGCATGCGCTCGTGCTGCTCGCCGTCGTACTGGATGCTCGACGCGTAGATCTTGCAGGGGTATGAGCCCTCGTCGCGCACGCGGCGTGCGGCCTTGAGGTTCTCGACGGAGGTGCGCCACAGCTTCGGCTTCACGTTCGCGATCTCGGCGAACTGGTCCGTGTCCGCGTAGTTCATCGAGAACTTGAGCGAGTCCAGCCCGGCCTGCATGCATTCCTTCACCTTCACGGGAGTCGCGAGCGAACCGTTGGTGGTGAGGAAGACATAGGAGATGCCGCGCTGCTTGGCGTAGCGGATCGCGTCGGGAAGCCAGTCGCAGAGGAACGACTCGCCGATGAAGAAGAGGCCGAGCTCCTCGACGCCCGCGGCGTGCATCTCGTCCACGAGGCGCCGGTAGAGCTTGGGATCCATGTCGTCGCGCTGCTTCATGCGCAGCCGGTGCGCGCAGAAGCCGCAGCGGTAGTTGCAGTTGGAGGTGAGCTCGATCTTCACCGCGCGGGGCGCGGGAAGTTCCTGTCCGCGATAGGCGGGCGGAATGCCCGTGATCGCGTCGATGCGTTGAGTGATCGTGTCCATGCCGGGGGTCGTGATGTTCGTGAGCGATTGTCGGGGCTTCCCCGGCGCGAACCTTGATCGGGCGCAACGGTGCGCCACATGACTTGCCGCATGCTGCACGCACTTGGACATTCCGCCGATCACTACCGACCTGCCGCTGCTGCGCATCCGCGATCGCGCGGTGCTGCCCATCGTGCAGGGCGGCATGGGCGTGGGCGTGTCCGCCCATCGGCTCGCGGGCAGCGTCGCGGCCGCCGGCGCGGTGGGCACCATCTCCAGCGTGGACCTGCGCCGCCACCATCCGGACCTCATGGAGGAGACGCGCCACTCGCGCGCCAAGCCCCTCATCGACCGCGCCAACGTGACCGCGCTGGACCGGGAGGTGCGAGCGGCGCTCGCGCTCGCGGCCGGCCGCGGCATCGTCGCGGTCAATGTCATGCGCGCCGTATCCGAATATGCGAGCTACGTGCGCACCGCGTGCGAAGCGGGCACGCAGGCGATCGTGGTGGGCGCGGGCCTTCCGCTCGACCTTCCCGACCTCGTGAGCAACTGGCCCGACGTGGCGTTGATACCCATCCTCTCCGATTCGCGCGGCATCGCGGTGCTGGTGCGCAAATGGCAACGCAAGGCACGCCTGCCCGATGCGATCGTGATCGAGAACCCGCGGCTTGCGGCCGGCCACCTCGGCGCGGCGAGGATCGAGGACCTGGACGAGCCGCGCTTCGAGTTTTCCCGCGTGCTGGAAGAAACGCATTCCCTATTCCGCGAGATGGGAATCGAGGGGCGCATCCCGCTCATCGTCGCGGGCGGCATTTCCTCGCCGGCGCAGGTGCGCGAGCTGTTGGCACTCGGAGCCTCCGGCGTGCAGCTCGGCACCGCCTTCGCCGTGACCGAGGAATGCGATGCGCATCCGAACTTCAAGGAAGTGCTCGCGCGCGCGAAGAGCGAGGACATCGTGACCTTCATGAGCGTGGCGGGGCTGCCCGCGCGTGCCGTGAAGACCCCCTGGCTCGAGAAATACCTCGAGAAGCTCCCCGCGCTGCAACGCCGTGCGAAGGGACGCGCGCAGTGCACGCTCGCGTTCGACTGCCTCGCCACTTGCGGGCTGCGCGACGGCATGCCGAAGATCGGCCAGTTCTGCATCGATCACCACCTCGCCGCCGCACTGGCCGGCGACGTGGAGCGCGGGCTCTTCTTCCGCGGGGCCGGCACCCTGCCTTTCGGGGAATCGATCCGGCCCGTGCGCGACCTGATCGGCTACCTGCTCAACGGGCAGCCCGTTCCCACGCAGGCCCCTGCTCGAGCACTCGTGCACGATCGTGGCATGTGATGCAGGTGCCCACGAATAGCTCGCGGCCGCGCTTCTGCGCCGCGGTGAGCTTGCTCACGTCGGCATCGAGCGCGATGTCGCCGCGCGCGAACGGAAACGCCACCGCATAGCGCTCGTGGTTCGGCCAGCCGTTCTCGGGCGTGTGATAGCGCGTGTTGGGCGCGCGCTTCTCCAGGAATTCGGAACGCACGAACGCGGCGACCGCAGCGATGTCGGCGTCGTCGAGGATGCCGCGGAAGCCCTTCATGGGCGTGCCCGGAACGCCGTCGCGCACGGCGGCCACGATGCGCGTTACCGGAAACTCGCTGGCTTTCGCCGACTGGAAGTCGCGCGGCTTCTTCTCCATGTACGTGGCGGCGAGCGTCTTGCCGTCGCCGGAATAGCCATGGCAGAAATAGCAGCGGAAATTGTAGACGGCGCGGCCGCGCTCGGAGAGCGCGTCGGCGCTGGCGTGGCCCACGGCGAGGAGCAGCGCCGCGGCCGCGACGAATGCCTTCACTTGCGGCGCTCCTGGCCGCCGTAGGCGGACGTGCCGGAGATGTTGCCGCCCTGCGAGGTCATGAGCGTCTTCTGCACGTAGTCCACCACGGCCTCGATGTCCTGCGGCTGGAGCTGTCCCGCGAAGCCGTTCATTGCCGTGCCCTTGCGGCCGATGGCGACGGCAGAGACGAGGCGGTCGCGAGTGAGCTCCTTGCGCACGGCCTCGTTGGTGAAGTCCCGCGGCTGCGGCTGCCCCGCCGGCACGGCGTTGGCCACACCCGCGCCGGTCACGCCGTGGCAGCTCACGCAGAAGTGTCCGTAGAGCGTGCGTCCGCGCACGAGCTGCTCGTCGCCGGCGTGATCGACGAAGGTCGCGCGCACATAGGCTGCGAGCGCATCGATCTCGCCGTCGTTGAGCTGCGTGGTGTAGCTGACCATCGCCGTCTTCGGTTTCCCGCCGCGGATGATCGCGCCGATGTATTCGCGCGTGAGCTTGCCCTGCAGCTTCGGGTCCAGGAAGTTGGCCGGCGGCGGGTTGAGGCTGCCCTTCGCGCGGCTGTTGCCATCGCCATGGTCTCCATGACAGACGGAGCAGTAGTTGTGATACAGCGCCGCGGGGTCGACCTTGCCGTTGCCGGTCGCACGTATACGGTCGCCCGCGGATGCGTTCGTCGCGATGAGGAGCGCGCCGGCCACGAGGACCACGATCGCGGCGGCGAGGGCGGGTGCGGCGGAACGGTGAAGCAGGTTCATGGAGGACGGATTCCGTATGCGTTGTGGATGACCGGGTTCAGCAAGAAGCGGACCAATCGGGCGAGCCGTGGCATGGCGCTTGCTGAGGCGTCAGGGCAACACGATCTTCAACTTCGCATCGACAAGGAGAGCATTCCGATGAATTTCGCAAGCAAGGCCGCGGCGCTCGCAGCGGTTACGGCCGTGGCACTCGCCTCGGGCATGGCGTCCGCGGCCGATGGCAAGGACACATACGACAAGGTCTGCACGGTCTGCCATGCGTCGGGTGTCGCGAACGCGCCGAAGTACGGCGACAAGGCCGCCTGGGGACCGCGCATCGCGCAGGGCAAGGATGCGCTGTTCAACTCGGTCAACAAGGGCAAGGGCGCCATGCCTCCGCGGGCCGGCAACGCCGACCTGAAGGACGAGGATATCAAGGCGGCGATCGATTACATGGTCGCGGCGGCGAAGTGACGCGATGAAAGGGAAGGCGGTCATGAAATCTCGGTGCTCCATCTTCGTGGCCGCCTTTGCGCTCGCGATCCTCGCCGGTTGCGCCAGCGCGCCGCCACCGCCCGCGCCCAAGCCCGCGCAGCTCGTTTTCCCCTCGCCGCCGGATGACCCGCGCTTCATCTACGAACGCACGATCTACGGCAGCGCGGATGTCACGGCCGAAGAGGCGGGCAGCGACCTGCGCCGCATCGTCACCGGCGAAGGCAAGCGCTCCGAGGTGCTGGGCAAGCCCTACGCGGTCGCGGTGCACAAGGGGCGTGTCTTCGTCTCCGACTCGGCCGAGCGCTTCATCAAGGTGTTCGATTTCCAGAAGCAGAAGTATTACCACGTGGGCGAGGACGAGCCCGGGCGCATCGTGAAGCCGCTCGGCATCGACGTCGACCACGAAGGGCGCCTCTACGTGGCCGACGCCACCGCGCGCGACGTGAAGGTGTTCGACGCCGACGGCAAGTACGTCCGCACCATCGGCGGCGCCAAGTGGTTCGATCGCCTCTCGAGCGTCACGGTGGACGCCGCCGGCGAGCGGCTCTACGTGGTGGACATCGGCGGTGTCAGCTCCGAGAACCACCGCATCCGCGTCTTCGACCCGAAGACCGGCAACCACCTCTTCGACATCGGCAAGCGGGGCGCGGGACCGGGCGAGCTCAACCTGCCGCGCGACGTCGCGATCGGCAAGGGCGGGCAGCTCTACGTGGTCGACGGCGGCAACTTCCGCATCCAGGTGTTCACGCGCGACGGCCAGTTCGTGAAGGCGTTCGGCGCGGTGGGCAAGCAGTACGGGCAGTTCGCGCGGCCGAAGGAGATCGCGACCGATCGCGAGGGCAACGTCTACGTCGTGGACTCCGCGTTCGGCAACTTCCAGGTCTTCAACGCCGACGGCGACCTGCTGCTGTTCGTCGGCGAGCGCAGCGAACGCGACGGCCCCGGCAAGTACATGCTGCCCTCGGGCATCTACGTGGACGAGGACGGCCGCGTCTACATGGTCGACCAGTGGTTCCGCAAGGTCGAGGTGTTTCGTCCCTACGCGCTGCAGGAATCGCAGGGATTCCTCGCGCCGCCGGCGAAGGCCGCGAAGGCTGCGGGAGCCGCCAAGTGAGCCCGAAGATTTCCTGTTTCCGGGAAACGGCCTTCTCTGGCATGGGAAGTGGGAGCCTCCCGGAGCGTTTCGGGGGCGCTGCGCATGAGGTAAATCATGTCTGGCCCCGATCTTGCAATGGCATGTTTGCTGCAGCGTGCGTCACCAAGTCTTGGCAGCGGCCGAGATGACGATCACCCGAGCCAATAGAGATGGGAGTCCTAAAATGAAAAAGCTGTTCGCCGCAGTCGCATCGGTCGCATCCGTCGCGCTGCTGATGGCAATACCAGCGCATGCCGGCATCGCCAACACGAAGCACAACCTCAGCCCCACGGGCACCGGCTCGAACAAGGTCACCGCCGGCACCGACGAGCTGTGCGTCTTCTGCCACACGCCCCACGCGGCGGACACCAGCGCACCGGTGCCGCTGTGGAACAAGAAGCTGCCCTCGGGCGCGGGCTACACGACGTACGCCACGCTCAACTCCTCGACCATCGACGGCAAGATCCTCAACGTGGGCTCGATCTCGCTCGCGTGCCTCTCGTGCCACGACGGCACGCAGGCGATGGACAACATCATCAACGCACCGGGCTCCGGCGGCTATGACGTCACCGGCGGCGGCGCCAACGGCCTCGCCTATACGTGGACCGGCGCGCGCGTCGATGCGACGGGCAAGATGACCAACGCGGTCGACACGCTCGCGATGCTCGGCACGGACCTCTCCAACGACCACCCGATCGGCATCCAGTACTGCGGCGGCGGCCCGAACTCGACGACGCCCACCGGCGCCTGCGTGGACAAGGACTTCAACGCACCCTCGACCGGCCTCATCAACGGCAACCGCGTCTGGTGGGTCGACACCGGCGGCGGCACGGCCGGCACGCGCGACAAGTCGGACATGATCCTCTACACGCGCGACTTCGGCGCGCCGAGCGGCCAGGGTCCTTCGGTCGAATGCGGCAGCTGCCATGACCCGCACGTCGAACAGGGCACGGGCTCGGTCCCCGCGGGCCAGACGTTCCTGCGCATCGCGAACACCGGCTCGGCCGTGTGCCTCGCCTGCCACAACAAGTAACCCACGAACGAAGCGACCATGAAACTGCGCCGTATCGTCCTCCTCGTCGCCGCCGCCTGCGCCATGCCGCTGGCGGTGGCGGGCGCACCCGCGCCCGAATCGGTCACCGCCGCTGCCGCCACCCGGCCTTCCATCGCCGTGGTGAACGGCCGCGTCGTCACCGTCGAGGAGTTCGAGCGCGCCATGGCCGTGGCGCTCAAGCAGAAGTTCTATCACGGCACGCCGCCTGAAGGTCAGATCGACCAGGTGGCGCGCCAGGTGGCCGACGAGCTCGTCGACAAGTCGCTGCTCATCGCGGAGGCCGAGAAGCGCGGCATCGCGGTGGACGAGGAGGCGACCAAGGCCACCCTCGACGGCTACGAGAAGCGCTACGGCAGTTCGCCCAACTGGGCCGCGACGCGCGAGCGTGCGTTGCCCGAGATCCGGCGCGAGCTCACGAACCAGCAACTGCTTGCCGGCATCGAGCGCGAGGTGCGCGCGATTCCGGAACCCGACGACGCCGCGGTGCGCGCGTTCTACGACGCGAACAACCCGCTCTTCACCGAGCCGGAACGCATCCGTGTCGCCGTCATCCTCCTCAAGGTGGACCCCGCCGCGCCGAAGAAGGTGCGCGACGAGGCCCGCGAAGAAGGCCGCTCGATCCACGAGCGGCTGGTCAAGGGCGCCGATTTCGCCGAGCTGGCGAAGATCCACTCGGGCGACCCGTCCGCCGCCAAGGGCGGCGACCTGGGCTACCTCCATCGCGGGATGCTCAGCGAGGCACTGCACAACAACATCGATTCGATGAAGCCCGGGGACATCTCCGAATCGCTCGACGTGCTCGACGGCGTCGCGATCTTCCGGCTTCTCGAGCGCCAAAGCGCCAAGCTTCGAGACTTTCCCGACGTGCGCGTGCGCGCCGCCGAGCTGCTCAAGCGTGAGCAGTCCGACGCCGCGTGGAAGCGTTTCGTCGCGGACCTGCGCCGCCAGGCCACGATCCAGCGGCTGGCGCGCTATCCCGGTGAAGCCGCATCCACCGGGACGGCGAACGAGGAGCCCACGTGGGCCGCGCCCGGCACGCGCGGACCCTGAACAGCCAAACACGCTTCGCCTGCGTCCTGCTTTCGCTCACGCCCGCAATACCCGCGGGCGCCGAGGCGCTTCGTCCCGAGAGTTCGTTCAATCCGGCACCGGCCGCGGCCGATCCCGTGTCCTGGGTCCTGGCACAGGCGGAGCCGGCCCCGGCGCCCGCGCCTGCGCCCGCCCCCGCGGCCCCCGGGCGAGGCGCCGCACAAGAGATTCCCGCCTCGCGCTCGGACTGGATGACGCTCTTCGTGACCGACACGGTCGACGGCCGGCGCCTGCAGGTGGCACCGCTGCGCTGGCGCGGCAATGTCGGGCTCGAGCAGCGCATGACGCGCTTCGACGGCGGCGACAAGCTCAACCAGACGCTCGAGTTCCTGAGCCTCAACATGGCGACCTACGTGGGCCAGCCGTGGCTCATGCAGGTGCGCGCGAACATCGGCATCGTGGGCTCGCAGCAGAACAGCAACGGCGAGAACGGCATCGACAGCATCAACGGCCACCTGCTGGGTGACCGCTCGGCGAACCTCACCGGCGGCGGCACGGTGTCGCTCTTCCCGAACAGCCGCTTCCCCTTCAACGCCACGGTCGACGTGACCGACAGCCGCACGAGCGGCGAGGCGGTGACGGCCGACTACACCAACCGCATGGCGGCGGTGCGCCAGAGCTACCGCACGCCGCTGGGCGACCAGGTGTACATGGCGAGCCTCGAGCGCAGCGCGCTCACCTCGAGCAGCTTCGGCCACGACGACGTCACCTCGATCAACGGCACCATGCAGCGCACCTTCGCGGCACAGGTGCTCGACATGGCCGCGTCGTACTCGCAGAACCGCCGCAGCGCCCAGAACGACGGCACCGACATCGGGCGCGTGTCCGTGATCCACACCTGGCGTCCAACCGACCTCGCGACCGTGGACTCGTTCGCGTCGTTCAGCGGCACGCAGCTTCTCGGCACGATCGACAGCAGCTCGCGCTTCTCGCAGCTCAACTCGTTCGCAACCTGGCGGCCCGAGGAGGACAGCCCGCTCTTCGTGACCGGCGGGCTGCGCGCCTCCGACTCGCGCTTCGACGGCGCCGGGCAGACGGCGCTCGCGCGCACGTTCGGCGGCAACGTCGCCGCGAGCTACGCCGTCAGCCAGTCGGCGCAGGTCGTGGGCACGTTCGCGGTGGCCGACGTGCAGACCGAGTCCACCTCGGCCGTGGTGAGCACGGAATCGGTCGCGGGGCACTACTCGCCGCCGCCGATTCCCCTCGGCAACTCGCTTTATTCATGGAACACGTCGCTTTCGGCCAACAACCAGACCGGCGGCGTGGACGGCAGCCAGCACACCGTCGTCGCGCAGGCGGGACACCAGCTTTCGCACGGCTGGGATTTCGGCGAGAAGCTGAGCGTGCACGGCTCGGTGAACCAGGCGTATGCGGTCGACGAGGAATCCATCCGCCCGCTGACGCGGACGCTGCAGAACTCCGCTTCCGTCGCGGTGCGCACGAACCCCACCACCGGCTCCGACATGTTCCTCGCCGTGACCGCGGGGGATTCGAAATCGCAGGGCGGGCGGGAAGACCACCTGCGGCTGCTCAACGTGCAGCTCACCGGCAACCTGCAGATGGGCGTGTTCTCGGTCTTCACCGCGAACCTCACGCTGCAGCAGATCCGGCAGAAGCTCGAGGGCGACGAGGAAGAGCGCTCCTCCACCCTGCGCTCCGGAACCGCGACCTACCAGCACCTGCGCCTGTTCGGCATCCAGCGGCTGCGCTTCGCGCTGCAGGCCACGTTCAACGACATGACGCTCGAGTCGCGCCTGCAGGGCGACGTGACCGCGCCGCACGACCAGTTCACGCGGCTCTACGAAAGCCGCCTGCTGTACGACATCGGCCGCCTCGAGTTTCGCCTTGGCACGCGGATTGCAACACTCGACGGCAAGACGGACCACCAGATCTACTTTCGCGTGAATCGCCAGTTCGGACTTTTTTGAGGGAGAGCAGAACAATGGTTTCGCACCATCCGTCGCGCAGGCGCATTCCCCGCCGCCTGCCCCTCGCGGCGTGCATCGGCATCGCGGCGTTCATGGCTCTCATCGCCGGGCCGCACGCGCGCGCCGAATACGGCGACGTCGTGATCAACAACCACGCCGACGCCGCCGGCGTGCGTCCCGTGGTCTTTCCCCACTGGTTCCACCGCGTGCGCTTCCGCTGCAAGGTCTGCCACAGCGACCTCGGCTTCAAGTTCCAGGCGGGCGGCAACGACATCAACATGGTGAAGATCATCGACGGCCAGTATTGCGGTGCGTGCCACAACGGGCAGATCGCGTGGTCGGTCGACAACTGCGACCTGTGCCACTCGGCCAAGCCCGGGACGCCGACGCAGGTGCACGAGAGCACCACCCAGAAACTCGCTGCGCCCTCGGGCGCGGTCACCGCGACGGCCGCGCCTGCCGCAGCGAAGAAATAGGAGCGGCCATGCGCCATACGATCATCGCAGCGGCTGCCGTGCTGGCAGTGCTTGCGGGCCCCGCGCTCGCGGACGACAAGGGCAAGGCCACTTTCGAGAAGACCTGCGCGCTGTGCCACGGACCGGGACTTGCCGGCGCACCGCGCTTCGGCCAGGCGGCGGAGTGGGCACCGCGCATCAAGAAGGGCCTGCCCGCCCTGTACAACAGCGCGCTCAAGGGCACCGCGGGCGGCATGCCCGGCAAGGGCGGCAACCTCTCCCTTTCCGATGACGACGTGAAGGCCGCGGTCGATTACATGGTCGCTGCCGGCGGCGGCGCGCCGAAGGCCGCGGCGGCGGAGAAGCCGGCGGCGGAGAAGGCGGCTGCGCAGAAGGAGAAGCCGGGCGCGGTGGCCGCAAGCAAGGACGACAAGAAGGAAACCACCGCGAAGGACGCGAAGGACACGAAGGTTGCGAAGGCGGCGACCGTCACGCCGGTCGCGGCGCCTGCCGCGGCGCCGCCCGCACCCGCATCGCCGCCGGCGCCGGCACCCGCACCGGCATCGCCGCCGGCGGCCGTCGTGGCACCCCCGGCTGCACCGGCTGCGGTGCCGGTGGTGGCGCCGAGTACCGCAGTCGCGGTGGCACCCGCATCCAGCGCGGCACGCGACCCCAACTCGTTCAACCGGCTGCTCTCGGCACCCGGCAAGCGCAACGCGCCGCCGCCCGAGGACGGCATCCACGATCCGACCAACGCCGGCACGTTCTCGCTGCAGCCGCCGCTGTCGGCGTTCACCGGGCTGCCGCCGCTCGGCGCGGGTAATCGCGTGAACTGGGTGAAGTCGCTCGGAGAGAAAAAGATCCAGCCGCGCTGGGACCGCAACGCCCCGGATGCGAACGCCGTCGTGATGGACCTCAACATCGTGCGCGAGGTGAAGGGCACGATGCCCGACGTGGTGTACCCCCACAAGCAGCACACGGAGTGGCTCGACTGCTCCAATTGCCACCCGGCGATCTTCATCCCGCAGAAGGGCGCCAACCAGATCAGCATGGCCGAGATCATGATGGGCCGCAAATGCGGCGTCTGCCACGGCAAGGTCGCATTCCCGGTTTCGGAATGCCGCCTTTGCCATTCCAAGAACAAGGAATCGCCGACGCTCACCGCGTCGAAGCCGGAGACCAAACCGTGAGCACGCGAGACAAGTTGGGGACGATCCTTTCGGCGATGGCGCTCGCCGCTGCCGCCGCCTGCATGACGACCGTGGCATTGGCGCAGCAGCCGGCCGCGCCCGACCCGGCACAGGTCGAACGCCGGCTCGCCTCGGTCGAGACGCTGATCGAGCGCTCCTCCGGCGCGCAGCAGGTGGACTCGAGCGGCAACGCCGCGGCGCGCGCAAAGCGCGAGGCGGCGCGCGCGAAGCATCGCGAGGCGGTCGCCGCCTTCAAGGCGGGCGATACGCAACGCGCGGCGGCACTGCTGCCCGAGGCCACGACGCAGATGTTCGAGGCCGTGCGGCTATCGGCGCCCGAGCAGGTGACGGCCGCCAAGCGCCAGACCGACTTCACGACGCGC
>DATMJE010000297.1:0-18817 GCA_035553995.1 Usitatibacter sp. | reverse complement strand
CACGCGGCAGTACCAGGCGCTGCTCGCGACCGAAGGGGTCGCGCTGGAGTACACCCCCGACGGCGTGCGGCGCCTGGCGCAGATCGCGCACTCGGTGAACGAGCGCACCGAGAACATCGGCGCGCGCCGCCTGCACACGGTGATGGAGCGGCTCCTCGAGGAGGTGTCGTTCGATTCCGGCCGCAACCTGCGCACGGTCACGGTCGATGCCGCCTACGTCGACGCGAGGCTCGCCAGCCTCGCACGCAGCGAGGATCTCGCGCGCTACGTGCTCTGAGCCTGCGAGGGCGGCATCTTTCGTCACACCCGCCGCCGTCGCCGCCTCTAGAATCGCGGCATGAAAGCGCCGATCCTCGCCGCCGCGCTGATTGCCGGCTGCACGACCATGACCGCGGGCGGCCCTGACGCCGTGCAGGAGCTTGCCCGCGCGGAAACCGCCTTCGCCGCCGAATCGGTGCGCACCGACATGCGCGCGGCGTTCCTCGACAACTTCGCACCGGACGGCGTGCTGGTGAGCGGCGGCGCGTGGGTGAATGCCCGTGCGCGGCTGGAGCCTCGCCAGGCGCCGCCGATCGTGCTCGACTGGCGGCCGTGGCATGTCGAGGTGGCGGCCTCCGGCGAGCTGGGCCTGTCGACCGGGCCCTGGATTCGCGAGCCGCGCGGCGGTGGCGCGCCCGCGCATGGCCAGTTCGTTTCCGTCTGGCGGCGGCAGGCGGACGGGCGCTTCAAGGTCGAGGTGGACATCGGCATCTCCCATCCGGCGCCATGGCCCGGGCAGGCCGGTATCGACTACGTGCTCACGCCGCCGCCGAGCCAGCGTGGAAGCGGCAGCCTCGAAGCCGCCGAAAGTGCCTTCGTCGCCGCTTCGCTGCGCGGCGGACCGCGCGCAGGCTACGACGCGTACGCGAGCGAGCGCATCCTCCTCTACCGCGAAGGCTCGACACCGCTGCAGGGCCGCGCGTCCGCGCTCGGGTCGCCGGCACCGCCGGATGCGCCGACGATCTGGCTCGCGGAGCGCGTTGCCGTCTCGCGCTCGGACGAGTTCGGCTACGTACGCGGCAATTACGCGGACGCGGCCAAACCCGATCGCCTGCTCGGACAATTCCTGCGTGTGTGGCGCCGCGAGGGCGGCAAGTGGCGCATCGTGCTCGACGTGGTGAACGCGGCGTCCTAGGCATCATGGCCGCGTCGCGTGGCGCGGCCGTGACGGTCTAGCCTGCGCTTTCCTCGAGCCGCGCGAGCCGCTCCAGCGACTCGGTCACGTAGTCCGCGACGCGAGCCACGCGCTCGAACGCCGCGGCACCGCCGCCTGCCTGCGCCTCGGCCAACGCCTGCAGCAGGAACGCGTGCTGCGTTTCGGCCATGTGCATCTCGTCCGTCGCATCGGCGGCGAACGCGGTCGCGCGCAGCGTCGCGAGCACCGACGCGAGCCCGGCCCGCGCCTCGTCGAGCTGCGCCGATGAAGCATCGGGCCGGCGCGTGGCGCGGCGCTGCAGCTCGAGCCGTGCGATGCGTTGCGCGAGCGTGGCCCCGCGCATGGCATTGAGCGCCGCGCGCTGCGCCGTGCCGTCGGCGCGCAACAGCCGTGCGCCCTTCGAGGCGACCCACGACATTTCCTCGACGCGCTCGGTCACCTGACGTGCGTTCTCGCGCGTCGGCGTGCGCTGCATCCAGGGGCGGAGCTCTTTCCACAGGACACGCAGGAGCGTGAAGGCTTCGGCCGATTCCGCGTCCGGTGCGTTGACGGCAACCGCCGGAAGGAGCGCATCGAGCTCGGTGGCCGCCGCGCGCAGCGTGCGGCGGCTTCCCGACGCGAGCACGCCCTGCTCGACCTGCAGGTAGCACTTGGCGATGCGCTCGGCGAGGAGGGCGAGGCGCTCGGCAGCGCTCGCGTGCATCGCGACGTTGAAGCGCTGTTGGGCCTGCGCGGGTACCAGCAAGGCAACGGCCAGGACCAGCCCCACGAATGCGGCGCAGGCGAGCCGCGCGCGCGTCATGTGCCCGGATCGGGTGCCGCGAAGGAGGCTACGAGGCCGGAAGCGATGCCCTGCGAAAGCGCATCGGCGAGGCGCTCTTCCATCGCGTCGCCGAATGCGAGCCCGGCGTCCGCAAGGGTCGCGCTGCGTGCGAGCGCTTCGAGGAAGCGCCACGTATCGCGATCGACGCGACGCGCTCGCGGCGCGAAGCCGTCGCGTTCCACGACGATGAAATCGGGTCCTGCGTCGCGGTCGGGCGTGCCGTCGCGACCGGGTTGGTTGGCTTCCCAGATCGCGAGCACCGGCCACTCCGACCGCACCAGCCGCACCGCCGGCGCGAGCGCGAAGCGGATGTCGCCGTGGCTCCCGGCCGGCACCCTCGCGAGCGCCGCGAAGTCGAACGGCAGCGCATCCGCGGCGAAATGCGACTCGTGCACGGCCCATTCGAGGCGTGCCACGTCGCCCAGCCACGGCAGCGTGCGCGCAGGCTCGTAGCCCGCGAGGAACGCCGCGAAGCCATGGCCGAGCTGGTGCAGGTCGCCGCTCGCGGACGGGACCGCGCGCAGGTGCTGCCGTGCCGCCTCCGCGAAGAACGCTTCACCGACGAGGCGCTGCGTCACGGGATACGCCGATGCGAGCGCGGCGCGCAGGTTCGCCGCGACGCTCGCGCGGTACACATCGAGCGCATCCGGCGGCGCCACCTCCGGCGTGAACGGCGCATCCTCGAGCATCGCGTCGAGGAACCGGCGTTGCAACGCGGCGAGCGCGGTGCTCAAGCCACGCTCCGTGCGCGCCGGTGCGCCGCCGCATCGAGGTGGCGCGCGGCGATCGCCGCCTCGTCGAGCAGGACGTCCAGCTCCGGGATGTCGATATCCCACTCGACGAGCGTCGGACGCGGCCCGAGGCGCGCCAGCGTGGCCGCGTAGAGATCCCATACCTCGGGCGCCACGCGCGTGCCGTGCGTGTCCACGAGGCGCGCACCGACCGCCTCGTGGCCCGCGAGGTGGATCTCGCCCACGGTCTGCGGATCGATCGCATCGAGATAGGCGAGCGCATCGAAGCCGTGGTTGCGTGCGTTCACGTGGATGTTGTTCACATCGAGCAGCAGGCCACAGCCCGCGCGGCGCACGACCTCCGCCACGAACTCGGGCTCGGCCATCTCGCCGTCGCCGAAACGCAGGTAGGTCGAGACGTTCTCGACGAGGATCGGCCGCCCGAGGCGCTCCTGCACGTGCTGGATGTTGGCGACGGCTGCCGCCAGCGCCTCGCGCGTGAACGGCAGCGGCAGCAGCTCGTTCGCATGGCGGCCGCCCGCGGCCGACCAGGAGAGGTGCTCGGAAACCAGCGCCGGCTCGAAGCGCCGCACCAGGCGCTCGAGCTTGGCGAGATGGAGCTCCTCGACACCCTCCGCGGAGCCCAGCGAAAGCCCGACGCCGTGGACGCTCAGCGGATAGCGCTCGCGAAAGCGCTCGAGCCAGGCGAGTGCCTGGCCGCCTTCGGCAAAGAAATTCTCTGCGTGGACCTCGAGGAACGCGAGCGCGGGCCCGCGCTCGAGGATCGCGCGGTAGTGGGCGGCGCGCAGGCCGATGCCCGCGCCGTCATCCACCACGACGCCGCCTTACTTGCCCTTCTCCGGGGCCTGCAGCGAGCCGCCGGCCTGCTCGCACGTCCCCTTCGGCACCATCTTCCACTCGTCCGGCGCGTTGTCCTTGGTGGACTTGCCGGCGCAGGTGTGGCGCGCGGTGCCGCAATCGTTCTGGCCGGCCTTGGCGATGCCGTAGCACTTTTCCTTCGGGCCCTTCGGCGCGCCGGTCTGCGCTTGTGCGGCCGTTCCAAGTGTCAGCGCGAGGACGCTCGCCACCGCGGTGGTCATCAGCTTGCTTCGATTGTTCATGACGGTCTCATCGGTTTGGATCAACGAATCCCGCGCGGAAGCGTGTCCTCGCACGGGGCAGCCAGGAGGAACCTCGCTGGCGCACACGCCAAAAGGCCCACGGGAAATCTTAGCCGATGTGCGCCTGGCCCGGGTATTGCCCTTGAAAGAATGCCCGCCACCCCCACCTTTTCCATACGCAGGGCGAATGCCCGGAAACCCGGTGGCCCGCACGGCCATCCACTCAACCGAATGCTGGAGAAAACCATGTACACGAGCACCCGCCATGCGACGCTTTCGAGCCTCGACGGCCTCCTGAACGACCTCTTCCGTCCCGCCGTGGACCGCGCCGCTCCCGCGTCGCTGGCGCTGCCGGTGGACGTGCAGGAATCGCCGGAGGCCTACACCCTGCACGCCGAGCTTCCGGGGGTGAAGCGCGACGACATCCAGGTCGAGATCGACGGCAACGAGGTCTCGATCACGGCCGAGGCGAAGCGCGAGGACGGGGCCGGCGAGGCCGAACGGTGGCTGCGCCGCGAGCGCGCCTGGGGCAAGGCTTCGCGCCGCTTCGTGCTGCCGGCCGAAGTGGACGAGGGCACCGCGGTGGCGAAGTTCGCCGATGGCGTCCTCACCCTCACGCTGCCGAAGAAGGCTCCCGCGGCCAGCCGCAGGATCGCCGTGAACTGATCGCCGCGCGGCTCCCGCCGGCATCCCGACGGGGTCGGGCTGCGCTTTCCGGAACGCCGGAAGCGAAGCCCGACCCCGTCGCCTTATGCCGCTACAATACGGGCTTCTCCCGCCGCGCCTTCCTCCCCGATGCCACCCAAGGTCACCTCCGCCCAGAAGGCCGAAGTCCTCGTCGAGGCACTGCCGTACATCCAGCGCTTCTACGACCGCACCATCGTCATCAAGTACGGCGGCAACGCGATGACCGACGTGGCGCTGCAGGAGGACTTCGCCGAGGACGTGGTGCTCCTCAAGCTGATCGGCATGAACCCCGTCGTGGTCCACGGCGCCGGCCCGCAGATCGGCGCGCTGCTGCAGAAGCTGGGCAAGCAGAGCGAGTTCATCCAGGGCATGCGCGTGACCGACGAGGAGACGCTCGACGTGGTCGAGATGGTCCTGGGCGGGCTCATCAACCAGGACATCGTCACGCTGATCAACAAGGCGGGCGGCAAGGCGGTGGGCCTCACCGGCAAGGACGGCCACTTCATCCATGCGCGCAAGCTCAAGCTCGCGAGCAAGGAAGACAAGAAGAAGAAGATCGACGTGGGCCTGGTGGGCGAGGTGGTGCGCATCGACCCGGAGATCATCCAGCTGCTCGATTCGCGCGACTTCATCCCGGTGATCGCGCCCATCGGGAGCGACGAGAACGGCACCGCCTACAACATCAACGCGGACATCGCCGCGGGCAAGCTCGCGATCACGCTGCAGGCCGAGAAGCTGATCCTCCTCACCAACACCACCGGCGTCCTCGACAAGGAGGGCAAGGTCGTCACCGGGCTCACCGCGCACAAGGTGAAGGAGATGATCGACGACGGCACCATCTCCGGCGGCATGCTGCCGAAGGTCGAGTGCGCGCTCGATGCGGTGCGCAACGGCGTGAAGAGCGCGCACATCATCGACGGCCGCGTCTCGCACGCGTTGCTGCTGGAGGTGCTCACCAGCTCCGGCGTCGGCACGCTCATCCGCGGCGCGGCCGCCAATCGCAGTCCGGGCCGCTAGCGAAGCTTTGCGTGCGCCTGGCGCGTCCTAGCGCGTGAGGCGCGCGGCCAGGGCCACGTGGTCGGAGAGCTTCGACCATCCCGAGCCCACGTGCCGCTCCACGCCCTCGATGTCGAGTCCGCGCACGTAGATGCGGTCGAGCGAGAAGATCGGCATCTGCGCCGGATAGCTCTTGGCGAGCTTGCCCTCGCTGCGCTCGAACACCTCGTAGAGGCCGAGCTCGGCGGCGAGGTAATCGCTCGCGCGCTTCTGCCAGTCGTTGAAGTCGCCGGCCACGACCAGCGGCCCTTCCTTCGCCGCGGCCTTGATGCGCTCGGCGAGCCACTCGAGCTGGAAGCGGCGGCTGCGCGCCCAGAGGCCGAGGTGCACGTTGATGCAGTGCAGGCGTTCCTTCCAGCCCTCGAGCTCGACCTCGCAATGCAGCAGCCCGCGGCTCTCGATCGGGTGGTGCGAGATGTCGATGTTTTCCCACACGGGGATCGGATGGCGGCTCACGATGGCGTTGCCGTGGTGGCCATGCGTGTACACCGCATTCATGCCGTAGACGCTGTGCGCGCCGTCGTGCGTGAGGAATTCGTGCTGCGAAACTTCGGGCCACGTGACATGCCGCCGCGCGTTGCCCTCGTGCTTGCCCTGGACCTCCTGCAGGAACGCCACGTCGGCGTTGAGGCCCTTCAACCGGTCGCGGATCTCGTGCAGCACGACGCGGCGGTTGAACTGCGACAGCCCCTTGTGGATGTTGTAGGTGATGACGGTGAGGCCGCGCTTCTGGGTCATGATCTCGGACGAACTCTCTGGGGAAGCATCGATATCGCCCGCCGGTTGCTCCAGGAGAAGCAACGCTCGGCAGCCTCCTGCCATGGCAGCCACACCGCGCCGAGGTGCTCGCGAGGCGCCACGCGGACCGGCACGGGGGCGGGAAGCTCGAGCCCGAAAACATGCTCCGTGTTGTGCGTGACGCCTGGCGCGTACCGATGGCGCCATATCGGATAGATTTCGAAGACGTTCTGCAAGTTCCACTCCGCCAGGGGGTATTCCCGCGCGTCGATGCCGGTTTCCTCCCCGACCTCGCGAATCGCCGTGTCCCGCAGCGACTCGCCTTCGTGCTGGCTGCCGGTGACGGACTGCCAGTAGCCCGGACGGTCCGCCCGCTCGAGCAGCAGCACCTCGAGCTGCGCCGTGTAGATGACCACGAGCGTCGAGACCGGGATCTTGTGCGCGCTCACGCGACGCGCATGTGCGCGACCACCTCGCCGTCGTTCGCGAAGTAGGCATGCGGCATGTCGCGCGTGCGATGCATCGCGAGCGGCAGGCCGTGGCGATCGACACCGATGATGCCCACGTCGGCGTCGAAATCGCGCCCCAGCTTGTCGAGCACCTGTTTCATCGCTTCCGGAAACGTGGCACCGCGCTCGACCGCTTCGGAGATCGAACGCGTGGCGAGCGCGCGCAACACGAATTCGCCGGTGCCGGTGGCGGAGGCGGCGATGTGCTCGCTCGCGTAGTTGCCCGCACCCGGGATCGGCGAATCGCCGACGCGTCCCACCAGCTTCATCGTGACGCCGCCCGTAGAGGTGGCAGCCGCCAGCACGCCCTGCGCATCGACGGCGGCAGCGCCCACCGTGCCGCCGGCGTACTCGGGATGCTGCTTGAGGAACGTGCGCATCTTGAGCGTGCGCCCGCCGGCGAGGATCTCGTCCAGGTGCGCCTTCTTGTCCTGCCAGTCGGCGCGCCGCGCGGGCGTCACGGGGTCGTGGTCCGGAAAGCCCATCACGCGCGCGAAGCGCTGGGCGCCCTCGCCGGTGAGCATGACGTGGTCGGTCTCGTCCATCACCCGGCGTGCGACGAGCACCGGGTTCTTCACGCGCTGCAGCCCCGAGACCGCGCCCACGCGCGCGCCGCGGCTTTCCATCACGGAAGCGTCGAGCTCGACGAAGCCGTCGAAGTTGAGCACGCCGCCCGTGCCGGCGTTGTAGATCGGGTTGTCCTCGAGGACCACGACGGTGGCGCAGACGGCGTCCAGGGCCGAGCCGCCCTCGCGCAGGATCTTCTCGCCCGCGTGCACCGCGGCACGCAGGCCCTCGAGGGCGTCCGGTTCGGAGCCGGGGCGCCAGTTGCCGGCGCCTCCGTGGGCTATCAGTGCGATGGGCATGATCTGGAAGTTGGAGAGTTACGCGACGAAAAATCTTTTAGACGCAGATGAACGCAGATGAACGCGGATAACCCCCGGGCTGGTTTCACCGTAGCGACCATGGGCACGAACGACACAGGGTTTGGTTTTATCTGCGTTCATCTGCGTTCATCTGTGTCAAATGTTTTTGGGCTCCGTCAGCCACCGGCGGTATTGCGCAGGCGGAGGTGCAATTCGCGAAGCTGCTTCTCGGTGACGGGACTCGGCGCCTCGACCATCAGGTCCTGCCCGCGTTGCGTCTTGGGGAAGGCGATCACGTCGCGGATCTGGTCCACGCCCGCCATCATCGCCACCATGCGGTCGAGGCCGAAGGCGATGCCGCCGTGCGGCGGCGCGCCGAAGGCGAGCGCATCGAGGAGGAAGCCGAACTTGGCGCGCTGCTCCTCCTCGCTGATGCCGAGCACGCGGAACTGCTTCGCCTGCACGTCCGCGCGATGGATCCGCACCGAGCCGCCGCCCAGCTCCCAGCCGTTGAGCGCGATGTCGTAGGCCTGCGCGAGCACGCGCCCCGGATCCTGCTCCATCAGCTCGACGTGCTCCTGCTTGGGCGCGGTGAACGGATGGTGCGCGGCCGCCCAGCGGTCGTGCTCGTCGTCGTGCTCGTACGCGGGGAAGTCGATCACCCAGCACGGGCGCCAGCCTTCCTCCGCGTGGCCCTTCTCGTGGCCCACCTTCATGCGCAGCGCACCGAGCGCATCGTTCACGACCTTGCGCCGGTCGGCGCCGAAGAACAGCACGTCGCCGGCCACGGCACCGGTGCGCTGGATGATGGCGCCGAGGATCTCCGGCGAGAGGAATTTTACGATCGGGGACTGCAGGCCTTCCTCGTTCAGCTTCGCGGGATCGTTCACGCGGATGTACGCGAGGCCCTTCGCGCCGTAGATCGCGACGAAGGGAGCGAGGTCGTCGAGCTCCTTGCGCGTGAACTGCTCGTTGCCGCCGGGTACGCGCAGCGCGGCCACGCGGCCATCCTTGAGGGCCGCGGCGCTCTTGAACACCTTGAAGCCGGCGTCGGCCATGAGGTCCGTGAGCTCGGTGAGCTGGAGCTTCACGCGCAGGTCCGGCTTGTCGCTGCCGTACTTCGACGTGGCTTCGGCATACGTGAGCCGCGGGAAGGGCGGCAGCTCCACGCCCAGCACCTGCTTCCACACGTGGCGCACCAGCCCCTCCATGAGGTCCTGGATCTCGCGCTCGGTGAGGAAGGAGGTCTCGATGTCGATCTGCGTGAACTCGGGCTGCCGGTCGGCCCGCAGGTCCTCGTCGCGGAAGCACTTCACGATCTGGTAGTAGCGGTCGTAGCCCGCGATCATGAGGAGCTGCTTGAAGAGCTGCGGCGATTGCGGCAGCGCGTAGAACTGGCCGTCGTGGATGCGCGACGGCACCAGGAACTCGCGCGCGCCCTCGGGCGTGGACTTGTACAGCACCGGCGTCTCGACATCGATGAAGCCGTTGTCGTCGAGGTACTGGCGCACCGCGCGGCTCGTCGCATGACGCATGCGCAGCGCCTTCTGCATCGGCTCGCGGCGCAGGTCGAGGTAGCGGTACTTGAGGCGCACCTCCTCGGAGAGCTTCTCCTCGTCCATCATGAACGGCGGCGTGGCGGCGGCGTTCACGATCTCGAGCTCGTGCGCGAGCACCTCGATCTCGCCGCTCTTGAGGTTCGGGTTGACGGTGCCTTCCGGGCGCCGCCGCACGAGGCCGGTCACGCGCAGCACGAACTCGTTGCGTACCCGGTCCGCATTGGCGAAGGTCTCGGCGCGGTCCGGATCGCACACGACCTGGACGAGGCCCTCGCGATCGCGCAGGTCGATGAAGATGACGCCGCCGTGGTCGCGACGGCGATGCGCCCAGCCGTACAGGGTGACGGCCTGGCCGAGGTAACGGGTGTCTGTGCTGCCGCAGTATTCGGTTCGCATGTTTGTCGCACGGCCGCTGCCACTGGAGCAACGAGCCGCGGTCCGATTTGTCGTTGATTGGGTCCCGGCCTGCGCCGGGACGACGGCGGGATACGTAGTTGGGTCCCGGCCCCTGGCGGGACGACGGCTGGTTCTGTTGCGCCGTCGCCTACATTCTCGGCGACGGCACCGGATTGAGGTCGGTCCCGGAGCGGTTCCTCTCGGGCCGTGGGGTGCGGCCGGACGGCTCGGCGACACCCATGGAGATGATGTACTTGAGGGCATCGTCCACGCTCATGTCGAGCTCGATCGTCTCCGAGCGCGGCAGGATGAGGAAGAAGCCCGCGGTGATGTTGGGCGTGGTAGGGACGAAGACCGAGATCTGCTCGCGGCCGAGGATCTCGGCCACCTCGTGCTCCGGCGAGCCGGTGACGAGCGCCACCGTCCAGCTGCCGCCATGCGGGTAGCGCACGAGGACTGCGCGGCGGAACGCCTTGCCCTCGGGCGAGAACAGCGTGTCGCTGATCTGCTTCACGCCGCCGTAGATCGAGCGGACGATCGGGATGCGCTGCAGGATGTGGTGGCCCAGCAGGAGGATGCGCCGGCCGAGGAAGTTCGCGGCGAGGGCGCCGGTGGCGAGCACGATCGCGGTGGTGAGGATGATCCCCATCCCGGGAATGTGCACGCCGAAGAGCGCCTCGCTCTGGAAGCGCTCCGGCAGCAGCAGCAGCGACTTGTCCATCATGTCGACCAGCAGCTTGAGCACCCACAGCGTGATGCCCAGCGGGATCCACACGAGCAGGCCCGCGACGAAGTAGCGCCGGAGGGTGTGTCCCATCACGGCCCTCGGGCCGTCGCGAGTTGCGGGCTCAAGTCAGGGGCGCCCTCAGTGGCAGGCGCAGTTGCCGCCGCAGGAGCCGCCGCCCGCGGCATCCTTCGAACCGGATTCGCTCTTGCCCTCGGTGGAGGAAGACGACGGCTCCTTCTTCGCGGGAGCGCTGCTCTTGTTCTTGAAATCCGTGGCATACCAGCCGCTGCCCTTCAACTGGAAGCCGGCGGCGGTGACCATCTTCGAGAACGTGGGCTTGCCGCACTCGGTGCAGTCGGTCAGCGGCGGATCGCTCACCTTCTGCAGGAACTCCTGTTGATGGCCGCAGCTGCCGCAGCGGTATTCGTAGATCGGCATGACCTTCTCCCGGAAGCGTTGATTTGCATTTTAACAGAGGCACTTGGCGAACTTGTTGCACTGCGCCATGAAAGCCTTCCGGAGAGAGGTGTGGGCCGCCCGCCGGGCCTTCAACCCCCCGGCCCGGCGCGGCGGCGGCGATCGGCCAGCACCCCGCCCCCCGCGAGGGCCCCGGACATGACCAGGAACACCGGCGCCATGCCGAGGGAGGCCACGGCGCCGAAAACCAGGGGTAGCACGGTGCTGCTGGCGTTGAGCACGACGGTGCGGATGCCGACGGCCTCCCCGGCGCGGCCGGCCGGGGCCGTGGCGTAGATGAGCGACATGAGCGACGGCTGCGTGGCACCCAGTCCCAGGCCCAGCACGAAGGACACCGCCGCCAGCAGCGGCACCGTGCGCACCACCGGGAAGATCGCGTAGCACGCGCACGCGATCGCGAAGGTGCCGGTGATGAGCGGCCATTCCGGGAAGTGCCGCGACAGCCACGGCAGGGCGAGCCGGACCACGAACGTGGCCGCCGCGAAGCTGCCGAGGATGAGCCCGATGGTCGAGGCGCTGAGGCCGATCGAGGTGCCGTAGATCGGCATCACGAAGGTGAAGAGGTCCCAGGCGCTCGCGAGCAGGCCGCTCACGATGAACACGCGGCGCAGCTCCGCGTTGTGCAGGAGCTCCGTCGTGCGACGCTGTTGCCTGGCCTCCCCCTTGTGCGGCTTGTGCGCGAGGCGCGTGCGCTGCGAATAGAGGACCAGTAGCGAGGCGAGCGCGGAGAGCGACATCACCAGGAAGGTGCGCTGGTTGCCGAGCAGGTCGATGGAGAAGCCCGCGGTGGTGGGGCCCACGAAGTTCGAAACGGAGAAGCCCAGTGCCAGCCAGCCGAAGTTGGCCTTGCGGTCGGCGGGCGCGCTGTTCTCGCCGACCCAGTGCTGCACCGAGATCTGGAACAGCATGAAGCCTGCGCCGGCGCCTGCGGCCGCGAGATGCAGGGCCGGCAGGCCGAAGAACACACCGGGCAACAGGACCGCGGTCGCGACCGTGGCCGCGGCAACGAGGAGCGGTATGCGCACGCCGATGCGGTCCACGAGCCGGCCGGCGAAGACGCCGAGCGCCATCGGCAGCGCGGCGAACAGCGACATGATGACGCCGACCGTGAGCGGCGAGGCGCCCAGGCCGAGCGCGGTGAGCGAGATGGTGAGCCGGCTGCCGTTGAACGCGACGTGCGCGAGGACCGTGGTGAAGACCAGCAGCGCCAGCGGCACCGGGCGCTTCAGCCGCGCGGTGCCTGCAGCGCCGCGATGCGCTCCTCGATCGGCGGGTGGCTCGCGAAGAGCGCCATGAAGCGGTTGCCGCCTTCCGCGATGCCGAAGGCCTGCAGCGACTGCGGCAGGGCATCCGGCTCGAGCCCGCCCAGCCGGCGCAGCGCGGCGACCATCGGCCGTGGCGAGCGCAACAGGTTGGCGCTGCCCGCATCCGCGCGGAACTCGCGCTGGCGCGAGAACCACGCGACGATGAGCGAGGCGAGGATGCCGAACAGGATCTCGCAGGCGAACACGGTGATGTAGTAGCCCATGCCGACGCCGCGCTCGGTCCTGAACACCGTGCGGTCCACGAGGTATCCCACGACGCGCGACAGGAACACGACGAACGTGTTGACCACGCCCTGGATCAGCGTGAGCGTGACCATGTCGCCGTTGGCGATGTGCGAGACCTCGTGGCCCAGGACCGCTTCGACCTCCTCGCGCGTCATGGACTGCAGCAGGCCCGTGGAGACGGCGACGAGCGACGAATCGCGGAACGCGCCCGTCGCGAACGCATTCGGCGCGCCCTCGTAGATCGCGACTTCCGGCAGGCCGACGCCCGCATCGCGCGCGAGGCGATGCACCGTGCCCACGAGCCACTGCTCGTCCGCGGAACGCGGCTGGTCGATCACCTGCGCGCCGACCGACATCTTCGCCATCCACTTCGACATCAGCAGCGAGATGAACGCGCCGCCGAAGCCGATGATCGCCGCGAACACGAGCAGCGAGCCCATGTTGAGCCCGTTGGCCGTGAGCCAGCGGTTCACGCCGAGGATGGACGTGGTGATGGACAGCACGAGCATCACCGCGATGTTCGTGATCAGGAACAGGAAGATGCGTTTCATGGCGTTTTCCGCTCGAAAGGAGTCACCTCGACGAGATGAGGGCTGGCCGCACGGCCTTCAAGGAGAGTTTCCCAAGTCTGGCCTTCAAGCCATGACAGACCGCTGTTGCGGTCAGAACGGTATGTCGTCCTCGAAATCGTCGAACTTCCCGCCGGTTTTCGCGGGCGCCTTGCCCGCGGGGGCAGGACGCGACGCGGGCGCGGCATCGCGCTCGCCCATCTCCGGCGCGCCGCCGCCCATGCCCTGGCGCGAGCCCAGCATCTGCATGGCGTTGGCGACGATCTCGGTGGTGTACTTGTCCTGGCCGTCCTTGTCCTGCCACTTGCGCGTCTGCAGCCGGCCTTCGACGTAGACCTGCGAGCCCTTCTTGAGGTATTCCCCCGCGATCTCGGCCAGCTTGCCGAAGAACGCGACGCGATGCCATTCGGTCTTCTCCTGCTTCTCGCCGTTCTTGTCCTTCCACGCCTCGGTCGTCGCGATCGAGATGTTCGTGATGGCGGCGCCGTCGGGCATGTAGCGCGTTTCCGGATCCCGCCCGAGGTTGCCGATGAGGATCACCTTGTTCACCGATGCCATTGCTCTCTCCCTGTTGGAATGTCCCGCAACGCCTCAATCGCGCGGCGAGCGCGCCACCGCGCGGTAATCGCCCATGCCCCAGGCGGCCGCGAGCCACGCGAGCGTGAGCACGAGGCAGCCGGCGAGGACCGCCGTGAAGCCCGCATGCTGCGCGATCGCGCCTCCCGCCGCGCCACCCACGAAGGTGCCGAGGAACTGTACGCTCGAATAAATGCCCGTGGCACTACCCACGGCCTCCCGCGGCGCCGCGCGCGACACGAGCGCGGGCAGCTTGGCTTCAAGAACGTTGAAGCCCGTGAAGAAGATGACGAGCGCCGTCACGATGCCCGCGAGCGAATCGAGGGCGAACGTGAGGAGCGCCAAGGCCACGGCCACGGCGGCGATCGCGGCGACGAAGACGCGCCGCTCGCGGTGCGCCCACGGACCCACGACGCCCGGCAGCATGAGCACGAAGCCCGCTCCGACGGCGCCCAGGTAGATCCACCAATGGCGCCCCGCAGGCATCCCCGCCTTGACCAGCCCGATTGGCACCACCACGAACATGGCCATCAGCACCGCGTGCAGCACGAAGATGCCGATGTTCAGGCGCACCAGCTCGCGATCGCGGAACACGGCGGCGAGCGACACCTTGCGTGCATGCTCGCGCATCGGCGCGTCGGGGACGATGAAGCGCACCACGAGGAGCGCGGCCACCGCGAGCCCGCCCGTCATCGCGAAGATGCCGCGCACTCCCACGGCGCTTTGCAGGAAGGGCGCCGCGATGAACGAGACCGCGAAAACCACGCCGATGGTCGAGCCGATGATCGCCATCGCCTTGGTGCGCTGGCTGTCGCGCGTGAGGTCCGCGGCGGTGGCGATGGCGACCGCCGAAATGGCGCCCGCACCCTGCAGGATGCGCCCGGCGATCACGACCAGCGGCAGGTCCGAGGAGGCGCAGACGAAGCTGCCGATGGCGAAAAGGGTGAGCCCGAAATACATGACTGGCTTGCGGCCGCGCCGGTCCGAGATCCAGCCGAAAGGCAGCTGCAGGATGGCCTGCGTGATGCCGTAGGCGCCGAGCGCCACGCCCACGAGCGTGAGGCTCCAGCCCGGGCGCTCCAGCGCGTAGAGCGCGAAGACCGGCAGGATGATGAACATGCCGAACAGCCGCAGCCCGAAGATGGAGGCGAGCGAAAGGCTCGCCCGCAGCTCGCTCGGGCTCATGCGGGCCGGGGAAGTTGCCACGGAGGGAATGGAGCGGGGAAAGAAGGCTCGGGTATATTAGCAGATTGCCCTTTTCGAGCCGGCGCGCGCCGTGACGCCGGCGAGTCCGCAAGTCCTGGATGGAAAAGATCCGCATCCGCGGGGCCCGCACCCACAACCTCAAGAACGTCAGCCTCGACATCCCGCGCAACCGCCTCGTCGTGATCACGGGGCTATCCGGCTCGGGCAAATCGTCCCTCGCCTTCGATACGCTGTACGCCGAGGGCCAGCGCCGCTACGTCGAGTCCCTCTCGGCCTACGCGCGCCAGTTCCTCGAGCTGATGGAAAAGCCCGACGTCGACTTGATCGAGGGGCTTTCGCCGGCGATCGCCATCGAACAGAAGGCAACGTCGCACAACCCGCGCTCCACGGTGGGCACCGTGACGGAGGTGCACGACTACCTGCGGCTGCTGTTCGCACGCGCGGGCGATCCCTACTGCCCCAACCACGACACGCCGCTCGCCGCGCAGAGCGTGTCGCAAATGGTCGACCACGTGCTCGCCTTCCCCGAGGACACGCGCGTGATGGTGGTGGCGCCGCTCGTGGCGGGCAAGAAGGGCGAGCAGGCCGACATGATCGAGGAGCTGCGTGCGCAGGGGTTCGTGCGCCTGCGCATCGACGGCGCGGTGCACGAGATCGACCGGCTGCCGAAGCTCGACCGCAACAAGAAGCACACGATCGAGATCGTGATCGACCGGGTGAAGATCACGGCGGAGGCGCGGGAGGGGCTCCGCCAGCGGCTGGCCGAATCCTTCGAGACGGCGCTGCGCCACGCCGACGGCCGCGCGATCGCCGTGGAGGCCGATAGCGGCCGCGAGCACCTCTTCTCCGCGAACTTCGCCTGCCCGGTCTGCGGCTACTCGATCCCGGAGCTCGAGCCGCGGCTTTTCTCGTTCAACAATCCCATGGGTGCGTGCCCGCGCTGCGACGGCCTGGGACAGGTGACGTTCTTCGACCCGAAGCGCGTCGTGGCCTTTCCGCACCTGTCGCTCGCGGGCGGCGCGGTACGCGGCTGGGACCGGCGCAACCAGTTCTACTTCGCGATGCTCACCTCGCTCGCGCAGCACTACAAGTTCGACGTGGACGCGCCGTTCGAGGCGCTCGAGCCGCGTGCGCAGGAGATCGTGCTGAACGGCTCGGGCGAGGAGAAGATCGCCTTCCGCTATCCGGGCGAGAAGGGCCGCGCCGCGGTGAAGGAGCACGCGTTCGAGGGCATCCTGCCCAACCTCGAGCGCCGTTACCGCGAGACCGACTCGGCGGCGGTGAAGGAAGAGCTCGCGAAGTACCTCAACACGCGCGCCTGCCCGGAGTGCGGCGGCACGCGCCTCAGGCTCGAGGCGCGCAACGTGCGCGTCGCGGGCTACAGCATCCACGCGGTGTCGTCGATGCCGCTCAAGGAGGCGCAGCCCTTCTTCGAGAAGCTGCAGCTCGCCGGCGCCAAGCAGGCGATCGCCGAGAAGATCGTGCACGAGATCGCCAACCGCCTGCAGTTCCTGAACAACGTGGGCCTCGACTATCTCTCGCTCACGCGCTCGGCCGACACGCTCTCGGGCGGTGAAGCGCAGCGCATCCGGCTCGCGAGCCAGATCGGCTCCGGCCTCACCGGCGTCATGTACGTCCTCGACGAGCCCTCGATCGGCCTGCACCAGCGCGACAACGCGCGCCTCATCGAGACGCTCAAGCACCTGCGCGACCTCGGCAACTCGGTGATCGTGGTCGAGCACGACGAGGAAGCGATCGCCGCGGCCGACCATGTCGTGGACATGGGCCCCGGCGCGGGGGTGCACGGCGGCGAGGTCGTGGCGCAGGGCACGCCCGCGGACATCCTGCGCCACCCCGATTCGCTGACCGGCCAGTACATCTCGGGCCGCAAGAGCATTCCGATTCCGACGCGGCGGCGGCGCGGCGACCCCTCGAAGCGCCTGCGCATCATCGGCGCGCACGGCAACAACCTGCAGGACGTGAGCGTGGACCTGCCCGTGGGGCTGTTCGTCTGCGTGACGGGCCTGTCGGGCTCGGGCAAGTCCACGCTCGTGAACGACACGCTCTACAACGCGATCTCGCATCACCTCCACGGCTCGGCCACGGAGCCAGCGCCGCACGAGGCGATCGAGGGGCTCGACCACTTCGACAAGGTGATCAACGTCGACCAGAGCCCGATCGGGCGCACGCCGCGCTCGAACCCCGCGACGTACACGGGACTCTTCACCCCGATCCGCGACCTCTTCGCCGGCGTGCCCGAGGCACGTGCGCGCGGCTACGGGCCGGGACGCTTCTCGTTCAACGTGAAGGGCGGGCGCTGCGAGGCGTGCCAGGGCGACGGCATGATCAAGGTCGAGATGCATTTCCTGCCCGACGTCTACGTGCCGTGCGACGTGTGCCACGGCAAGCGCTACAACCGCGAGACGCTCGAGGTGCGCTACAAGGGCCGCTCGATCCACGAGGTGCTCGACATGACGGTCGAGCAGGCGCACGACTTCTTCAAGTCGGTGCCCGCGATCGCGCGCAAGCTCGCCACCCTCATCGAGGTCGGGCTCGCGTACATCAAGCTCGGGCAGAGCGCCACGACGCTCTCGGGCGGCGAGGCGCAGCGCGTGAAGCTGGCGCTGGAGCTGTCCAAGCGCGACACCGGCCGCACGCTTTTCATCCTCGACGAGCCGACCACGGGACTGCACTTCCACGACATCGCGCTGCTGCTCAAGGTGCTGCACCGGCTGCGCGACCACGGCAACACGGTGCTCGTGATCGAGCACAACCTCGACGTCATCAAGACGGCCGACTGGGTGGTGGACCTGGGGCCCGAGGGCGGCGACCGCGGCGGCCGGATCGTGGCGGAGGGCACCCCCGAGGACGTCGCGCACGTGGCCGCGAGCTACACCGGCCAGTTCCTGAAGCCCATCCTGGAGCCGTCTTCGCGCAGGAAGGCGGCAGGAGCCTGACCATGGAGCTCGATCCGCGCCACCTCCTCGTCGACAGCTTCAAGGTGGCGGTCGCCGCGGCCGACCCGCTGCAGATCGTGCCGAAGCACCTGCCGCCGCCGCCGAAGGGCCGCACGGTGGTCGTGGGCGCCGGCAAGGCCGCGGGGGCCATGGCCCAGGCAGTGGACCTGCAATGGCCTGCCGGCGCGCCCCTGGAGGGCGTGGTGATCACGCGCTACGGCCATGCGGCACCTTCGCGGCGCATCCGCGTCGTGGAAGCGGGGCATCCGGTGCCCGACGAGCACGGCGAGGAAGCCGCGCGCGAGATCCTGGCGCTCGCGCAATCGCTCGGGCCCGACGACCTGCTGCTGGCACTCGTGTCCGGTGGGGGCTCGTCCCTGCTGGCGCTGCCCGTCGAAGGCGTCTCCATGGCGGACCTGAAGGCGCTCACCAGGGACCTCCTGGCGAGCGGCGCGCCGATCCAGGACATGAATACCGTGCGCAAGCACCTCTCGCGCATCCAGGGCGGGCGGCTCGCGGCGGCTACCCGCGCGCAAGTGCTGTCGCTCGTCATCTCGGACGTGACTGGCGACGACCCGACGCACATCGCCTCCGGCCCCTGCGCGCCGGATCCCACGACGTTCGCCGATGCGCGCGAGATCCTGGCGCGGTTCGGTGTGACGCCCCCGCCCTCGATCGCACGGCACCTCGAAAGCGGGGCCGCGGGCGCCACGGGCGAGACGCCGAAGCCGGGCGACCAGCTCTTCACGCGCGTGGAGAACCGCGTGATCGCCACCGCGCACCGCAGTCTCATGACCGCGGCGGCGTTCTTCCAGGGGCGGGGCGTGACACCCATGGTGCTGGGCGACAGCGTGACCGGCGAGTCGAGCGAGGTCGCGAAGGTGTACGGGGCGCTCGCGCGCCAGATCCGCACGCATTCCCACCCGTTCAAGCCGCCCGTGGCGCTCATCTCCGGCGGCGAGACCACGGTCACGTTGCGCGGCAACGGCCGCGGCGGGCGCTGCAGCGAGTTCCTGCTATCCCTCGCGGTGGACCTCGAGGGCCTGCCCGACACGTGGGCGCTCGCGTGCGACA
>DATMJE010000296.1:0-7558 GCA_035553995.1 Usitatibacter sp. | reverse complement strand
GGTGAGCGCGAAGCCCGCGGGACCTTCGACACGGAAGACGTTGTGGTTGTACGTCACGCCGTCGTTGCCGACGAAGGGCGGCAGCGGGCTGCCCGTGATCGGTCCGATACGGCCCGGGTCGGCGATGTACTTCTTGCCCGTGCCCGGATAGGGCTTGGCCACACCCGTGTTGACGAGGATGTCGTAGAAGGGATCCTGGCCGGCCACGATATCGGGAATCGGCGGGACTTCCACGCCGCCCGGGGTGGGCGAGGGCAGCAGGAACGGGCCGATGGCGGTGCCGAGCGTGCACTCGAACGTCGCCACGCACGCGAGGCCTGTGTCCTGCGTGAAGAAAATGCGGTCCCCGGCAGCCATGTTCGGGAAGATCCACGTGCCGAACGGGTGGTAGACCGTGTACGTGCCGCTGAACGGCAGGTTGGTGATGAAGGTGCGGATGCGGCCGAACGTCATCTGCTGGCCGGGGATCACCGCCGAGCCGCCGGCGAACGACGCCTCGACCGCGATCACGAGCTTGGCACGTGTGGTCGCGTCCTTGATCGTGGAGACGGCGTCGCTGTAGAAGTGCTCGATGAAGAAGTTGTCCGGGAACGATTCCGGGAAGACGGGGCCCGGCGGGATCAGCGTGCACCAGCCGCCGGTGAGCTCGGACTGGGTCGTCAGGTCGCAGAACTCGAGTGCGAGGCCGGTGGTGTCCTGGAACCAGGCCGGGAAGCCGCCCACGGTCGGGCTGTTATTGATCGGGCCCATCCTGCTGAGGACGGCATGGGCGGGTGAAGCCAACAAGGCGAGCGATATCGATGCCGCCAGTGCGGTGCGCGCGAACTTCATGAATTTATTCTCCCAGTGGGTAGTCGTGGCGCATGCAACGGCATGCGCGGGATCAAACTACCCCGGGGAAATCGCGGCACCAGTTTCGTGCGACAACATGCCACTCATTCCTTACGTCAAGCTTTCCCGGAACCTTCGCGAAGCTGACATTGGGAATATTTTCGCAAATTAAAAAAAAAGCCCGGACCTTTCGGTCCGGGCCAGCGCTGCGGCTGCGAGCAGCGCTATCCGAGATGCACGTTACTTGAGGGTGATCGTCGCCGTCTTCGAACCGCCCAGGACCGGCGAGCTCGAGAAGGTGTTGATCACGGTGGGTTTCGTGGACCAGGTGGTCAAGTCCGTCGGGTCCGACGGGCCACCCGGGTTCAGCACCTGGTCGTACAGCCAGTTGCCGAGCGCGTCGACCACCGCGGTGCCGATCACGCACTTCGGGTTCGTCGCGGTGCCGTTGCACGAGCCGCCGCCATTCGCGGCGTTGAGCGTGCCGTTGTTGTACACGATCTTGAGCGTCTGGCCGCCCTTCACGCTATCCGTGCCGGAGACCGTCCAGCGCGCCGAAATCGCGCCGCCCTGGTTGCCCGCCTTGTAGATCGACTTCGTGTAGACGATCGTTTCCGAGCCCGCCACGGTAATCGTCGCCGTGGCCGCGTTCGCCGAAACGGCGTTCGCCTTGTCGACCGCGTTGTACGTGAAGGAGAACGTCCCCGTCGTGGTCGGCGTGTACGTGATCACGCCTGCGACCGGCACGGGCTGCGCACCGAGCTGCGCGGGCCACGTGACGATCTGCGCGTTCGCGAGATCCGCGATACCGTCGATGTCGGTGTCGTTCGCGAGCACGTTGATCGTGTTCGCCTTGGCGACGACCGCGGTGGCCGCATCGTTCACCGCCACCGGGATGTCGTTGATCGGCGCGATGTTGATCGTGATGTACGCCACGTTGGACACGAGGCCGTTCACCGTGACGGTGTAGCCGATGCCTTCCGCACCGTTCACGTTCGCATTCGGCGTGTACGTCATCGTTCCGTCGGCGGCGACGACGAGCGTGCCGATGCGCGGAGCAGAGGTAATCGTGACGATCGAGCCCGCGGGAAGCGGCAGGCCGTTGAACGTATCGTTCGCGAGCGGGTTGAACACGAACGGCGTCGCACAGCTCGTCGCGGGCAGCGGGCTGCAGTCCTCGTTCATCGCGAAGTCGTCGTTCAGCGCGAGCGGCAGCGGTCCGCCGCCGGCCGTGCCGACCGCGGTCTGCACGAGCAGGTCGGTGGTCCCGCCTTCGGAGGAATTGACCGTCACCTTCGACGGCGGCGCCGCGAGCGGCGTGACCGTCAGCAAGCCGTTTGCGAGCAGGCCATAGGCGCCTGCGTCCAGCACCGGCGGCACGAGCGTGTCGCTCGATTTCACCGAAACCGAAAGCGTGCCGCCATTGGCCGGATCGTACGTCGCGCCGGACCCTGCGAGCGCCGTGACTTCATCCGTGACGTTCGCCATGTAGAAGGTCGGCACCACCTGGCCCGCGAGATTGCGCGAGGTCGAATCCTCGACACACACGGCGGGCGGGATGGCCGTGGGATGCGCCTGGCCCCAGTACTTGGTGGCCGCGGCGATCATCTGCGTTTCGATCGCGCCGACAGGAGCCGTGAACGGCGGCAGGATCGCACCGGTGGTCGGATCGACGGTGCCGCCGCACGGCGCGTCGAAGAACGTGAGGATCGGCGTGACCGCAGCCGGCGCAGGTTGTGCGGGCACGCGTCCCGCGGTGCTCGCCTGTCCGGTGGCGAAGACGTCGAGCTTCTTGCCGGTGACGCTCGTCACGGTCTGCGCATAGCTCGCCCGATCGACCGCGACCTGGCCCACCATCGAGCCCGTCATCACGCGGCCGGTGACGGCGAAGTTCGTGCTCTGTGCGAGATAGCCGGCCGGGCCCTCGACGCGGAAGATGTTGTGGTTGTACGTGACGCCGTCGTTGCCGACGAAGGGCGCGAGCGGGCTGCCGGTCACGGGCCCCAGCCGTCCCGGGTCCGCAAGATATTTCTTGCCGTTGTTGGGGTACGGCTTCGCTACACCGGTGTTCACGAGAATGTCGTACAGCGGGTCCTGTCCAGGCAGGAGATCCGGAATGGGCGGCAGTTCGGCGCCGCCGGGCGCGGTCGACGGAACGAGGAACGGCCCGATATCCGTGCCGAGCGAGCACGTGAACGTACCGGGGCATGCGATGCCGACGTCCTGCGTGAAGAAGATGCGATCGCCCGCGGCCATGCCGGGGAAGATCCACATCCCGTACGGGTGGTACACCGTGTAGGTGCCGCTCGAAGGCAGGTGGGTGATGAACACGCGGATGCGGCCGAACGGCATCTGATTGCCTGCGATGGGAGCGCCCGTGGCGAAGCCGGCTTCGAACGCCATGGTGAGCGTGGCCCTCGAGGTACCGACGTTCACCGTGGTGTTCGTGTCCCAGTAGAAGTGCTCGACATAGAAATTCGTCGGGAACGTTTCCGGATACACGGGACCCGGCGGGATCAGCGTGCACCAGCCGCTGTTGAGCTCGCCCACGCTGGTGAGGTCGCAGAACTCCATCGCGAGGCCGGACGTGTCCTGCACCCATGCGGGAAAGCCGCCGACCGATGGCGCGTTGTTGACGGGACCGAGGCGCTGCAGCGCGGCTTGCGCAGGCGCAGCGAGGGCAACCGCGATCGATGCAGCGAGGATCGTGCGACCAAGACGACGTTTCATTGTTCTTCTCCCAATGGAGTAGCTGAAGGATGTGCGCGCAAGGGGCGGGCGGAAGGAAGCTGGCGAGATGCGCTGGGGAGAACTTACGTCTGTGGACTCGCGGAAAGCGGGGGTGCGACAACTTGCCACCGCTCGGAGTGGGGGGTGCGATGACATGGATCATTCGCCGGGACATTTGCCCCTGGCTCGAGGCCGTCATGCCGCGATGCGAAACGGGTTTTCGGCTTTCCAAAAAAAAAGCCCGGACCTTCCGGCCCGGGCAGTTCGCATTGCGCTGCGATTGAAGTTACTTGAGGCTGATGCTTCCCGTCACCGAGCCACCCAGCACCGGGCTGCTCGAGAACACCTTGATGGCCGTCGGCTTGGTCGCCCACGTGGTGGTGTCCGTCGGATCCGTCGGGCCGCCCGGGACCTGCACCTGGTCGTACAGGAAGTTGCCGAGCGCATCGACCACCGCCGTGCCGACGACGCACTTCGGGTTGGTCGCCGTGCCGTTGCAGCTTCCGCCGCCGGCAGCCGTCGTGAGCGTGCCGTTGTTGTAGACGATCGTGAGCGTCTCGCCCTGGATCACGCTGTCCGTACCCTGCACGGTCCAGCGCGCGGAGATTCCGCCACCCACGTTGCCGACCTTGTAGATCTGCTTCGCGAGGACGATCGCTTCCGTGCCCGCGACCGTCACCGTCACGTTCGCCGTATTGGCCGAGAGCGCGCCGGTCGAGTCCACCGTACGGTACGAGAACGTGAAGTTGCCCGTCGAGGTCGGCGTGTACGTCACGATGCCGTTCGTCGGGGTGGGCTTCGCGCCGAGCTGCGCCGGCCAGTTCACGATCTGCGCGTTGACGATGTCAGCCACGCCGTCCGGATCCGTGTCGTTCGCAATCACGTTGGCGTTGTTCACCCGGCTGACGATGGCACCGAACGAGTCGGCGACAGCGACCGGCGGGTCGTTGACCGGCGTGATGTTGACCGTGATCGTGGCCGTGTTGGACACGGTTCCGCCGACGGTGACGGTGTACTGCATGCTGTCCGTGCCGTTGGCGTTCGAGTTCGGCGTGTACGTGATGGTGCCGTTCGCGTTCACGGTCGCCGTGCCGAGGCGCGGCGTGCCCGTCAGCGTCACGACCGCGCCGGCCGGGACCGCGCCGCCGTTGAACGTGTCGTTGGCGAGCGGGGCGAAGACGGGCGGCGTGGCGCAGCTGGTGGCCGCGGTCGCGCTGCAATCCTCGAAGATCGTGAACGTGTCCGCATTCGCGGTGACCGTGCCGCCGGCAGCGCCGACTGCGGTCTGCACGAGCAGGTCCTGGGTGTCACCCTCGGACGAAACCAGCGTCACCTTGGCGGGAGGCGCCGCGAGCGGCGTGACCGTCAGCGTGCCGGCCGTGAGCGTGCCGTAGCCAGGTGCCGTGATGATCGGCGGGAAGAGCGTGTCGCTCGACTTCGCGTTGATCGTCAGCGTGCCGCCGGAGGCCGGGTTGTACGAGGCCTGCCAGCCGGTGGAGGGCGACAGCTCGTCCGTCACGTTCTTCATGTAGAACGTGGGGACCACGGCGCCCGCCTGGTTCAGCGAGGTCGGGTCTTCGACGCAAACGGCCGTCGGGATCACGGCGGGGCTCGCCTGGCCCCAGTACTTCGAGCCGGCGGAAAACATCTGCGTCGTCGCCGTAACGCCAGCGGGCGCGCTGTACGGCGGGTCGATGGCGCCGGTGACCGGGTTGGGCACGCCGCTGCAAGGCGCGTTGAAGAACACGAGCTGCGGGGTGACGGCTGCGGGCGCGGGCTTCGCGGGCAGGCGCACTTCCGAGGTCGGCGTCGCCGTCGCGAACACGTCCAGCTTGGTGCCGGTAGCGCTCGCCACGGTCTGCGCGTAGCTCGCGCGGTCGACGGAGACCTTGCCGATCAGCGGGCCGGTCATCAGGCGGCCGGTGACCGTGAAGTCGGTCGTGGTGAGCGACCAGCCGTTCGGGCCTTCGACGCGGAAGATGTTGTGGTCATACGTGACACCGTCGTTGCCGACGAAGGGCGCGAGCGGGCTGCCGGTCACGGGACCGATGCGGCCCGGGTCGGCGAGATACTTCTTGCCGTTGTTGGGGTACACCTTGGCGCCACCGGCGGCCACGAGCGCGTCGTACGCCGGGTCCTGGCCGGGCAGGAGGTCGGGGATCGGCGGCACTTCGACGCCACCGGGGGTGGGCGAAGGCAGCAGGAACGGCCCGATGTCGGTCGTGAGCGCGCACGTGAACGTGCCGACGCAGGCGAGGCCGGCGTCATCGGTCGTGAAGATGCGATCGCCAGCGGCCACGCCGGTGATCGTCTGCTTGCCGAACGGCGTGTAGATCGTGTAGTCGCCCGTGAAAGGCACGTTGGTGATGAAGATCCGGATGCGGCCGAACGTCATCTGGTCGCCGGGAACCGGGTTGTTGTTCGCGAAGGCGGCCTCGACGGCCATGATCAGGCGCGCGCGCGTGCCCGTCGTGGTGTCCGAGACGACCGTGTTCGTATCCCAGTAGAAATGCTCGGGGAAGAAGTTGGTCGGGAAGGTCTCCGGGAAGACGGGGCCCGGGGGAATCAGGGTGCACCAGCCGCCGGTGAGCTCGGCCTGGCTGGTGAGGTCGCAGAACTCCATCGTGATGCCGGTGGTGTCCTGGAACCATTGCGGGAAGCCGCCGACGCTGGGCGTGGCGACGACGGGACCGAGGCGCGAAAGCACGGCGTGCGACGGCATGGCCACGGGGCCGAGTGCCAGCGCTGCCAGGGCGGTGGCGAGCGTTTTTCTCTTGAACAATTTCATGGTTGCTGCTCCTTGTTGGAAGTGGAGACGCGCTGTTATGTACGGCTTGCGCGTGTGTGCGCTGAACTGCCTGGAACTGCGTTCTTTACTGCGTGCGGGTGCTTCTGCTGCGTGCTGCTGATGCGGTTACTGGAAATCGGCGAAACAACCCCCCTGTCCGCTTCCGTGAGGAAGTCGGCCATCTCGCCATCTGGGTTGCTGGCGGAGCCGGGCTGCGTGGGAACCGCCGCAGTCCTCCCGGCTCCGCCGGGATCAGGGCCGCCTGGAGGCGGCGTCGATCAGGGGCGCTTCGTCGAGCAGGTCACGACGAACGTCCCGGGCTTGCCCGGCACCTGCACCGCGGAGCACTTGGCGGCCTTGGCGTGGGCGGCGTTGACCATCGCGAACTGCGCGCCGATGAACAGCGCCATCGACATTGCGGCGAGCGCGCCGCGCGATGTTGTTTTGCTCATGTTTTTCTCTCCCTGGGTAAGGCCCACGAAGCGTGGGGGACGGGGGGTATCTGCAGGACGCGTGCCACACTGCCAAGCAACGAAAATTACCGTTAGCAATCAAGCTGTAACGCGTTTGTAAGGCTCATGAAAGGTTCGTTTGGGGTTATTCCCCCGGACCCGATCAAGCGCGTGGGGGATTTCGCCCTGCGATACTGCGGCAATCTGTCGCAGGTGTTTGAAAAATCGGGAAAATTAAAAAAAACCGGGCCTTGCGGCCCGGGCGAAGTTCGCATTGCGCTGCGATTGAAGTTACTTGAGAGTGATCGCTGCCGTCGCCGAGCCACCCAGCACCGGGCTGCTCGAGAAGGCCTTGATCGCCGTCGGAGCCGAGGCCCACGTGGCCGTGTCCGTCGGATCGGTCGGGCCACCCGGGACCATCACCTGGTCGAACAGGAAGTTGCCGAGCGAGTCGACGACCGCCGTGCCGATGACGCAGTTCGGGTTGGCCGCCGTGCCGTTGCAGGTTCCGCCGCCCGCGGCCGCGGTCAGCGTGCCGTTGTTGTAGACGATCGTGATCGTCTCGCCCTGGAGCACGCTGTCCGTACCCGACACCGTCCAGCGCGCCGAGATCGCGCCACCCACGTTGCCGACCTTGTAGATCTGCTTCGTGAAGGCGATGACCTCCGAGCCCGCAACGCTCACCGACGCATTGACGGTGTTGGCCGAGAGCGCGCCCTTCGAGTCGACCGCCCGGTACGAGAACGAGAAGTTGCCC
>DATMJE010000295.1:0-36049 GCA_035553995.1 Usitatibacter sp. | reverse complement strand
CCTGCAATACAACCTCGGCAAGGGTATCGTGAACTCGTGGGGCGGATTCTGGGTCGCCCACGCCACGGGCCGCGCACCCGGCACGCAGGTCTCCGCCACGCGCACGAAGCTGCTCGAGTCCTATGCGAAGCTCGCGAAGGGACCGAAAGTCGCCGCCTCCAAGGTGAAGGAAGCCGAGGCGCTGAAGACCATGTCCGAATATTTCTTCACCAACCGGGAAACGCTGCCCGCGTCGGTGCGCGAGCATCGCGCCCTCATCCTCGAGCTGATCAAGTCGGGGTTTCCGGCGCCGGATGCGTTCGCGAAGGTGCTGGAGAAGCCTGCCTTCGCCCGGTGATCCGTATCTCGCCGAACCGGTCGCGCAAGCCTTGATCCACGCAGTGGCGAATCTCCGGCTCGCCTGAGCCGAGGACGTGCGTGCCATCCTCGACCGCTCGCCGCGCGCGGCGCAGTGGGCCTTGCTGGTGCTGCTCTCGGTCGCAATCTCGAGTGCGTTGCTCGCGCTGCAGCTGCCGGCAGCACTATTGCTCGGGCCGATGTTCGCCGGCATCGCCGTGGGCGCCAATGGCGGCATCGTGCGCGTGCCCGAGGCCGGCTACGTCGCCGCGCAGGCGCTCATCGGCGGACTCATCGCGACCACGATCACGCCGCAGATCGGGCAGACGTTTCTCGGCCACTGGCTGCTCTTCCTCGCCGCTACCCTGGCGACGCTCGCGGCGAGCAGCGTGCTCGGCGTGGGCCTGAGCCGGATGGGCGTGCTGCCGGGCACGACGGCCATCTGGGGTGTCACCCCCGGCGCCGCGAGCGCGATGGTGGTGATGTCCGAGGCCTGGGGCGCCGACGTGCGGCTGGTCGCGTTCATGCAGTACCTGCGCGTGATCTGCGTGGCCCTCTTCGCCGCCGCGGTCGCGCACTTCCTGCTGCACCTCGGCAACCTGCCGCGCACCATGCCCACGTTGCTCGCGCCGGTGGACCTTGCCGCCTGCATCGCGACGCTGGCGGTGCTCGGCGCCGCGGCATGGCTCGGCTTGCGCCTGCGCGTGCAGGGCGGTGCGGTGCTGCTGCCGGCCTTCGCCGCGGCCTCCCTGCACCTCGCCGGGTGGCTGCGCATCGAGCTTCCGCCGCTGCTGCTGGTGGCGACGTACGCGCTGGTTGGGTGGACCATCGGCCTGCGCTTCACGCGCGAGGCGTTGCGCTACGCGCTGCGCGCGCTGCCCGCCATCATGGTCTCGATCGTGGCGCTGATCGGGCTCTGTGCCTTGCTCTCGTGGCTGCTGGCGCGCGTGGCCCACGTCGATGCGCTGACGGCTTACCTTGCGATGAGCCCCGGCGGCATGGATACGGTCGCGATCATCGCGGCTTCGAGCCCGGTGGACCTGCCCTTCGTGATGTGCCTGCAAACCGTGCGTCTTTTCATCGTCATCGCCCTGGGGCCACGATTGGCCCGCTGGGTCGCGGCGCGGGCCGCACCCCCGAGCGCGTGAGGCCCTCTTGGTGCGATGATTGACGGACGACGCGACGAGAGGAGCCCATGCGCAAGTTCACCAAAGATCCCGCCGTCATCGCCAGGCTCACCCGGGAGCAATTCCGGGTGACGCAGCAGGGCGGCACCGAAGCGCCCGGAACGGGGAAATACCTGGACAACCACGAGCCCGGAATCTACGTGGACGTGGTTTCCGGCGAGCCGCTGTTCGCCTCGTCGGACAAGTTCGACTCGCATTGCGGCTGGCCAAGCTTCACCAAGCCGATCGTGCCCGCGAACGTGAACGAGCTGCGCGATACGTCCCACGGGATGGTCCGCACCGAGGTGCGCTCCGCGAATGGCGACAGCCACCTGGGCCACGTGTTCGAGGACGGGCCCCGGGATCGGGGCGGGCTGCGCTATTGCATCAACTCGGCCGCGCTGCGCTTCATCCATCGCGACGACATGGAAGCGGAAGGTTACGGCGAATACCTGGACCAGGTGGAGGATCCCAATGAGTGAAGAGCGTGCAGTGCTGGCAGGCGGTTGCTTCTGGGGCATGCAGGACCTCATCCGCAAGAAGGAGGGCGTCCTGTCGACGCGCGTCGGCTACACCGGCGGCACCAACCGGAACGCAACCTATCGCAACCATCCCGGCCATGCGGAAGCCATCGAGATCGTCTTCGATCCGGCGCGCATCGGCTTTCGGGATTTGCTGGAGTTCTTCTTCCAGATCCACGATCCGACCACGCGCGATCGCCAGGGCAACGACATGGGCTCCAGCTATCGCTCGGCGATCTTCTATACGACCGGGGAGCAGAAGCGCATCGCCGAGGACACGATCGCGGACGTCGACGCCTCGCGTCTGTGGCCCGGCAAGGTCGTCACCGAGGTGACGCCGGCCGGCGATTTCTGGGAAGCGGAGCCCGAGCACCAGGATTACCTGCTGCGGCATCCGAACGGGTATACCTGCCACTTCGCGCGCCCAGGATGGAAGCTCCCGCGCCGCAGCGAAAAGGCGGTGGCCCCATCGCGGGGCTGAGCGGGCGGGGACTCGCGCGACGACAGAACGGCCGAGCTGGACGAGTGGATCTAGCGGGCGCGCTTCACAACGCGGTCCTGCGTGCCGCGCGGGCGGGGCTCGTCCTCGCATGCCTGTTCGCTGGTGAAGCCCCGGCGGTGGAAACCGCTGCCCAGTGCTTGCAGCCGCTGGTGCAGGGAATCCGCGACGCGCACCGCATTCCCGCGATCGCCGTGCTGGTGCAGGAACACGGCAGGATCGAGAGCGCCGTCGTGGGAGTGCGCGCCGCCGGGCATCCCGAGACGGCGACCCTCGATGACCAATGGCACATCGGCTCGGATACGAAGGCCTTCACGTCAACGATGATGGCCCGGCTCGCGCAGAAAGGCGTGCTCGCGCTCGACGACACGCTCGAACGGACATTGCCGGCGCTGGCGGGCGCGATGCATCCCGGCTATCGCAAGGTGACTATCGCGCAGCTCCTCACGCACACCGCCGGCTTTCCCGCGCTCGTCGATCCCGGGGAGCTGCCGGAGTTCCGCCGCGTCATCGCCTCCGCCGGCAACGTGCTCTCGCAGCGCGCCGCGGTCGCGCGCCACTATCTTTCGCAGCCCCCGGCCTCCCCGGCCGGAACGTTCGCGTACTCGAACCTCGACTACATCGTGGCGGGCGCGATCGCCGAGGCGCACACCGGGCTCGCGTGGGAGGAGCTCATGGAGCGCGAGATATTCGTGCCCCTGGACATCCGGCATGCTGGATTCGGCCCGCCCGGCACGCCCGGCCGCCTCGACGAGCCACACGGTCACGAGCTCTCGGGCGGCACGCTCGTGCCGATCGATCCTGCCGATCCGGATGCGGACAATCCACCTGCGCTCGGTCCCGCGGGGACCATCCACATCACGCTCGACGACTGGTTGCGCTTCGCGCAGGAACACCTCGCGGGCATGCATGGCCGCGGCAGGTTGTTCACGACGCATGCGAGCTATCACCGGTTGCACACGCCGGTTGCCGGCTATGCGCTCGGCTGGGGCGCGCTGGTCGCGCCCGGCGGCGATCCGGTCGTGCTCGCGCACACCGGCAGCAACGGCAACTGGCTCGCGGATATCCGCATCGACGCACGCAACGATTCCATCGTGCTCATCGCCATGAATGCGGCCAGCCCCGAAGCGCACCTGGCGCTGGACGAGCTGAAGAAGCAGCTCGTGAAACGGACCGGCGCGCACTAAACATTGGCACGGCACGCACGCAAGTGGTGCCGCGCCCCACGTTCTCGCACCGCTTTGCCTTGCGCACTCGCGATGGAAGTGGCTGCGCGCCACTGGCGCGCTTCTTGCCTTTAACCCTGCGGTTCCATGAATCCGCTCGCCGCAGGGGTGAGCGCCACACCCAGGGGAGAAAAGAGCAAATGGCTTATCTGGTGCCTTCGGAATTCGCCGTCAAGATGGTGGACGCGGGCGAATCCAAGATCTTCATGTCGACGCGAGACACGCTCGTGCGCGCGTACATGGCGGGTGCGATCCTCGCGCTCGCCGCGTGGTTCGCGGTCACGATCAACGTGAGCACCGGCCAGCCGCTGCTGGGTGCGGTGCTCTTCCCCGTCGGCTTCTGCATGCTGTACCTGCTGGGCTTCGACCTGCTCACGGGTGTCTTCGTGCTGGCACCGCTCGCGCTCTGGGACAAGCGGCCGGGCGTGACGCTGAAGGGCGTGCTGCGCAACTGGGGACTGGTCTTCGTCGGCAACTTCGTCGGTGCCTTCACCGTTGCGGTGATGATGGCGATCTACGCGACCTATGGCTTCTCGACCGAGCCCAACGCCGTCGGCAAGGCCTTGAGCGTGATCGGCGAGAACCGCACGCTCGGCTACGCCAAGTACGGCGCGGCCGGGATGCTCACCCTCTTCGTGCGCGGCGTGCTGTGCAACTGGATGGTCTCCACGGGCGTGGTCGGTGCGATGATCTCCACGCACGTGAGCGGCAAGGTGATCGCGATGTGGATGCCGATCATGCTGTTCTTCTACATGGTCTTCGAGCACTCGATCGTGAACATGTTCCTGTTCCCGTCGGGCCTGCTGCTGGGGGCGCATTTCACGTGGATGGACTACCTTCTCTGGAACGAGATCCCGACCGTGCTGGGCAACCTCGTGGGCGGGCTCGCGTTCACCGGCCTCACGCTCTACGCAACGCACGTGAAGACGCTGCCGAGGCGCGAGGTGGCGATCCGCCGCGTGGCCTGAAGAAGGGAAGCATGCTCGCGGTTCGAGTCGGGCAGCATTCGGATCGCGGGCGCAAGGAAGTCAACCAGGACTTCTACGGCGCGACGATTCCCGAGGGGCCGCCGCTCTCTTCGAAGGGAGTGGCGGTCGCGCTCGCGGACGGCATCGGCTCGAGCGCCGTGAGCCAGGTGGCGAGCGAGTTCGCGGTCCTGGGCCTGCTCGAGGATTACTACTGCACCTCGGAAGCGTGGTCCGTGCGCAAGTCCGTGGACCGCGTCCTCGCCGCGACCAACTCGTGGCTGCACTCGCGCACGCAGCAGGGCCCGTTCCGCAACGACATGGAGCGCGGCTACGTGTGCACGCTCTCCGCGGTCGTGATCAAGGGCTGCACGGCCCATGTGTTCCACGTCGGCGATTCGCGCGTGTACCGCCTGCAGCGCGGCATGCTCGAGCCGGTCACGCAGGACCATGTCTGGATCTCGGGCGGGCAGGGCTATCTCGCGCGTGCGATGGGATTCAACCCGCAGGTGGAGATCGACTACCACGCGCTGCCGCTCGAGGCGGGCGATGTCTTCGTCCTCGCGACCGATGGCGTGCACGAGCATGTCAGCGAGCGCGACATGGCCGCGGCCATCGCGGAGCGTGCCGACGATCTCGACGCGGCGGCGCAGGCGATCGTCGCGAAGGCGCTCGCCAACGGCAGCCCGGACAACCTCACGGCGCAGGTCGTGCGCATCGAGTCGCTGCCGCCGCCCGAAGGCTCCGAGCTGCACCAGCGGCTGATGGATCTGCCGCCCGCGCCGCTGCTCTCGCCGCGCGACGTGATCGACGGCTGGCGCATCGTGCGCGAGGTCCACGCCACGCCTCGCAGCCACATCTACCTCGCGGTCGACGTGCAGACCGGGGCACCCGCCATCATCAAGACGCCGGCGATCGACCGCCGGGAAGACAGCGCTTACATCGAGCGCTTCCTGATGGAGGAATGGATCGCACGCCGCATCGACAGCGCGCACGTGCTGAAGCCGGTCGGCCACGCGCGCGAGCGCACCTTCCAATACGTCGTCACCGAGTACATCGACGGGCAGACGCTCGCGCAATGGATGACCGACCATCCGCGGGCAGAGGTAGAGAGCGTTCGCCGTATCGTCGAGCAGGCCGCGAAGGGGCTGCAGGCGATGCATCGCATGGAGATGCTGCACCAGGACCTGCGCCCCGAGAACATCATGGTCGACGCGAACGGCACCGTGAAGATCATCGACTTCGGCGCCGTGAGCGTCGCCGGCCTGCGCGAGATGCGCGAGCCGCACGCACGCGAGGATGTGCTCGGCACGGAGCAATACACGGCGCCGGAATATTTCCTCGGCGAGGCGGGCACGCCCGCATCGGATCTCTTTTCCCTGGGCGTGATCGCGTACCAGATGCTTTCGGGACGGCTGCCGTACGGCGCCGAGGTCTCCAGGGCCCGTACGCGCGCCGCGCAATCGAAGCTGCGCTATCGCAGCGTGCTGGGCGAGGACCGCGAGATCCCGGCGTGGATCGACGCGGTGCTGCGCCGCGCGCTCGATCCGTCGCCCGCGAAGCGCTACCGGGAGCTCTCGGAATTCGTGCACGACCTGCGCCATCCCAACCCGCGCCTCACGGGACGGCCCACGACGCCGCCGCTCGTCGAGCGGGATGCGCTGCTCTTCTGGAAGATGGTCTCGGCGCTGCTTTCGCTGGCGCTCCTGGTCATGCTCTTCCTGCACTTCGGGCGCTAGCCCTTGCGACCCGCAGGAAGTTCGCGCTTGCGCGCGGATATTTATTCGCGCGACAGAGCAAAAGAACTCGTTTGCTGCACTGCACAATGGATCGATAGAGTCCGTGTTCTGGCCCCCACCGGGGCGTGCAACGCGAGGTCAATCCAATGAAGCCCAATCCCGTCGGCGAATCGTTCGGCAGCATCGAGCACCATATCCGTGAAGCGCGTGAGATGCGTGCGGCTTACCTCGCCGGCCTCCTGTCGAGCGCGATCACCGCCGCTACGCGAGCGTTCTCCGGAACCACCGCGCGTGTGGCGAGCGCAACGCAGGCCACGGCACGCCCGCCGGAGCTCGCGCCGCGTTGACTCGAACCGGAGGGCCGTGAGATCGCCCCGCCGTTGCCGCGTCCGCGTCGCCTTTCCTGGCGCGGATTGGGGCCGTCGGGCTATCACGGGCTGCACGCGATCGAGTGGGGCAGCCGCCGCAGCAAGCGTGTCGTCATCTGCGCGCACGGCTATAGCGGCAACGCCCGCGACTTCGACTGGCTCGCGCACGAGCTTGCCCGGGATGCACGCGTCGTGTGCCCCGACATGCCCGGACGCGGGCGCAGCGACTGGCTGCCGAACGCGTTCGCCTACAACTTTCCGCAATTCCTCGCCGACCTGCGCGCGCTCATCCAGGAGCTCGGCGCCACCGAAGTGGAATGGGTCGGGACGTCGATGGGCGGCTTGCTCGGCCTGCTGCTCGCGGCCGAGCCCCGCAGTCCGATCTCGCGGCTGGTGCTGAACGACGTGGGCGCCTTCGTCCCGTCGGAAGCGCTGGCCCGCATCGGGGGCAACCTGCAGGCGCCGGAGCGCTTCGATTCCATGGCCGCGCTCGAGACGCACCTGCGTCACACGCATCGGCACTGGGGCCCGATCACGGACAAGCAGTGGGCGCATCTCGCACGCCACGGCGCGCGCCGGGTGCAGGGCGGCTTCGCGCTGCACTACGATCCGCTGATCGCGATGCTGATGAAAGCGCCCATCGTCTCGCCGGGCATCTCGCTCTGGACCACGTGGTACCGGGTTCGCTGCCCGGTGCTCATCGTGCGCGGGGAGACGTCGGAGATCCTTCCGCCCGCGGTGGTGCAGGCGATGCTGGATTCGCGGCCGGGCACCGAATACCTCGAGGTCGCGGGCGCGGGCCATGCACCCTCGCTCATGGCGCCGGAGCAGATTGGTGCCGTTGCGGCCTTCCTGCGCGCACGCGTGCCGGTGACCGAAGGTATCCAGCCCACCTACGCGGGGAGAAACGCCAGCGCCTGAAGCGCGCCGGCTGCGCTCAGCTCTTCGGCGGATACATGCGGCGCGCGGCCTGGTACAGCGCCGTGCACCGCGTGCCGCTGCGGCAGAAGGCGAGGAGAGGGCGCGGCAGGTCCTGCATGAGCTCGGCGAATCGGGCCACGTCCTGCGGCGTGATCATGCCCGAGCTCACCGGCTGCCATTCGTAGCGCAGGCCGGCCGCCTCCGCCGCGGCGCGCAGCTCTTCCTGGGGCGGCTGCCCCGGTTCCTGCTCGAGGCGGTTGTTGACGACGGCGCGGAAGCCCTCCTTCGCCAGCGCCGCCATCTGCTCGGGCAGGATCTGCGGCGCGACGGCGAAGTCGTCGGCGAGGTAGGTGAGGGGAAGCGGATTGGCCATTGCTCGTGTGCAGGGTAACGGCGAAGTTCGGAAGGGTGCCATTGTGCCATCCCCGGGATAGGGTAGGATTCTTCCTACAAGCGTTTCATCCGCTGATGTGCAAAAATGACAAGTTAATGGACGTCACTGACAAAGCCCTTTCCGCAGCAGTCGTCGCCCGCATCAGCGCGGCCAAGGCCCGGCTCGCCGGGTGGATGGACCGCAACGGCTTCACCGAAAGCCAGGGCTGGCGCGTCTGCGAGGAGCTTCGCTCCCGCCCCGAGGGAACGGAGTTCGTCTTCCGGCCGATCCACATGCGCCTGCCGTCCCCGCCGCACGAGGAGGTCGTCCTCGTGGATACCGGCGGCGTGCCCGTCTAGGTACCGCCCGCCGCGTCACGCGGCGGACGCATCGCCCTTATTCCCGCTGCGACGAAATGCCACAGTCGCGACGGCGCCGGAATGAGGGATGATTGGCTACAAAATGAAGTCGGCATCCAAAGCCGGCAGTTCCAGAAAAGCAGTCCGGCAAGTCAAAAAACAAATCCAGCAGGTCCAAAAGGGGAGCGACCCGAATGCATAGTGCCAATACCCTGAGCGCGTGGGTGCATGTCTTTTCGCTGCTGGTTCCGGTGGGTCCGCCACTGGGCCTGCGCATGCGCGAGGAACGCGCCTTCGAGCAGCTCGCTGCGCTTCTGTAGCCTCAGTGGAGCCGCGCGCCTCCCTGCGGGCCTTCGTGGCCCGGGGGGCGGCGCGGCCGCGATACCGGGTCGAAGATGTCGTATTCCGCCTGGTGGCGCGCGATGATTTCCTCGATCACGGGAGCACACTCCGGACACACCGGCGGCAACCCTCCCGGGGACCAGTTGGCGGCGCCGTCATGGCCCTCGACCAGCTCCGGCAAAGGCATCCGGCAGGCCGAGCAGTGGTCCGGGCGGCGTTCGTGGAATTCGCGGCTGAGGAGCCAATAGAGTTTCCCCGGGGTGATTGCGGTTCTCATGGGTCCATTTTCGCCTGTTGACCCGGGCGCGACCCAGCGCATGAGGCCGATTTTCGTATAGGCGCCCGCGTCTACGGGGCGCGGGCGGAGTCTGTCGGAAGCAAAAGGGCCCCGAAGGGCCCGGAAGCTACGTAGGCAATCGCGCGTCGCCTACATGCGCCCCTTCTCGGCGTCGTCGCGCGAGTCGCCCGCATTCTTCTGCACCTTGCCCATCATTCGCTTGCCCAGCCCCTTCGCCTGCTGGCTGAGGTTTCCCGTGGCCTTCCCGGCCTTCTGCTGGATCGTGCCGCTGGCTTCCTTCATCCGGCCCTTCACCTGGTCGCGGTTCATAACGTTCTCCTCGAAGTGTTGACCCCCGCCAAGGGGTATTCCGGTACGACTGCCACCCTACCAGGGGGTTCGGCTCCCGAGACATCCGTCCCGGGCGCCGGTTGGCGCAGGACTTCATGCGTCCATTCGCCGCATTGCCGGATGGCGCATGGCCGATGTCAAGCCCTTGATTCCATTAACGCGCGATTACCCATGTCATTTTCCAGCTACGCCACAATCGGTTAAACTGGACCCCGTTGTCAGATTTCAAGGAAGCTTGCTGTCGTGAAGTCCGGAGCCCACCTGTCGCTGTTCCTGTTCGCCCTCGCCGTGGCGGCGCTGTCGCGCCCCGCGATGGCGGACATCTACAGCTTCAAGGACGAGAACGGCGTCGTGCACTTCAGCAACATGCCCGACGACAAGCGCTACAAGCTGGTTCGGCGTGAAGCGGGCAGCGCTCCCGCACCGGCTGCTGCCATGCCGGTCGCCACGGCGGCCAACCTCTACATGCCGGCCGAAGAGAGCATTCGCCGCTTCACCCCCATCATCGACACCGCCAGCCGCCTGCACGGCGTGGATGCGGCACTCATCCATGCGGTGATCTCCGCGGAATCGGGCTACAACCCCTCGGCCCTGTCGAAGGCGGGCGCGATGGGCCTCATGCAGCTCATGCCGCAAACCGCCAAGCGCTACGGCGTCACCAACATCATGGACCCGGTGCAGAACATCACCGGCGGCGTGCGCTACCTTCGCGACCTGCTCTCCATGTTCAACGGCAACCTCGAGCTCGCCATCGCGGCGTACAACGCGGGCGAGAACGCCGTCATCAAGTACGGCAACAAGATCCCGCCGTACGCCGAGACCGTCCAGTACGTGCCGAAGGTCCTCGGCTTCTACCGCAAATTCCAGTCGCGCCCCAGCTAAGGCGAGACCACCCCATATTGGGCACGGCGTTCGATCCTGCGGGACCGGGGCCGTGCCCGATGTCTTTGTGGAGCCCGGAAACGCTCAGCGCGGCAGGTCCGCGGCAACTGCGACGGCAGCGCCGTCGCGAAGCTGCGCCAGCCCCGAGGTGGCGACGACGTCGCCGGGCGCGAGTCCGGTAACCACCTCGACGCTCGTGCCCGCGTCCTGTCCCAGCTCCACTTTTTCGCGCACCGCCTTGCCCTGCACGACCTTGTAGACCGCGGTCTCGCTGCCCGTCGTGATCACGGCCGCGTCGGGCACGACCAGCGCCTCGCGCGCGCCGCTCGTGGGCACCTGCACGCGTGCGCGCATGCCCGGCCGCAGCCGCCCGTCGCGATTGCGCACCATCGCGCGGATCTCGACCGTACGGGCGTTCCTCTCGTTCACGGCGCGCACCGCGACGATCTTGCACGGGTAGGGTTCCCCGGCGGCCTCGTCGACCACGGCCTCCATCTCCTGGCCCGCTTTCACGACCGGCAGCGACAGCTCCGGCACGCGAACCTCGACCGGCAGCAGCTCCAGGGAGCGCAGCGTGGTCACCGCCTCGCCCGCCTCCACGACCTCGTTCACGCGCACCGCCGGGGCGGCGGCGATGCCGGTCACCGGCGCGCGCACCGCCATGGCGGCGAGGCGCGACTGGATCTCGCGCACGTGTGCCCGGGCCTCCTCGAGCGCGCGTTGCGACAGCTCCTCCTGGTCCCTGCCGAGGAAGCCCTTGGCCCGAAGCTCCTGCGAGCGGCGGTAGCGCGATTGCATCTCCGCCACGTTCTCGCGCGCGTGCTCGAGCTCCGCCTTGTCGGCCGAATCGTCGAGGCGGACCAGGACGTGGCCGCGGACCACGCGATCGCCCTCGTGGAAGAGCACCTGGGCGACGCGTGCCACGATCTGTGGCCGCACCAGGACCTTGTCGCCATCGCGCAGCGCGGCCGGCACGGTCAGGATCTGGGGAAGCTGGCGGACCTCGACGCGTGCGACGTGGACCGCCGCGGCTTGCTGCGTGGATGCGGCCTCGCCCGTGCGGCGATGCGCGAGCCATCCGTACGCCAGGGCGGCGACGATGGCCAGGACGGCAAGCACTGCGACGGCGCGCAGGAAAGTGCGCATACGCTCTCGCGTTCCCTCGCAGGGAACGGCTTCAGGGGCGTCGGGACGCCGTGCGGCCCGCCATGCTCGCGGGCGGGTGCAACGCTAGGCGGGTATGTCCGGAACGAGCTGGCGCTGCAGCATGAATATCTGGTCCTTCAGCATGAGCTTGCGCTTCTTCAAGCGCTTGAGCTGCAGCTCGTCGTGCAGCGGACTGAGTTCCAGGGCTTCGATCGCGCGGTCCAGGTCGCGATGCTCGAGATTGAGCTCGCTGATCCGCCGCTTGACCTCTTCGACACTCTCCAAGGCGATCGCGGTCATCGGCTGCGTACCTCCGGGGGAATCTCCCGAACATACTCCCGTTGCCGGGGTATTGCTAGTCGCTCCGGCCGGTCGCCGCACCTCTTGCGGGGTCCCGGCGATTCGGTTTCAATTGTTGCATCAGGCCGCGGTTCCGGCAGCCTGAATACAATAAAATCAACAACATAAAATACATTTGCAAGGCGCATGAATTTTCGTCGCAGTGAATTCGATGTCACGAACCGGATCAACACGACGGATCCGGAAAGCGTGAAGCTGGAGATAGCGCGCATCTTCCGCGCGGTCTATCCGCGGCCTCCTGCGCCCGCGCTCGGGCGTGCATTCGAAGACCTGGTGCGCCTCTATCGCGGCGAATATCCGGGCTTCGTCGGCTGCGATACGCAGTACCACGACCTGCAGCACGTCCTCGAGGTCACGCTCGCGATGGCGCGGCTGGTCGACGGGTACGAGCGCACGCGGGCCGACGGTCCCGCCATCGGCGAACGGCTCTTCCATCTCGGCGTGATCTGCGCGCTCTACCACGACTGCGGCTACATCCGCCGCGACACCGACCGCAAGCACACCAACGGCGCCGAATACACGTCGACACACGTTTCGCGCGGCGGCCGGTTCCTGCGCGAATACCTGCCGACGATCGGGATGAAGGAGGAGGCGGAAATCGCGGCCGAGCTGCTGCATTTCACCGGCTACGAGAAACCCGTGGCTTCCATCCGCGTGCCTGCGCCGATCTACCGCTTGCTGGGAAGCCTGCTCGGCTCGGCGGACATCATCGCGCAGATGTCGGACCGCTGTTATCTCGAGAAATGCCGTGACCGGCTCTATCCCGAATTCGTTGCGGCCGGCCTCGCACGCCGGCGCGACGACAGCGGCCGGGAGGAAGTGGTGTTCGCTTCCGGCGAGGACCTGCTGCGCAAGACGCCGCTCTTCTTCGAAAGCGCCAGCAAGCGCCTGGACGAGGACCTCGGCGGCGCCTATCGTTTCGCCGCGGCGCACTTCGGCAACAGCAACCTCTACCTCGATGCGGTTGAGCAGAACATCCGCTTCGTGCAGCGCATCGGCTCGCAGGAGATGATCGTCCTGCGGCGCCAGCCGCCGGCTACGTGCTGATGCTGATGGCCTGGCGGGAGGCAAAAAGCATTGGACGCAGATGAACACAGATGAACACAGATGAAAACAAATGAGTTCGATGCGAGCCATGCTGGTGGTTCAACGAGCACGGAACCCCCGAATGGCTTTTATCTGTGTTCATCTGTGTTCATCTGTGTCCCTCGCTTTTGTCTGAATCGCCCCCGCGGGCGATCAGTTCACCACCGCGCCGGTCTCCTTCACCACTTTGCCCCAGCGGTCCAGCTCGCTCACCAGCAGCTTCTCGAGCTCCTCGGGTGAGCTGGTCGCGACGTTCACGCCGGCGGAATTCATGAGCTTCCGCGCGTCGGGCCTGGAGAGCACCTGGGTCACGGCGGCGTTGATCTTCTGCACCACGTCGGCGGGCGTGCCCTTCGGCGCGAGGAGCGCCAGCCAGATGGTGGCGTCGTAGCCGGGCACGCCGGCTTCCTCCATCGTCGGCACGTTGGGCAGGTCGGGATGGCGCTTCTTCGTGGTGACCGCGAGCGCACGGATCTTGCCGCTCGAGACGTTCGGCAACGCGTTGGGCAGCCCCACGAAGCTCACCGGGACCTGGCCGCCGATCACATCCTGCATGGCCTGGTTGCTGCCCTTGTACGGGATATGGTTCAGCTTCGCACCGGTCATGTTCATGAAGAGCGCGGCGACGAGGTGCTGGCTGCTGCCGTTGCCCGAGGAGGCGAAGTCGATCGAGCCGGGATTCGCCTTCGCCGCGGCGATGAGGTCCTTCACGCTGTTGTACGGCGTCTTCGAATTCACCACCAGGACGTACGGCCCTTCGGCGAGCTTCATGACCGGCGCGAAGTCCTTCACCGGGTCGTACGGGATGTCCTTGTAGAGATGCGGCGAGATGACATGCGTGGTCGAGACCATGACGAGGTTGTAGCCGTCGGGCGGCGCCTTCGCGACATAGTCGGTGCCGATCGTGCTGCCGGCGCCGGCCTTGTTCTCGACCACGATGGGTTGCCCGAGCACCGGCTGCAGCTCCTTCTGCAGGATGCGAGCAGCCACGTCGGTGAAGCCGCCGGGGCCGAACGGCACGACGAGGTGGATGGGCCTGTCGGGATATTGCTGCGCGGACGCTCCGTACGACAGCGCAAGCAGGCAAAGCAGGGCGATGGTCTTTTTCATGCGCGGTAGATCGGTTCCGGTTGGGTGAAGAACGAATGCAGGATGTGGTAGACGGTGAGGTAGTTCTTCTGCTGGAAGCTCGCGTGCGAGATGCCGGCCATCACGGAGAAGGCCTTGTCCGCGTTGGGCAGCTTCTTGAAGAACTCGATCAGGTCGTCGAAGCCGGCGATGCCGTCGTACTCGCCGCGCATGACGATGGTCGGGTTCACGATCTTCGTGGGATCGAGGAGCGGCAGCTTCGAGCACATGTCCACGTACGTTCCGGTGGGCATGGAATCGTCGAGCGCGAGGATCGCGTCGGCGAAGGCCTCGATGGTCGCGTCCGAAGCGGTGCCGGGATGGTCGCGGTTGAAGATGCTGTGGACGAAGGCGCGATCGATGGGACGGCGGTGCATCGCCTGGAACTGCGGCAGCTTCTTCCTGCGCTCGGCGAGCGTGGGGCTGCCTTCACCGGTCCACACGAAGGCGTCGAGGGCGAGGCGCTGCACGCGCTCCGGATGGCGCTGCGCGAAGAGGCCCGCCTTGAGCGCGCCGGAGGAGATGCCGTACATGTGCATCTTCGCCGCACCCGCGGTCTTCATCACGTACTCGGTGCCCGCGGCGAGGTCGTCGGCGCCGTTGGAGATGTCGTTGTTCTGCGCGCGCGACTTGTCCGAGCGGCCGTAGCCCTCGTTGTCCATCGTCCAGCAGTCGAAGCCCTGCGCGCAGAACCAGTCCATCGCCGACGAGAACGGCCGGTTGGGCACGTGGAGGTCGAACGTGGGCTGCGAGGCCATCGACGAGCCGTGCACGAAGAAGATCGTGCCGCGCTTCGTCGTGCCCGGCGCGGGCTTCTTGTTCCAGAGGAAGAGCTTCACGTCGCCCTTCTTCGTCCAGTGTTCGGTGCCACCTTTCCAGGTGACGGTGGATCCATCGGCCATGCGTTTCTCCATGCGGGACGTTACGTAAACAGGACTCCAAAGTGTATCCTGTGCGCCGTGCACGAAATCCATCGCCACGGCATCGTGAAGGATGCCGGGAACGTGACCGACATCGTGGTCGAGGCGATGTCGCGCACGCCCGATGCACGCCTGCGCACGATCATGGAAAGCCTGGTGCGCCACGCGCATGCATTCCTGCGCGAGGTGAAGCTCACCGAGGAGGAGTTCGAGACCGCGCTCGATTTCCTCGTGCGCCTGGGGCAATCCTCGGGCCCGGAGAAGAACGAGGTGATCCTCGCTTCCGACCTGCTGGGCATCTCCACGCTGGTCGTCATGCTCAACAAGAATTGCGAGGGCACGGATCCCGCGCTGCTCGGCCCCTTCTGGCGCGCTCAGTCGCCGCTGTGCGAGCCCGGCGCCAACATCTCGCGCGATGCGGGCAGGGGCGAAGCGCTCAGCGTGAGCGGCCGCGTGCTCGACCCGGCCGGCAGCCCCGTGGCCGGCGCGCTCGTGGACGTGTGGCAGGCCTCGCCCGTGGGACTCTACGAGAACCAGGATCCGCAGCAGCCCGATCACAACCTGCGCGGCCGCTTCGAGACCGACGCGCAGGGACGCTTCCACTTCCGCACGCTGCGGCCCGCGGGCTATCCGGTGCCCACCGACGGCCCCTGCGGCGAGATGCTGAGGGCGCAGCAGCGTCATCCGTACCGGCCCGCCCACATCCACTTCATGATCTCCCGCGAGGGCTATCGCACGCTCGTGACACAGGTCTTCGACAACGCCGATGCGGCGATCGAAAGCGACGTGGTGTTCGGTGTCACGCCGGCGCTGGCGGGCGATTTCCGCAAGGGCGCGGATGGCGAGCTGCACCTCGACTACGATTTCGTGCTGCACCCGGGGGTGCGGCGCATCCCGCGGCCGCCCTTGCCATGAGGAGACCATGAACGGCGGCAAGACCTTCATCACCTGCGCAGTCACGGGCAACCTCACGAAGCCCGAGCAGACGCCCCACCTTCCGATCACGCCGCAGCACATAGCCGACGAGTGCCTCGGCGCCGCGCGCGCCGGTGCCGCGGTGGTCCACATCCACGTGCGCGATCCGCAGACCGGGCGTCCGTCGATGGATGTCGGGCTCTATCGCGACGTGATGCAACGCATCCGCGCGGCAAACCGCGAGCTCGTCATCAACCTCACCACCGGGCCCGGCGGACGCTTCGTGCCGAGCGAGGCGGATCCCAAGGTCTACGCGGCCGGGACCACGCTGCTGCCGCCGCTCGAGCGCGTAAAGCACGTGGTCGAGCTCAAGCCGGAAATCTGCTCGCTCGACCTGAACACCATGAACTCCGGGCCGGATGTCGTCATCAATACGCCCGCGAACGTGCGCAAGATGGCGAAGGCGATGCGCGAGGCGGGGGTGATGCCGGAGCTCGAAGTGTTCGACAGCGGCGACATCCATCTTGCGCGCGACCTGCTCGCCGACGGCACGCTCGAAGGGCCGGGCCTCTTCACCATCGTGATGGGCGTCCGGTACGGCTTCTCCAGCGCGCCCGAAACGCTCTTCCATGCGAAGCAGATCCTGCCCCCGGGCGCGCGCTGGAGCGCCTTCGGCATCGGGCGCGCCGAGTATCCGATGCTCGCGCAGACGTGGCTGCTCGGCGGGCACGTGCGCGTGGGGCTCGAGGACAACATCTATCTTTCGAAGGGCGTGCTCGCGAAGAGCAATGCCGAGCTGGTCGAGAAGGCGGTGCGCGTGATCCGCGACCTCGGCGGCGAGGTGGCGACCGCAGCCGAGGCGCGCGCGATGCTCGGCCTCGAAAGAGTAAGCTGACGCTCCCCAGCCAACCCGGGATTCCATGACGATGCGCCGATACCTCGCCTTGCTGGCCGCGCTGCTCGTGGCGGCCGTCGCTCATGCCCAGTCCGTATACCCGGACCGGCCCATCCGTTTCATCGTCCCGTTCACCGCGGGCAGCGGCACCGACATCATCGCGCGCACCGTCGGCGAGGCGATGTCGCGGAGCCTCGGCCAGCCGATCGTCGTGGAGAACCACCCCGGGGCGGGCGGCACGCTCGGGGCCGCACTGGTGGCGAAGAGCGCCCCCGACGGCTACACGCTGCTCATCCATTCGGCGGGCCACGTCGCGAACGCCGCGATCTACCCGAACCTGCCCTACGACACGTTGCGCGACTTCGCCGGCGTGACGACGCTCGCCAGCCTGCCCAACGTGCTCATCACCTCGCCCACGAAGTTCAAGACGGTGCAGGATCTCGTCGACAACGCGCGCCAGCATCCCGGCGTGCTCAACTACGGTTCCGCGGGCAACGGCAGCGCCACGCACATGAACGCCGAGATCTTCCGCATGTCGGCCGGGTTCGACGCGCAGCACGTCCCCTACAAGGGCACGCCCGAAGCGATGACCGAGACCGCGACCGGCCGCATCGACTTCTTCTTCGCGCCGCTGTCGTCGGCGCTGCCGCTCATCAAGGCCGGGCGCCTGCGCGCGCTCGCGGTGGGCACGCTGCAGCGCTCGCCGCTCCTGCCCGATGTCCCCACGACCACCGAGGCGGGGTATGCGCAGTCGGACTACGTCTTCTGGGTCGGGATGCTCGCGCCGGCCGCCACGCCGCGCCCCATCGTCGAGCGGCTGAACGCCGAGGCGCTGAAGGCGCTCGCCTCTCCCGAGATCAAGGAGAAGCTCGCGGTGCTCGGCGCCGAGCCCATGCCGATGACGCCCGCCGCGTTCGACGCCTTCCTGCGCACGGAAACCGCGCGCATGGCGAAGGTGGTCAAGGCCGCGAAGATTCCCACGCAATGAAGACGATCGCCGGCACGCTCGCGGTGCTCGCAACGACGCTCATGACATCGGTCGCGGCACAAACGCTCAACCTCATCGTGTTCGCCGGCGGCGCCAACTGGCCGCTTTGGGTCGCGGAGGAGAAGGGCTTCTTCGCGAAGCACGGCGTCGAGGTGAAGGTCTCGCCCACGCCGAACTCGGTGTACCTCGTCCAGAACCTCGTGAACGGCAAGTTCGACATGGCCTTCGCGACGTTCGACAACATCGTCGCCTACGACGAGAACCAGGGCGAGGCGCCGCTCGACCGGCCCGCCGACCTCGTGGCCATCCTCGGGGGCCTGTCGGGCGGGCTGAGGCTGGTGGCGAATCCCGAGGTGAAGACGATCGCGGAGCTCAAGGGCAGGAAGCTCGCGGTCGACGCCGCCAACACGGGCTTCGCGCTCGCGATGCGCAAGGTGCTCGCGCAGAACGGGCTCAAGCCGGGCGACTACGAGCTCGAGAGCGTGGGCGGCACCGGCCAGCGCGCCGAGGCGCTGATGCAGAACAAGACCATCGCCACGATCCTCACCTCGCCGATCGACCTGGCGCCGCTCGCCCGCGGCTACCGCATGCTTTCCGACCTGACCGAGTCGATCGGCCCGTACCAGGCGACGCTCTACATGGCGCGGCGCGAGTGGGCGCAGGCGAACGAGGAGCGCGTGGTGCGGTTCATCCGTGCGATGCTCGAATCGAATGCGTGGCTCGCCGATCCGGCGAATCGCGACGAGGCGGTGGCGCTCTATCGCAAGCACCTGCCGCAGGTGCCCGAGCCCGCGGCGAAAAAAGCGTGGGATGCGCTGCTCGCGAACCCGAAGGAAGGCATCCAGAAGGACGGCCGCATCGACATGCAAGGCGTGGCGAACGTCCTCCGGATCCGCAGCGAGTTCGGCGAGCCGAGGAAGGAGCTCACGGACCCGTCGAAGTACATCGACGAGTCCTTTTACAAGAAAGCTACTTCGCCAGCCCGTCGCTGACCTCCACGTTCTCCGGCTGCAGCTCGATCCCCGAGGCCTGCGCCTGCTGCAGCAGCAGCGTGGCGAAATCCTGCTCCGTCCACCCGCGGCCCATCATCGCCTGGATGAGGTCGCGCGTGGCGCTCGCGAGCGGCATCGGCACCTCGAAGCGCTTGCCCGCGTCCAGGCCCAGGTCGAGGTCCTTGCGCAGCAGCGCCGGCGTGAAGGTCACCTTGAAGTCGAGGTTCACGAAGGCGGGCGTCTTGTAGCGCGTGAAGGTCGAGCCCATGACGCTCTGGTTCATGAAGTCGAGGAAGGCGTGCCGCGGCACGCCCGCCTTCTGCGCGAGCACCGTGATCTCGGCGAGCGACTGCGTGACCACGCCGAGGAAGACGTTGTGGCAGATCTTCACGATGCGCGCGAGCTCGCCTTCACCCACGTAGCTCGCCGAGGGCCCGATCATCTCGAGATAGGGCAACGCTTCGTCGAAGGCCTCGCGCGGGCCGGAGCACACGAAGCTCAGCCGTCCGGCCTTGATCACCTTCGCGTTGCCGGACACCGGTGCGGCCAGGTACTCGATGCCGCGCGCGGCGAGCATCGTGCGCAGCTCGGCGCTGCCTTCCAGCGAGATCGACGAGCACTCGATCACGATGCGCGGCACCTTCTTCGCGCCGTCGAGCATCCGGGTGATGACCTCCTTCACGTCGTCCCAGGTCGAGACCATGCAGAAGACGATGTCGCGCGCGGCGAGCTCGGGGAGCGCGCCCGCCACTTTCGCGCCGTGCTTCTGCAGCGGCTCGGCCTTGGCACGCGTGCGGTTCCACGCGAGGACGTCGGCGCCGCCCTTCGCAAGGTGGGCGGCCATCTCGATGCCCATGCGGCCGGTGCCGATCCAGCCGATGGTGTCAGTACGGGTTGGCAACGGGTAGCTCCTGTGCGGGATAAAGGGAGATGATCTTCGCGCCCTCGGGCGTGAGGACGACTTCTTCCTCGATGCGCGCGGCCGACACGCCGTCCTTCGCCGGGCAGAAGGTCTCCACCGCGAACACCATCCCGGCGCGCAGCTCGTAGGGCTCGATGAACGAATTCAGGCGCGAGATGAGCGGGCGCTCGTGCAGGCCGAGCCCGAGCCCGTGGCAGAAGTTGAGCCCGAACGCCGCCATCTCGGTCTCGAAGCCGATCTCGGTGGACTTGGGGAACATCTTCGCCACCTTGTCCGTGGAAACTCCCGGCTTCAGCATCGAGATCGCGCCATCCATCCAGTCGCGCGCGCGCTTGTACGCGTCCTTCTGCGCCGCGGTGGCCTTGCCGACCGAGAACGTGCGGTAGTAGCAGGTGCGGTAGCCCATGAACGAATGGATGATGTCGAAGTACGCCTGGTCGCCGGGACGGATCAGCCGGTCGGTGAAGTTGTGCGGATGCGGGCTGCAGCGCTCGCCGGCGATCGCGTTGATCGCCTCGACGCAGTCGGAGCCGCGGTCGTAGAGGCCCTTCGTCGCAAGCCCCACGATCTGGCTTTCCTTGATGCCCGGCTGCAGGGCCGCGGCGATGTCCTGGTAGACGCCGTCGACCATCGCGGAGGCGGTGTTGAGGAGGGTGATCTCGTCGTGGCTCTTCACCTCGCGCGCGGCGAGCATGAGCTGCTGGCCGTCGCGCACTTCGATGCCCTGCTCCTGGAGCGCGAAGAGCATGCCGGGCTCGCACACGTCGAGGCCCATGGGCATGTCCGCGACACCTTCCTTCACGAGGATGTCCCGGATCTCCTTCGCCGCGGCCTGGAAGAGGCCCACCTCGGGCCCGATGGCGCCGCGCATGCCGGGGTTGCCCGCATGGATGTGGTCCTCGTGCAGCCACGGGCAGTAGAGCTTGTGGTGGCGCGCGGCGCTGCCGAAGTCCCAGACCCAGGGATCGCCGTTGCCGGTGAGCAGGCAATAGCGGATGAGCTTGTCGCGCGCCCATTCGCCGATGACCGTGCTCGAGACGTAGCGGATGTTGTGCTGGTCGAAGCAGAGCATCGCACCGAAGCCCGACGCCGCGAGCGACTTGCGCGTGCGCGCGAGCCGGTAGCGGTGGAGGCGGCGGAAATCGACCCGCTCCTCGAAGTCCACCTGCGTGATGCCGGGTGCCTGGAGCGGCCGGCTCCAGCGATGGCCCGGATCGAGGTCGCCTTCGTCGACCGGAACGAAGCGGGGTTCCTTGCCTTTCTTCTTCGCCATGCGCGCATTCCCCATCGAAGGGTGGAGCGCGATTATAGTGTGCGACTCACGATTCCGGAGAGGACAACATGCGCTGCCCGATCGTCGCCTGCCTCGTGCTTTTCGCCGCACCGTACTGCCTCGCACAGCCCGCGGGCTCCGTGGAGAAGAACAACATGGAGCTGGTCGGCTACAGCGACCTGCAGGGCCGCAGTGCCTACCAGCCCATCGTGCACAAGCAGCGCGACCGCTGGATCGCTTACGTGGGCCACCACGGCGGCAAGTCGCTGAACCCGATCACGGGCAAGGTCGAGGACAACGGCACCTCGGTCGTCGACGTGACCGACCCGAAGCAGCCGCGCATGCTCGCGCACATCCCGGGCGAGCCCGGCGACGGCGAGACGGGCGGGGCGCAGATGGTGCGCGTGTGCGATGGCGCGACACTCCCCCGTGCGGACAAGTCGAAGTTCTATCTCCTGCGCACCTACGGCAACCTCGCACACGAGATCTGGGACGTGAGCGACCCCGCGAAGCCCTCGCTGGTCACCACCATCACGAAGGTGAAGGGCACGCACAAGAACTGGTGGGAGTGCGATACCGGCATCGCGTACCTCGTCTCGGGACTCGAGGGCTGGCGCGTGCGCCGCATGACGCAGGTGTACGACCTCTCCGATCCCGCGCGTCCCGTATTCATCCGCAACTTCGGGCTCGCGGGCCAGCAACCGGGCGCGCAGGGCGAGGCGCCGGAGGAGCTGCACGGCCCGATCTCCACCGGCCCGCAGGGCAACCGCGTGTATTTCGGGTACGGCACCAACAAGCGCGGCGTGCTGCAGATCGTCGACCGCAAGAAGCTGCTCGAAGGCCCGGCCGACGTGACCGATGCGAACCTCGACTACCCGGAAATCTCGCGCATGTACCTGCCGCCCACCAACGGCGCGCATACGGTCTTCCCGGTGCTGGGCGTGGACGTGGCCGAGTTCGCGAAGGACAAGGGCGGCGGCAGGCGCGACTTCGTGGTGATCGTGGACGAATCGCTCGTGAACGAGTGCCAGGAGCCGCGGCAGATGGTCTGGATCGCCGACATCACCGCCGAGAAGCGGCCATTCAACATCTCGAGCTGGACCGTGCCCGAGGCGAGCGGCAACTTCTGCGCGCGCGGCGGGCGCTTCGGCTCGCACTCGTCGAACGAGAACATGACGCCGATCTACTACAAGCGCATGGTCTTCGTGGCGTTCTTCAATGCCGGCGTGCGGGCGCTCGACATCCGCGATCCCTACCACCCGAAGGAGGTGGCGTATTACATTCCCGCGGTGAACCAGCGCACCGACAAGCGCTGCTTGGGCGAGCGCTGCAAGGTCGCGATCCAGACCAACAACGTGGACGTCGACGATCGCGGCTACATCTACATCGTCGATCGCGCCAACACCGGCATGCACATCCTGGAGCTCACCGGCGAGGCACGGCGCGCGGCGAATTTCTAGCAGGTCCGTTCGGACTGCGGTCGCGTGGAATCGGCGCGCGGGCAGCGGGTCCAACGGGGTCTGCAAGAAGGAGGACCCATGAACATCCGCGAAGTCATGACGCCGAATCCCCGCTGCGTCGCGCCCGCCGAGACCATCCAGAATGCCGCGCGGATCATGCGCGAGGAGGACACCGGCGCGGTGCCCGTCGTCGAGAACGGCAAGGTGCTGGGCATGATCACGGATCGGGACATCGTGATCCGTGTCGTGGCCGAGGGCGCCCGGCTCGACCAGCCGGTGCGCGGCGTCGTCACCCGGGACGTGGTCTGCGCCACGCCCGACATGTCCACGCGGCAGGCGAGCGAGCTCATGAGCGAGCACCAGGTGCGCCGCCTGCCGGTGGTCGAGAACGGCCGGCTGGTCGGCATCGTGTCCATCGGCGACATCGCCGTGAAGGAGGGGCGCGACAGCCGCACGGGCGAAACGCTCGAGAACATCTCCGAAGGCGTGAAGCGCGCGCACTGAGCGGGCTTCCCCTGGCCGGCCCGGAAAGGGGACTTTCCGGGCCGTTGCTTTTCGGCGTCACATGCGCGGCCCTTCTGTTAACATGTGTGAAACGCGTCCGAACGGCCCGGATCGGCCGGACGCCCGCTGAAAACGACAAGGCCTGGCATTGCGCAGACTCGGATTACTCGGCTACGCCGCGAGCGCCGTGCTCGTCGTGCTGATGGGCTGGGCGCTGTACGGCACCGCCAGCCGCGCCATCGACGCCGCGAACGAAGTCGACCACACGCTGCAGGTCCTGGCCCGCATCGCCGGCGCCATCGAATCGCATTCGCGCGCGGAGTCCGCGCAGCGCGGCTACCTCCTGTACGGCGAGCGGCGCTTCCTCGAGGAGCGCGATGCCGAGATGAACAACGCGCGCCTGAACGCCGAGAGCGTGGGCGCGCTTTCGGCCGGCAACCCCCTGCAGCGCGAACGCGCGCGCGCGGTCGTGACACTCATCGAGGAGCGCTTCGCGCGAATGAAGGAGAGCTCGGAAGCGCGGCGGGCGCGCGGCACCCCGCCGACGCAGGCGGGCTCCGGCGCCGGCAAGAGCTATCGCGAAAAAATCTACCGCCTCACGGCGGACCTTCGCGACGAGGAAATGCGGCTGCTGTACGAGGGCAAGGCGCAGCAGGCGCTGGTCTTCGCCTATACGCGTTACGCCCTCGTGGGCTCGCTCTTCCTGTTTCTCGCGATCGTCATCCCGGGCTACATGGTGTACGCGCGCGAATCGGCCGCGCGTGCGCGTGCCGAGCAAACGATGATGGACCTCGCCGAGAGCTTGCCGGGGGCGGTGTTCCAGTACCGGCGCTACTCGGACGGCCGCGGGCATTACGAGCTGCTGAGCTCCGCCGTCGAGAAGCTGCGCGGGATCGACCGCCAGGCGGCACTGCGCGACGCCAATGTCCTGCTGGACACGATCCTCGACCCCGACAAGCGCCATTTCTTCAGGGCGCTCAACGAGCACGAGGCGCAGTTGAAACCGCTCGTGTTCGACTATCGCGTGCGCGTGAACGGGGAAGTGCGCTGGATCCGTTCGGTGTCCGCGCCGCGGCGCGATCCCGACGGCAGCATCCTCTGGAGCGGCCACTGGGACGACGTGACCCTGCAGCGCGAGCTGGAGAACGAGATCCTGCGCTCCAAGGAGGCGGCGGACGCGGCCAACCGCGCCAAGAGCACCTTCCTCGCGACGATGAGCCACGAGATCCGCACGCCCATGAACGGGGTGCTCGGCATGCTCGACCTGCTCGCGCTCTCGAAGCTCGATCCGGAGCAGCGCGACACGCTCGCGATCGTGCGCGAGTCCGCGCGCTCGCTGCTGCGCATCATCGACGACATCCTCGACTTCTCCAAGATCGAGGCGGGCAAGCTCGAGCTGCGTTCGGAGCCCACGTCCGTCGCGGACATCGTCGAGCGGATCTGGAACATGTACTCGGGCACCGCGAGCCGCAAGGGCCTGCTGCTCACGCGCAGCATCGACCGGCGCATCAGTCCCGTGGTGCTGGCCGATCCGATCCGCCTGCAGCAGGTGCTCGGCAACTTCACCAGCAACGCGATCAAGTTCACCGAGTCGGGCGAGATCTCGATCCGTGCCGTGCTCACCGACCGTCGCGAGGGCGAGGACTACGTGCGCTTCGATGTCGAGGACACGGGCATCGGCATCTCCCCCGAGCAGCAGGCGCGGCTCTTCCAGCCGTTCGTGCAGGCCGAGGATGGCCTCTCCCGGCCGACCGGCGGCACCGGCCTGGGACTCTCGATATGCCGGCGCCTCGCCGAGCTCATGCAGGGCGCGATCGAGCTGCACAGCGCGCCCGGCCGCGGCACGCGCATGTCGTTCACCGTGGCCTTGCCCGTGGCGTACGGTGTCGAGCTGCCCCGCCCCGACGCGGGCGCCGCAAGCCTCGCGCACGTGGTGCCGCGTCCCGCGCCCTCCGTCGAGCAGGCGGAGCGCGAGGGCAAGCTCGTGCTCGTGGTCGACGACCATCCGGTGAATCGTGTGGTGCTCGAGCGCCAGGTGAATACGCTCGGCTACGCCACCGAGAGCGCGGAGAACGGCCTCGACGCGATGGAAAAGTGGAGCACGGGGCGCTTCGGCGCCGTGATCACCGATTGCCACATGCCGGGCATGAGCGGCTACCAGCTCGCGCGCGACATACGCGCCTGCGAGGAGCGCAACGGCCACGCGCGAACGCCCATCATCGCGTGCACCGCGAACGTGCTTGGCGGCGAGGCGGATAAATGCTACGCCGCCGGCATGGACGACTACCTCGCCAAGCCGGTGCAGATCGGCTCGCTCGCCCACAAGCTTGCGCGGTGGCTGGGCGCGCCGGGACCCATGCCGAAGGAAAACAAGGTGGCCGCCAACGACGAGGAAGACGTGCCCATCGACGGCACGATGCTGCAGGACATCTCCGGCGGCGACGACCGGCTCGCGCGCGACATCCTCGAGCGCTTCCTGCGCCACAACGCGGAGGATGCGCGCATGCTGCTCGCGGGGGCGAGCGCGGCGGATACGGACCAGGTCACCCTGTACTCGCATCGCATCAAGGGAGCGGCCCGCACCATCGGCGCGAACCAGCTCGCATCGGTGTGCGAGCGGCTGGAGCGCGCCGCCCGCGCGCAGGACATCTTCGCCATCCGCTCCGACATCGCGGCTTTCAACGAGCAGGTCGCGCGGCTCGACGACTACATCCGCCGCCGTGCGAGTGCCTGAGCCCGGCCGCATGCCCCTCACGCCAGCGCAGGTCGGCGAGCTGCGCTTCCTCGTGGTCGAGGACCAGGGCTTCCAGCGCTGGGCCGTGGGCCGCATGCTCGAGACGCTCGGCGCCACCCGCATCTTCTCCGCCGGCGACGGCCAGGCCGCGCTGGAGATCTTCAAGAGCCTCGATCCGCCGATCGACGTGATCGTGACGGACCTCAACATGCCGGGCATGGACGGCATCCAGTTCATCCGCCACCTGGGCGAGCTCGGCGTGCCGGTCGCGCTCATCGTCACGAGCGAGCAGGATCGCGCGCTCATCGCATCCGTGGGCACCATGGCCCGCGCCTATGGCGTCGACGTGCTGGATGCGATCGAGAAGCCGGTGACGGGCAAGAAGCTCGCGGCCGCGCTCGAGCATTTCGTGCGCCGCGCGGTGGCTCCCGAGCGCCATGGACTGCCCGCCTTTCCCGTGGACGAGATCCTGGCCGGGCTCGCGCGGAACGAGTTCGAGCCGTATTTCCAGGCGAAGGTGGAGGTCGGGACCGGGCGCGTGCGCGGCGCGGAGGCGCTGGCGCGGTGGAAGCATCCGCAGCATGGCATCGTCCCGCCCGCGGCGTTCATCCCGCCGCTCGAGCGTGCCGGCGAGCTGGATGCGATCACGGTGCCGATGCTCACCCAGGCGGTGGTCGCCTGCCGCGCATGGCGCGCCGCGGGCCACGACCTCACCGTCGCGGTGAACCTGTCGCTCACGTCCCTCGCGAACACGGCACTCGCCGACCGCGTGCTCGCGATCGTCATCGCGCACGGCATGGAGCCGAGGCACGTCGTGCTCGAAGTGACCGAGACCGCGGCGGCGAGCCATCTCGGCAAGGTGCTCGAGAACCTCTCGCGCCTGCGCATGCGCGGCTTCGGCCTTTCGATCGACGACTACGGCACGGGCTATTCGTCGATGCAGCAGCTCGTGCACATCCCGTTCTCCGAGCTCAAGATCGACCAGTCCTTCGTGCGCAACGCACCGGCGCAGCCCTCGTGCCGCGCGATCATCGAATCGAGCCTGGAAGTCGCGGGCAAGCTGGGCCTGTCCGCCGTGGCCGAGGGGGTGGAGACCAAGCCGGAGCTCAAGCTCCTGCACGACCTGGGCTGTCCGTTCGCGCAGGGCTATTACTTCGCGCGCCCGATGGCGGCCGACGCATTCATGGCCTGGCTGCACGACGCGCAACGCGGCGGTGCGATCACCGCCTGACAGCAGCGCGGCTGATACGCCCGCAGGCGTGCCCTGCTCGTTGGGCTAAGGCCCTCGCGAGCGCAGCACGTGCTCGAGGAACGCGCGGTTGAGTCCCGCCCACAGCAGCACCGGCACGATCGGCGGCACGATGAGGGTGCCGAGCTGGTAGCCGAGCGCGATCGCTTCGTGCTCCCAGCCGCCGATCCGCGCCTGCGCGGCGACGTCGGGGCCGAGGCGCACGCCCACCTGCACCAGCAGGTCGAACGCGATGCCCCACGCCTGGAATGGCAGCAGCGCCACCGCGCCGGCCACGATCGATCCGAAACGCGGCCGGGCGGCGAGCATCAGTGCGAGGAAGAACGCAAGGCCGTACGTGTAGATGAGCGGATTCACCTCGAGCACGAGAACGCCGGTTTCCCCGCTCGCGGTGCGCGTGGTGAGACGCGTCACGAACTCGAGCTCGCGGCCCTGCAGCTCGACGCCCGTCACCAGGCCCGGGCTGAAAGCGCCCGCGAGGGGCCCTGCGAGCCAGCCTGCGAGGAGGCCATGGAAGCCCGCCACGAGATACCACGCGCCGAGGCACAGCGGCAGCCACAGGAACGTGCGCAGCACGAACGCGCCCAGTCCCTCACGCGGCATGGGGCTGCAGTGCAGGTTTCGTGGGCGGCAGCCGGCGCAACCACACGAGCCAGACGATCAGCGCATCCAGCATGATCAGCGCCTGCCAGACGTACAGATGCGCCCACTCGAATGCGGCGAGGCTCCATTGGCCGAGGTAGAACAGGCTCACGACGCGCACGATATTGAGTGCCTGCACGGCGACGAGCCCCACGGAGATGCCGGCGATGCGATGCAGCCACGGCGCCGGGAATGCCACGATCGCGGCGATGAGGATGAGCGAGGCCTCGATGCCGTTGCAGCCCGCCTCGATCGAGACGGCGAAGCCGTTGCGCGTGCTGCGCAGCACCTTGTCGCTCGCGACGACGTGCGGATCGAAGAGCGTTACCAGGTCTGCGCTCAGGCGCGCGAGCTCGCTGGTCCACGGAGCGACCAGCATCCGCTGGACCGGGGGCGTGAGCTCCGCGGCGAAGAGCGCGACGGTAACCACGATGAAGACGACGACGAACCGGATCATGGCGCGCCCGCAACCGGAAGCTGGTCGATGTTAGCACCGCCCGCCGCGGCAATTCCGCACCGCCCTGGAGGCGGGAAAAAGCATGGGACACAGATGAACGCAGATGAACGCGGATGAAAGCCATTCCGGTGTGCCGTGCTCGTTGAACCCGCCCCGGCTCACACCCAATTCATTCATCTGTGTTCATCTGTGTTCATCTGCGTTCATCTGTGTCCAATTGCTTTTACCGTGGCTACTCGATCTTTTCCAGCCGGTAGCCGTGCTGGTAGACGGAGACGACGCGCCAGCCGTGGCGCCCGTCGAGCTCCAGCGCGGCACGCAGGCGGCTCACGAACGTATCCACCGTGCGCGACTCGAGCTCGCGCGAGTATCCCCAGACGCGCTTGAAGATCTCCGCGCGGCTCACGATCTCGCCGCGGCGCTCGAAGAGGACGAAGGCGAGGTCGGTCATGCGCGCCGACATGCGCACGGCGTTTCCCTGCAGCTGCACGGTGCGCGTGGCGCGGTCGAGGTGGTAGGGCGCGAGCTCGTCGGCCTTGGGTGATTCCGGCGGCGCCGCACGCCGCAGCAAGGCATCCACCCGCGCGAGGAACTCCATGCGGCGCAGCGGCTTGGTGAGGTAATCGTCGGCGCCGAGGTCGAGGATGTGGACGATCTCCTCCTCGTCCTCATTGGAAGTCGCGAACATAACCGGCACCTTCTGGTCGCGCTCGCGGATCCAGCGCAGCACTTCCTCGCCCGACATGCCGGGAACCATCCAGTCGAGGATCACGAGGTCGTAGGGGCCTTTGTCCTGCATCGCCGCGATCGCCTCGGCGCCGGTGGTGACGCTCACGATCTCGTGCCCGTGGGGCTCGAGCCAGGCGCGTGCGAGGTCGAGCTGGAGCGGATGGTCGTCGAGGTGGAGGATGCGCATGGCAGCGGCATTGTCCGTATAAACGTGCGTTAGCGCCAGCGAAAGTTACGCGTGCAACGTTAAGTCGCTTTCGCCCCGGCGCTGAAGTAGCATCCGCCGCATGGCCACGGAATCTCCTGCCGGCAGCGCGGAGCCGCTCGACCTTCGGCCCAGGGCGGTGCGCGCATGGCTCGAGGCGCTGCCGCCCACGCGGCCCGTCGACGCGGCGGCAAGCCTCTTCGAGCGCATCCATCGCGTGAACCGCGCGCGCATCGACGGTGACGAGCGCCTCGAGTTCGTCACCGCATGCACGACCATGGCCCGCGCCGTCGAGGAGGAGCTGCGGCACCTGTACATGCGCAGTCCCTTGCCGCTGGGCGACAAGCCGCGGCTCGCACTTGCCGCCGGACGGGCGCTCGCCACGGAGCTCGCGCTCGCGTATCGCAACGCCGCGGCGGACAAGGCGGGCCGCCGCCTCGCGTTCGGCGCGAAGCGCAAGGTGCCCGCGTTGCTGCTGGAATCGGTCGACTGGAGCGCGCGCGTGATCGCGGCGAGCTACCGGGCCTATGCGCTGGTGCCGCCCGGCACGTGGCGGCAGTTGCACGAGGCTTATGTCGCGGCCGCGCAGCACGAATGCGCCGACGAGCCGGTCGCCGAAGCCGAGGGCCGCACGGTCACGCAGGCGTATTGCCGCACGCTGCTGCTGTCGCTGAGCGATCCGTACCGCCTGCGTTCGGGTGACACCGATCGCATCGCCGAAGTCGCCGGTTTCGCGATGGACGAGGCCACGCTCACGCGCGACGTGCCGTCCACACCCGCGCGTGCGCACTTCGTCGTCGCATGCGATGGCGACTCGCCGCCGCGGCCGGCGGCCGCAAGCGGGGACATCGCGGGCGCCAACGTCTTCATCCTCGACCTGAACAATGTCACCGGACGGCTGAGCGCCCGGCGCGCGGCCGCCCGCGGCGGCACGCCCGGACGCGCGATGGCGCCCGAGGAGATGGCCCTTCTCGACAAGCTGATCGCGACGTGGGACGACCCTCCGCGCCGCGCCTTCCGCCGCGATGCCTCCGAGATGAGCGTCGCGGTCTGCGCGGGCCTCGAGTCCGTGCGCCATTACGTCGACAAGGAAGGGCGGCCCAACGCCATCGAGGCCGCCGCCATCCGCAGCGGCATCACCATGCCGTTGCTGCCGTTCACCGACGAGGACGAAACGGTGCAGCCGCCGGTCCTGGAGTGGGACGTGCTGAACGAGAGCGCGGGTGGCCTGAGGTTGCGCCGCTCGGTCGCGCGCCAGGCGATCCCGGTGGGCGAGGTGGTGGGCATCCGCATGATGGGCCGGCCGCGCTGGATCGTGGGATTGGTCCGCTGGATCACCGCGGGCGACGGCGGCGCGTTCGAGTTCGGCGTGCAGTTCCTCGCCCCGGGCGCGCGTGCGGTGTGGGTGCGGCCCACCATCAGCGCCACGCCGCAGGCGCGCCCCGGCCTGCTGCTCGAGCGCGCGCTTCGCGATCCGTCGGCCGAGGCGCTGCTGGTGCCGCCGGGGTTGTTCTCCGAGATGCGCGAGCTCGAGGTGGACGAAGCCGGGGAGTCGCGCATCGTGCGTGCCACCGAGGCCGTGGAGTACACCGCCAGGGCCGAAGTCTTCGCATTCACGGCAACGCGCTAGGCATCATGGCCGCCCGCGTCACGCGACGCGGCCATGGTGTCCGGGGGCCTGTCGCGATCGGACAACCGGCGGCGCCATTTGCGAAGCGCTCGTGGCGCGCGATGCCTCATCCTGCACGCTCGACTCCCATTCCCGGAATGCGCGCCATGAAGCCTGTATTGCCTTTCCTCGTCGCGATCGCGCTGGCCGTGCCGGGCGCCTTCGTGCCCGTCATCATCCTCCCCGTGATCGTTCTCGCCCCCATGGCCGCCACCCTGTGGGCCGTGTGGCGCTTTCCGCTGGAGCTCGAGCGCTCCCGGTTTGCATGCGGCGTTTGCGGCTTCCGGGAGGAGCTCAGCACCGCCGCTTCCGGCCGCGGGATGGTGGTGCACCGCTGCTGCGGTCCCGCAAAGCAGCGCTAGCGATTCGCCCCGGGTAGGCTCACGTAGTGAGCTACCTGCCCCCGTACAGTGCGAGCTGTATCATTCGGGGGAACCATGGAACTCGTCATCGCTTTGCTCGTGGGTCTCGGCGTGGGTGGCGCCGCAGCCTGGATTCACTTCCGCCACCGCCTCGGTTCCGAAGTCCTGCTGGCGCGCACCGGCGCCGAAGCGGAGCGCGCCACGGCGCAGGAAAGGCTCGCCGCCGCCCGCGCGGAGGCGGAGCGCCTCGCCGAGCGGCTGGTGGCCCTGGAGCGCATCGAGCACGCGGGCCGCGAAGCCCTGCGCGCGGAGGCGGAGCGCCGCGCCACTGCGGAGCAGCTTGCCGCGCGCATCCCCCAACTGGAGCAGGAGCTGGCCGCGTCGCGTTCCGCCTTGCGGGAATACGAACGCGCCTGCGCCGGGCACCAGTCCGAGAGCGCGCGCCTGAGGGCCGAGCTCGCGAGCGAGAAGACGATGCTGGGCGAGAAGATGGCGCTCCTCGCGGATGCGCGCAAGCAGCTCGAGAGTGCCTTCCAGGCGCTTTCCGCACAGGCGCTGCAGGCCAACAACCAGTCGTTCCTGGATCTCGCCGCGCAGGCCCTCGGCCGCTTCCAGCAGGGCGCGCAGGGGGAGCTCGAGAAGCGCCAGCAGGCCATCCAGGAGCTGGTGGTGCCGGTGCGCCAGTCGCTCGAGAAGCTCGATGGCCGCATCCACGAGATCGAGAAGACGCGCGAGGGCGCCTACCAGGCGCTCACCAGCCAGGTGCGTGCGCTCGCCGAAGGGCAGAGCGAGCTGCGCCGCGAAACCGGCAATCTCGTGAAGGCATTGCGCCAGCCCGCCGCGCGCGGCCGCTGGGGCGAGCTGCAGCTGAAGCGCGTGGTGGAGATGGCGGGAATGCTCGACCACTGCGATTTCGTCGAGCAGGTGAGCGTCGAGGGCGAGGAGGGGCGGCTGCGCCCGGACGTGATCGTGCGCCTGCCGGGCGGCCGCAACATCGTGGTCGATGCCAAGACGCCGCTTTCGGCTTATCTCGAAGCGGTGGAGACGCAGGACGATGGCGCGCGCAAGCAGTTCCTCGTGGACCACGCGCGCCAGGTGCGCGACCACATGACCAAGCTCGGCCGCAAGTCGTACCAGGACCAGTTCGATTCCACGCCGGAGCTGGTGATCCTCTTCCTGCCCGGCGAGATGTTCTTCTCCGCGGCGCTGGAGCAGGATCCGGAGCTGATCGAGTTCGGCGTGGGCGAAAAGGTGCTGCCGGCCACGCCCACCACGCTCATCGCCATGCTGCGCGCCATCGCCTACGGCTGGAAGCAGGAGGCGCTCGCGCGCAACGCGCAGGAGATCAGCGACCTCGGGCGCGAGCTGCACGAGCGCGTCGCGGTGATGGCGGGGCACTGGTCGAAGGTCGGCCGGAACCTCCACGAGGCCGTGGGCGCGTACAACAAGGCCGTCGCCTCCCTCGAGACGCGCGTGCTGGTATCGACGCGCAAGTTCAAGGAGCTGAAGGTCGTGCCCGATGGGCGCGAGATCCCGGAGCTGGAGCCGGTGGACCTGGTGCCGCGTGCCATGCAGGCGCCCGAGCTTGCCGGTCCGGTGATTACGCCGCTGGAGGCCGCGAATGCAGGCGACTGACGCCGGGACGCTCTTTTCCGCGAGCGACCTCGTGAGCTTCCTCGAGTGCGAGCATCGCACCACGCTCGATCTCCAGGATCTCCTCCAGCCGCTCGAGCGCGCCGCGGAGGATCCGTCGAACAAGCTCGTCCAGGACAAGGGATTCGCGCACGAGGCGGCCTATCTCGCGGCCCTCGAAGCGAGCGGTCTCGCCATCGCGAGGATCGAAGGCCGCGGCACGCCCGCGGAGCTTGCCCTGCGCACGCGCGAAGCGATGGCGGCGGGCGCCGACATCATCTTCCAGGCGGCATTCCGCTCGGGCCGGTTCTACGGCCGCGCGGACTTCCTGCGCCGCGTCGAGGAGCCTTCCGCACTCGGCACGTACGGCTATGAGGTTCTGGATACGAAGCTCGCGCGCAAGCCGCGGGCGAAGTTCCTCGTGCAGCTCTGCTTCTATTCGGACCTGCTCGCCGAGGCGCAGGGCGTCGAGCCCGCCATGATGGGCCTGGTGCTGGGCGATGGCGTGGAGCATCGCTTCCGCTTCGCCGAGTACTCGCGCTACTTCCGCCAGGTGCGTACGCGGTTCCTCGAATTCATCGGCGAGGCCGCGGGGACGCTTCCCGAGCGCTGCGAGCACTGCGGCGTCTGCCCGTGGCGCGAGCTCTGCGCCGCCCAATGGCAGCGCGAGGACCACCTGAACCAGGTGGCCGGCATCTCGCGCAACCAGATGGAACGCCTGCGCGATGCGGGCGTGCGTACGGTGGAGGCGCTTGCGCGGCTCGATCCGGCCACGCGCATTCCCAGGCTGCAGGAAGGCACGGTGTCGAGGCTCCAGGCGCAGGCGCGGTTGCAATTCGCGGCGCGCACTTCGGGGCCCCAGGTAGAGATCCTGGCGGCCGATCCCGAAGGCCTGCGCGGCTTCCACCGCCTGCCCGAGCCCGACGCAGGGGACATCTTCTTCGACATGGAGGGCGATCCCTTCGAGGAAGGCGGGCTCGAGTATCTCTTCGGCGCCTGGTTCTTCGAGGAGGGAGCGCCGCAGTTCCGTGCCTTCTGGGCGCACGATCGCGCCGGGGAGCGCGTTGCGTTCGAAGGCTTCATGGCGTTCGTGCGCGCGCGCCTCGAGCGCCACCCGCGCATGCACATCTACCACTACGCGCACTACGAGCCGTCCGCGCTCCGGCGCCTCATGACGCTGCATGGCACGTGCGAAGCCGCGCTCGACGATCTCCTGCGGCGGCACAAGTTCGTCGACCTCTACAAGGTCGTGCGCGAGGCCATCCGCACCTCGGCCGACGGCTACTCGATCAAGGACATCGAGCAGTTCTACATGGAGGCGCGCGAGGGCGAGGTGAAGGACGCGGGTGCCAGCATCGTCTACTACGAGCGCTGGCGCGAGACCCGCGACGCAACCGAGCTGGCGAAGATCGAGAGCTACAACCGCGACGATTGCCGTTCCACGCAGTTGCTGCGGGACTGGCTGCTCGGGCATCGCCCGGCAGGCTTGCCGTGGCACGTGGCCTCGACGGCGGCGGATGGCGAGCCGCAGGCGGCCGCGGCCTCGGCGAGGACGGAGCTCATCGAGTCGCGCGTCGCCGCCTATCGCGCGACACTCGCCGATGGCCTGCCGCCTCCCGAAAGCCCGTGGAGCGGCGAGGATCGCTTCCGCGAGCTGGTCTTTCACCTGGTCGATTTCCATCGGCGCGCCGACAAGCCGCAATGGTGGGCGGTGTTCGCGCGGCAGGACATGGCCGAGGAGGAGCTGGTCGACGACGTGGAATGCCTGGGTGCGCTCCGGCTCGACGCAGCGGTCGAGCCCGAGCCCATCGCCCGCTCGTTGATCTACACGTTCACGTTTCCGCCGCAGGAAACGAAGCTGCGTGCAGGCGCCAGCGTGCGCCGCGCGGACAACGCGGAGCCACTGGGCGAGATCGTCGCGCTCGACGAGGCCGCGGGTGTCGTGCGCATCAAGGTCTCCAGCAAGCGCGAGGTGCCCAGGGCGCTCTCGGTCGGGCCCAGCGGCCCGATCAATTGCGATGCGTTGCGCGCCGCCGTCTGGCGTTTCGCGGATGCCGTCGTCGCCGGGCAGCCATGGTTCCCCGCGGCGGAGGCGCTGCTGCGCAAGGCCGCGCCGCGATTGACGTCGCTCGCCCCAGGCACGCCGTTGTTGCCCACCGGCGCGAACGTCATCGAGGCCACTCTCGCGGCGGTGAAGGCGCTCGACCACAGCTATCTCTTCATCCAGGGGCCCCCCGGCGCGGGCAAGACCTTCACCGGTTCGCACGTGATCCTGCGCCTGCTGCTCGAGGGCAGGCGCGTCGGCGTCACCTCGAACAGCCACAAGGCCATCAACAACCTGCTGCACGCGGTGGAGGAGCGCTCGCGCGAGCAGGGCGTGCGCATTCGCGGCGCGAAGAAATGCACCCGGGGCGCGGAGGGCGAGCTCGAGGGCGAGATGATCGAGGACGTCTACGCCAACAAGGACATCATCGAGGGCAACCATGCCCTCGTCGCCGGCACGGCGTGGCTCTTCGCGGAGCCGGATCTCGAGCAATCGCTCGACTACCTCTTCGTGGACGAGGCGGGGCAGGTCTCGCTCGCGAACGTCGTGGCGATGGGCACCGCCGCGCGCAACATCGTGCTCCTCGGCGACCAGATGCAGCTCGGCCAGCCGGTACAGGGCGTGCATCCCGGCCGCTCGGGCGAGTCGACGCTGGAGTACCTCCTGGACGGGCTCGCCACCGTGCCCGCCGATCGCGGCATCTTCCTGCCCACGAGCTGGCGCATGCATCCGGCGGTGTGCGAGTTCATTTCCGCTGCGGTGTACGAGGGCCGCCTGCATGCGGAGCCCGGCAACGGGAAGCGCGAGCTGGTGCTGGATGCCGGCGCGCATGCCGCGCTGGTTCCCGCGGGCATTCGTTTCCTCCCCGTGCAGCACGAGGGCTGCTCGCAAAGCAGCGAGCCGGAGGCGCAGGCCGTGAAGGCGCTCTACGCGAGCCTGCTCGGGCAGTCGTATCGCGATTCCACCGGCGCTACCAACCCGCTGGGTACGTCGAACATCCTCGTCGTGGCGCCCTACAACGCGCAGGTGAACCTGCTCAGGCGCACGCTGCCGGCGGGCGCGCGGGTGGGCACGATCGACAAGTTCCAGGGCCAGGAAGCGGAGGCGGTGATCGTCTCGATGACCTCGTCCAACGAGGAGTGCCTGCCGCGCAACATCGAGTTCCTCTACGACCGCAACCGGCTCAATGTCGCGGTGTCACGCGCGAAATGCCTCGCCGTGGTGGTCGCTTCGCCCGACCTGCTCGACGTGCATTGCGACACGCCCGAGCAGATGCAGCTCGTGAACACGCTCTGCTGGCTGCGCGAATATTCGGCGGGTGGCGCCGCGGCGGGGAGGAGGGGTCCGCCACGGCGCGCCGCCACCGCGGCGACGCTCGATTGCTGACTCGTCGTCGCCGCAGTACTCGCACA
>DATMJE010000294.1:0-15297 GCA_035553995.1 Usitatibacter sp. | reverse complement strand
CAGTTCAACGCCGCCGCGGAGCGCGTCTTCCGCTGGCCGCGCAACGCCGTGATCGGGCAGCGCCTCGACATGCTGATCCCCGCGCGCTTCCACGGGACGCATCGCGCGCACGTCGAGCGTTTCGGCGAGACGGCCGTCACCTCGCGCACCATGGGCGGGCAGATGGTGCTGGCCGGGCTGCGCGCCGACGGCACCGAGTTCCCGATCGACGCGTCGATCTCGCAGCACATGGAAGACGGCCGCAAGCTCTTCACCGTCATCCTGCGCGACATCACCGAGCGCGTGAAGGCCGAAGACCTGCTCGCGCGCAGCGAGGCGCGCCTGCGCGGCATCCTCGATTCGGCGATGGACGCGATCATCACCGTGGACGAGCGCCAGCACATCGTGCTCTTCAATTACGCGGCCGAGGTCGTGTTCGCCTGCCCGCGCGACCAGGCCATCGGCGCGCCGCTCGCGTGGTTCATCCCGGAGCGCTTCCGCGAGGGCCACGGCGAGCACGTCCGGCGCTTCGGCTCGACGGGCCCCACCTCGCGGCGCATGGGGGGCGCGCGCGTGGTGGTGGGCCTGCGCCGCAACGGCGAGGAGTTTCCGATCGAGGCCTCGATCTCGCAGACCGCCGAGCACGGCCAGCGCTTCTACACCGTGATCCTGCGCGACGTCACGGAGCGCGTGCGCAACGAGGAGGAGCTGCGCCACTCGCGCGAGGAGCTGCGCCAGTTCGCGGTCGCCGCCAACTCCGTTCGCGAGCAGGAGAAGAGCCGCATCGCCCGCGAGCTCCACGACGAGCTGGGCCAGGCGCTCACCGCGCTCAAGATCGACGTGGGCTGGCTGAAGGAGCGGCTCGCCGCGAGCGGCGGCGAGGTGGGGCTCAAGCTCTCGAACATGCAGGTGCTCCTCGACGGCACGGTCGCGGCGGCGCGGCGCATCTCCGCCGACCTGCGCCCGCTCATGCTGGACGACCTCGGCCTCGTCGCCGCGTGCGACTGGCTGGTGAACAACTTCACGCAGCGCACCGGCATCGCCTGCGAGCTGGCGATGTCCGGCGACGAGCTCGACCTGCCGGATCCGTATGCCACCGCGCTCTTTCGCGTGCTGCAGGAATCGCTCACCAACGTGGCGCGGCACGCCGAGGCCTCGCTCGTCGAGGTCACGCTCGAGCGCGACGACACCCACGTCATGCTCACGGTGCGCGACAACGGCAAGGGCTTTGCCACCGCGGACCCGCGCAAGCCCAATTCCTTCGGGCTGCTGGGCCTGCGTGAGCGCGCGTACCTGCTCGGCGGCCAGTCGCGCATCTCGAGCGAGCCGGGCAGGGGCACGACCGTCGAGCTGCAGCTGCCCTTCGGCAAGGAGGCCGCGCAATGATCCGCATCGTCGTCGCCGACGACCACACCATCGTGCGCGAGGGCCTGAAGCAGCTCCTCACCGTCGCGGGCGACCTCGAGGTGGTGGCCGAGGCCCAGAACGGCTTCGAGGTCATGGACCGGGTGCGCGCGCTGGATTTCGACGTGCTGCTGCTGGACATGTCGATGCCCGGCAAGAGCGGCATCGAGCTCATCAAGCAGGTGCACGCGGAGAAGCCGCGCCTGCGCGTGCTCATCCTCAGCATGCACGAGGAGCACCAGTACGCGGTGCGCGCCATCCGCGCCGGCGCCGCGGGCTACCTCACGAAGGAAGGCGCCTCGGCGCAGCTGGTCTCGGCGATCCGGCGCGTGGCGGGCGGCGGCGCCTACATCAGCGCCGACGTGGCCGAGCAGCTGGCGCTCGGTGCCATGCCCGGCGCGAAGGGCCCGCCGCATTCGACGCTGTCGGATCGCGAGTTCCAGATCTTCCGCATGATCGCCGAGGGCAAGTCGGTCTCGGACATCGCCGAGCGCCTCAACCTGTCGGTCAAGACGGTGAGCACGCACAAGGCCAACATCCTGCAGAAGATGAACATGTCCACGCAGGCGGAGCTCATCCGCTACGCCCTCACCCACCGCCTGGTGGAGGAATAGCGTCGCCCGCGCGCGCGGCGCGATCGGCCGCGTACGCTTCCCGCTCGAAACGGTTGTCGCGATACGGATCGCCGCCGCGCAGCCACTGCACGAGGCTCGAGCCCGCGTAGAGCGCGAAGAAGAGCACGCCCCAGCGCTCGTACTGGCGCACGTGCACGTGCTCGTGGGAGCGGCACGCGGCGAGGCACTGCGCCGATTGCCCGATGATCACGTGCCCGAAGGTGATCGCGCCGAAACCGGAGCGCCGCGGCATGCCGCCCGCAACCTCCAGCGCGCCCTCGACGATGCGCACCCGCGCGCCGCGCGCGAGTGCCACGAGGCCCAGCGTCGCGCCCACGCAGGTCGCCGGCAATGCCCACGCATAGCGGATCGCCTTCATGGCGATGGGACACGGGGCGCAGGCTAGAATTCGCGATCCCACCGCGATCGCGACCGATGAAGATCACCTCCCTCGAAGTCCACATCCTGCGCCTCAAGGGCGAAGACCCGCGTCCCCACTGGGTGAGCAACTTCATCGTGCCGCGCGCCAACGAGATCCTGGTGCGCCTGAAGACCGACGAGGGTGTCGAGGGCATCGGCATCGCGACCAGCTACACGCCGATCGAGGCCGCGATCAAGGCGTTCGGCTCGGGCATCGCGGACCTCATCGTGGGCGAGGACCCGCTCGCTCCCGAGCGCCTCTACCAGAAGCTCTTCGCGCTCACCTGGCAGCGCATCGCGAGCGAGCGCGGCTGGACGCGGGAGGCCATCGTGCGCATCTCGGCGGCGGTCGACATCGCGTGCTGGGACCTCGTGGGCAAGGTGGCGCGCTTGCCGCTCTACCGCCTCTTCGGCGGCTACCGCAACGAGGTGCCCGCGTACGTGACCTGCGCCTACTACCGCGAGGGCAAGGACATGGCCGAGCTGCGCGACGAGATCCAGATGCTCAAGGCGCAGGGACACAAGGGCTTCAAGGGCAAGGTGGGGGGCGCGCCGCTGAAGGAAGACGTGGAGCGCATGGCGCTGGTGCGCGAGATCATCGGGCCCGAGGCCGACCTCATGATCGACGTGAACCGCGGCTGGGACCTCGATACCGCCATCGAGGCGGCGCGCCTGCTGGAGCCGCTGGATCCCCGCTGGCTGGAGGAGCCGGTGCGCTGGGCCGACGACCGGCGGGAGCTCAAGCTGCTGGCGAGGCACACGCGCATCCCGCTCTCGGCGGGCGAGAGCGAGCTCACGAGCTACGGCTGCCGCGCATTGCTCGAGGAGCAGGCGATCCAGATCCTGCAGTTCGACTGCACCATGATGGGCGGCTTCACCGAGGGGCGGAAGCTCGCCGCGCTGTGCGAGTTCTCGCACGTCCAGGTGGCCCCGCACCACGATTGCTTCATCCACGCGCACATCGTGGCCGCGAGCCCCGCGGGAGCGATCGTGGAGTCGTTCACGGACCCGGAACGCGATCCGCTGCAGGCGGAGCTGTTCGAGGATCCGCCGCGCATCGCCGGCGGCGTGCTGACCCTCAAGGAGCAACCCGGGCTGGGCCTCACCCTGTCCGAATCGGCCGTGCGGAAATTCGGCGAACGGGTGCTTTGAGCCGCGGGCGCGATTTATTTCGGCTTTCGGCAGGGATTGTAGGACTACGCCGACACTGGCGGGGTTTTACGTACGGTATCGTCGGGGATACGGGTAGTGACAGAAGGCTCATGCCGAACACCCATTCCCAGAAGCCCGGTCCGTGCCCGCGGCGCGACGCGAGCGCGTCCTCGGTGCCGGAGCACGGCAACGCGTGGCTCGCCGCCATCGTGGAGTCCTCGGACGACGCGATCGTGAGCAAGGACCTCGATGGCGTGGTGACGTCGTGGAACCCGGCCGCCGAGCGGATCTTCGGCTACACCGCCGAGGAGATGATCGGCCAGTCCATCGCGCGCATCATCCCGCCCGGCCAGCTCGAGGAGGAGAAGCTGATCCTCTCGCGCGTGCGCAGCGGGCAGCGCATCGAGCATTTCCAGACCGTGCGGCGGCGCAAGGACGGCACGCATGTCTATCTCTCGATCAGCGTCTCGCCCGTGCGTGACGCGTGCGGGAAGATCATCGGCGCCTCGAAGATCGCGCGCGACATCACCTCGCAGCACGATGGCGAGCGCATCCGCGGGCTCCTCGCCGCGATCGTCGAATCCTCCGACGACGCCATCATCAGCAAGGACCTGAACGGCACCATCACCTCCTGGAACCACGCGGCCCAGCGCCTCTACGGCTATGCGCCGGAAGAGATCATCGGCCAGTCGGTGATGAAGATCGTGCCGCCCGACCTGTACGACGAGGAGCATCGCATCCTCGCCAAGGTGCGCGAGGGAAATCGCATCGAGCACTTCGAGACCACGCGCGTCGCGAAGGACGGCCGGCGCATCGAGGTCTCGATCACCGTTTCCCCGGTGCGCAGCAGCTCCGGCGCCATCATCGGCGCCTCGAAGATGGCGCGCGACCTCACCTCGCTGCGCGAGGCCGATCGCACCCGGGCGACGCTCGCGGCGATCGTCACCGGCTCCGACGACGCGATCATCAGCAAGACGCTGCGCGGCATCATCAGCTCGTGGAACCCGGCGGCGGAGCGGCTCTACGGCTTCCGTACCGAGGAGATGGTGGGGCAATCGATCATGAAGATCATCCCGCCCCACCTGCAGCACGAGGAGGAAGAGATCCTCGCCAAGATCCGCGCCGGCGAGCGCATCGACCACTTCGAGACGGTGCGCCAGCGCAAGGACGGCACCCTCATCGAGGTCTCGCTCACGGTCTCCCCATTGCGGGATTCCCTGGGGCGCGTCGTGGGCGCCTCCAAGATCGCGCGCGACATCACCGCGCAGCGCGAGGCCCAGCGCCGCAAGGACGAGTTCCTCGCGGTGCTCGCGCACGAGCTGCGCAACCCGCTCGCACCCATCCGCAACGCCATCGCGCTGTTCGCGCAGCCGGGCCTGACGGCCGAGCAGCGCGGGCGCGCGCATGCCATCGCCGACCGCCAGCTGGCCCACATGTCGCGGCTCCTCGACGACCTCCTCGACGTCTCGCGCCTCACGCGCGGGCACGTCGAGCTCAAGCGCTCGCGCGTGGAGCTGCACACGCTGGTGCAGCAGGCGGTCGAGGCCACGCGCGGCTCCTACGAGGACCGCCGCCACAAGCTCGTCGTGCGCGAGGCCGGTGAGCCCATCTGGCTGCTGGCCGACGCCGTGCGCATCACGCAGATCCTCGCCAATTTGCTCACCAACGCCGCGAAGTACACGGATGCGGGCGGCGAGGTGGAGATCGCCACGCGGCGCGCCGGCGACGAGGCGGTGATCACCGTGAGCGACAACGGCATCGGCTTCGACCGCGACATGCAGCGGCGGCTGTTCGTGCTGTTCTCGCAGGACAAGGCCGCGATGGGGCGGGCCGCCGGCGGCATGGGCATCGGTCTCGCGCTGGTGCGCGAATTCGTGGAGCGCCATGGCGGCACGGTCACCGGCGAAAGCGGCGGCCCCGGCAAGGGCAGCCGGTTCACCGTGCGCATTCCCTGCCTCGAGGCGGGCGCCTAGCACCCTCGGGATCCTAGGAGTTTTCCTAGGCGGTTGCTCGGACGGCACCCACCCCGCGGGCGGGTTGGCCGCCGAGGGCCAGATTCATCCCCTACCGATGTTCGCGGTGTGTGGCCGAAGCCGATGATGGCTTCATGCAAACACAACGTCCGACACACGTTTTCATCGTCGACGATTCCACGTCGATCCGCCTGCGGCTGAACGAGATGCTGCGCTGCATGGGCGGCGTCGCGATCGTGGGCGAGGCGGGCAGCGCAACCGCGGCGGTGGACGGCATCCTGCGCACGCACCCCGATTCGGTCCTGCTCGACCTCAACCTCATGGGCAAGAGCGGCATCGACGTGCTCCGCGCGATCCACCCGCAGGCGCCCGACATCGTCTTCATCGTCCTCACGAACCACTCCGAACCGCAGTACCGGCGCGCGTGCGCTCGCGCAGGAGCCCGGTATTTCCTCGACAAGTCGACCGAGTTCGAACGCGTCCGCGAAGTCATCGCGGAAATCGCGGCGACGCGGCACTGAGCAGCGCCAACCCAAGGGAGCCCACGAACATGACAACAAACCTCGCTCGGATCGAGATCAAGCCCATGCAGCGCCTCGCCGGCAGCGGCACGCAAAGCGGTCCCAAGCCCGCGAAGGCGACCCTCTCGCGCCTGCCGCAGAACTGCGGCGCGTGCAACCTGCGCGAGCTGTGCCTGCCGTGCGGGCTCAACGGCAGCGAGCCGCAGTTGCTCGACGACCTGGTCTACACGCGCAAGCGCGTGAAGCGCGGCGAGAGCCTGTATCGCGCGGGCGGCGCCTTCGACTCGCTCTACGCGATCCGCAGCGGCTTCTTCAAGAGCCGCGTGGTGCTCGAGGACGGACGCGACCAGGTGACCGGCTTCCACATGGCGGGCGAGATCATGGGCATGGACGGCATCGGCACCGACGCCCACACGGCGGACGCGCTCGCGCTGGAGGACAGCGAGGTGTGCGTCATTCCCTACGGCCGCCTCGAGGAGCCGCAGCTGCAGCGCCAGCTCCACAAGGTGATGAGCCGCGAGCTCGTGCGCGACCAGGGCGTGATGATGCTGCTCGGCACCATGCGCGCCGAGGAGCGCCTGGCCGCCTTCCTGCTCAACCTTTCGCAGCGCTTCGTGGCGCGCGGCTACTCGTCGCAGGAATTCCACCTGCGCATGACGCGCGACGAGATCGGCAGCTTCCTCGGCCTTTCGCTGGAGACCGTGAGCCGCCTCTTCTCCCGCTTCCAGGACGACGGCCTCATCACCGTCCAGCAGAAGCACATCTGCATCCTCGACATTCCCGGCCTCAAGGCGGTCATGAGCCGCGAGCCGGACTGATCTCCCGCCTCCAGGCGCCAGCGGCCCCTGCTCCATTCGGACCAGGGGCGGCCCGCACGTTCGTGCACGCGCCACGCGACATTTGCAATACCCGGCAGCTGGCGACTTGTAGGATGATTCCTATAGGGTAGGCGTTTGCCCGGGGCTATCCCGGGGCGCATGAGGTCTAGATGGGGCGCATGGAAGTCATGAATACGCTGTCGGGCATTTCGGGCGAATTGCCATCGACCGGCGGGCTCAGCAACGCGGACGAGGCGCTGCTCCAGGGAGTCTCGCCGTTGCGCCGGCGCCTCAAGCGGGGCGAGAGCGTCTACGCTTCGGGCCGGGAGTTCGAGGCCATCTACGTCGTCCACAGCGGCTTCTTCAAGACCAGCATCGTGCACGCCGACGGGCGCAGCCAGGTGGCCGGCTTCCACATGCGCGGCGACCTGCTCGGCATCGACGGCATGGCGACCGAGGCCTACACGATGGACGCGGTCGCGCTCGAGAACGGCGAGGTGCTGGTCATCTCGCAGGCGGCGATGCAGCGGCTGGGAATGATGCTGCAGCGGGCCATCTGCGTGGAGGTCGCGCGCGCGCACCGCATGATGCTGCTGCTGGGCACGCTGCGCGCGGAAGAGCGCTTCGCCGCGTTCCTGCTGCACCTGTCGCACGCCTTCCTCGCGCGCGGCTACTCCCCGCACGAGTTCAACCTGCGCATGACGCGCCACGAGATCGGCAGCTTCCTGGGCCTGAAGTTCGAGACCGTGAGCCGCCTCTTCTCCCGCTTCCACGACCAGGGGCTCATCGCCGTGCAGCACAAGCACGTGCGGCTGCTCGACATGGCGGGGCTGCGCGCCCTCATGAACGGCGGCGGGGGCAGCCTGCAGCTGGCACCGCAGGCGCCGAAGGCTACAACGCCAGCTCCACCCGGCGCGTGAGCATGTCGTCCGCGTCTCCCATGATGCGGAAGCCCAGCTCGCCGCACATCTTCAGCATCGAGCTGTTCTTCGTGAGCACCCAGCCCAGCATGTGGTGCATGCCACGCTCGCGGGCGACCTCGATCAGGCGCTGCATCATCGCGTAGCCCAGTCCACGCCCCTGCCACGCATCGGCGACCGCGATCGCGTACTCGCACGACTCGCCGTCGGGCAGCCGGATGTAGCGCGCGACGCCGACCTCCCGGATGCGCCCGGCGTCGTTCTCCATGGCCACCAGCGCCATCTCGCGGTCATAGTCGATCTGCGTGAAGCGCGCCAGCATCGCGGGGGTGAGCGTGCGCAGCCCGCTCTGGAAGCGCATGCGGCGGCTCTGCGGCGAGAGCGCCTCGACGAACTCGAGCTCGAGCTGCGCATCCTCGGGCCGGATCGGCCGCAGCACCAGCTCCACGCCGTCCACGACGAGGGTGGAGACGAGATCGGTCGGATAGGGGTGGATCGCGAGGTGCGCATAGCGCTCGCGCGGCGGTGGCGAGGCGTGCAGCACCACGCGCGCATCGAGCGCGATGGCGCCCCTCTCGTCGGCGATGACGGGGTTGATGTCGAGCTCTTCCAGCTCGGGGATCTCGCACGCGATCTCGGAGACGCGCAGCAGCACTTCGCGCAGCGCGTTGCGGTCGACCGCGGGCAGGTTGCGGAACTCGCCCAGCATGCGTCCGACGCGGGTGCCGCGCACCATGTCCTCGACGAGCGGCGCGTTGAGCGGCGGCAGCGCCACGGCCCGATCGCGCAGCACCTCCACCGCGATGCCGCCCGCGCCGAACGTGATCGCCGGGCCGAACACCGGGTCGTGGGCGATGCCGACCATGAGCTCGCGGCTGTGCGGGCTCATCATCATCCGCTCGAGCGACACGCCGCGGATGCGGGCCTTGGGCGCGCGGTTGTGCACGTGGGTCATCATCCCGATGAACGCATCGCGAACCGCCTGAGCGTTCGCGAGGCCGAGCCGCACGCCGCCCACGTCGCTCTTGTGCGTGATGTCGGGCGACTCGATCTTCATCACCACGGGGTAGCCGAGCGCGTCGGCGACCGTCGCGGCCTGGTTCTCGTCCACCGCCACGTGCGAGGTCGCATTCGGGATGCGGAAAGCCGCGAGGAACGCCTTCGATTCGGTCGGCGTGAGCACGGTGCGGCCTTCGTCGAGCGCCGCGCGCACGAGCGCCCGGGCCCGCGGCAGGTCCGACGGCTCGAGATCGTGCATCGGTCCCGGCGCCTCGAGCAGCGCCTTCTGGTTCTGGTAGAACGATGCGAGGTAGTGGAACGCTTCCACCGCCTGCTCCGGCCCGCTGAAGACCGGCACGCCCGCGTGGCGCAGCTTCACGTGCGACGTGGCGACACTCGCCTCTCCCATCCAGCAGGCGATCACCGGCTTGTGCGCGCCGCTCGAGGCCTCGATCACCGCCTGCGCGGAGGCTTCGGGGTCGGTCATGGCCTGCGGCGTGAGCATCGCGAGGACGCCATCCACCTGCGGGTCCTCGAGGCACGCCGCGACTGCCGCACGGTAGCGGTCGGGACCGGCGTCGCCGATGAGGTCGATCGGGTTGCCGTGGGACCAGTGCGCCGGCAGCGCTGCGCCCAGCTTTTCCGCGGTCGCGGTGCCCAGTGTTGCGAGCTCCAGGTCGAGCTCCGCGGCACGATCCGCGGCCATGACGCCGGGTCCGCCGCCGTTGGTGATCACCGCGAGGCGGTTTCCGCTCGGCCGCACGTGCGCCGCGAGCGCCTGCGCTGCCGCGACGAGCTGCGTCATGGTGTTCACGCGCACGATGCCGGTGCGCCGCACGACCGCGTCGAAGACATCGTCGCGCCCGACGATGGCGCCGGTGTGCGAGACGGCGGCACGCGATCCCGCGGGATGGCGTCCCACCTTCTGCACGATGATGGGCTTCACGCGCGCGGCGGCGCGCAGGCTGCTCACCAGGCGGCGCGCATCGCGCACGCCCTCGATGTACAGCAGGATGTGCTCGGTCTTCTCGTCGGAGGCGAGGTAGTCGATGACCTCGCCGAAGTCGATGTCGCTGGAAGCGCCCAGCGAGACCACGCTCGAGAAGCCGATGCCGTTGGGCGTGGCCCAGTCGAGCATCGCGGTGCATACCGCGCCCGACTGCGACACGAGTGCCAGCGAGCCCGCGAACGCATGGCCGCGCGCGAACGTGGCGTTGAGCCCGAGCGGCGGGCGCATCATGCCGAGGCAGTTCGGCCCGAGCAGGCGCACGCCATGCTCGCGCGCCGCCGCGAGCAGCTCGCGCTCGAGCGCCTGGCCGCCCGGCCCGGTCTCCGAGAATCCCGCGGTGATGACGATGGCGGTGCGAATGCCGCGACGGCCGCACGCGGCGATCACTTGCGGCACCCCGGCGGCGGGCGTGGCCACCACGGCGAGGTCCACCGGCTCGGGCAGGTCGGCCACCGAGGGCACGCACGGAATGCCGCGCACGGACGTGTATTTCGGGTTCACCGCCAGCAGCTTTCCGCGATAGCCGGCGCCGATGAGGTTTTCCAGCACGCGTCCGCCGACCTTTTCCGGGCGTTCGGAGGCGCCGACGAGCGCCACCGAGCGCGGCTCGAACAACGGGGCAAGATAGTGTGTGCTCATGATCTGGAGCATTCTCCGCGACGCCGGCGGCCGGCGGATTGACGCGTGGCAAACGTGGCCGCCGGGTACATTCGTACATTGACAGATCGATCAATCTCCGCCCGCCGGGAAGATCCCACCATGACGAAGAACATCCTGCTGCTCGCCGCGGCCGCCCTTCTGGCCGCCTCCCTTTTTGCCGGATTGAGCCAGCAGGCCGCCCACGGCAAGCCCGAGTACAACGCCGCCATGTCGAAAGCGAACGCCGACCGGAAGGCGGCGCTCACCGAATGCAGGAAGCTCGCGAACGACGACCAGGCGGCGTGCACGGCGCGCGCGAAAGCGTTTTACGACAAGACCTCGGCCGAGGCGAAGGCCATGTACAGGAAGATGTTCGCCCAGGCGAGCATCTAGGAAAGCGCCCGCAGGTACGCGAGCCCGGAGCGCTTCACGTAGATCGTGCAGCCGGTGGGCGAGCGCGGCCGATGGCTCGCACCCGCGGGCAGCCGCAGCCAGCATCCGGCGGGATAGATGCCTTCGTCGTCCTCGAGCGTGCCGTCGAGCACGAAGAGCTCCGCGCCCTGCGGATGAAGCACCACGCCCGCGTCGGTGAGCGCGTCGAAGCGTTCGAGGCTGGTCTCGTCGCTGAAGCCCTCCTGGCGATAGAGCACCTTGCGCCAGAGGCCCGGCTTGCCGGCGGGCTGCCACGGCAACGCATTCGTGTCGACGACGACATGCTGCCGCTCGCGTCCCGGGAACTGCCGCAGCTTCACCAGCAGCGTGCAGCCTTCGCGCGAGAAGGGCGCGTGCCGGAAGCCCTCGGGATTGAGCAGGTACGTGCCCGCGGGCCAGTCGCCGTGCTCGTCGGAGAAGACGCCTTCGAGCACGAGGATCTCCTCACCTTCGGGATGGTCGTGCGCGTGGAACGTGGAGCGCGGCTCGTAGCGGACGACGGACGTGACCTGGCCCGACTCCGGCGGCCCCACGAGGTGCACGCGCTTGCGCCACACGCTGCCGCTCGGGCTCGCTGCCCACTCCATGCGCGAGGTGTCGGCGAACGCGCGCACGCCAAGGTCCCCATTCAGCGCCACTTCCACCTCCCCGCGAATGCCATCCGCGAAGCTTACGCGCCCGCCAGCTCGCGCACGTGGGCGGCCACGCTGCGGGCGAGGTGGAACAGGTGGTAGCCGCCTTCGAGGCAGGAGACGACGCGCCCCTGCGCGTGCCGTTCCGCCGTCTCGACGATGCGGCGCGTGATCCAGCGATAATCGCTCTCGAGCCAGCGCAGGTTCGCCATCTCGTCGGCGCGGTGCGCATCGAACCCCGCCGAGATGAACACCATCTCGGGCTGGAACTCGTCCAGGCGCGGCTGCCAGACGTAGTCGAACGCCTCCTGCAGCGCTTCACCCGTCGAGCCGCGCGGCAGCGGCACGTTCACCATGTTCGTGCCGAGCGCGTTGTCGCCCGAGAACGGATAGAGCCCACCCTCGAAAGTCGACACCATGAGCACGCGATCGTCGTTGGCGAGGATGTCCTCGGAGCCATTGCCGTGGTGGACGTCGAAGTCGACGAGCGCCACGCGCTTGAGGCCGTGCACGTCGAGCGCGTGACGGATGCCCACCGCCACGTTGTTGAAGAGGCAGAAGCCCATCGGCGCATCGCGCGTCGCGTGGTGGCCCGGCGGGCGCACGGCGCAGAAGGCGCGGCCCGCCTCGCCGCGCAGGACGAGGTCGGTCGCGAGCACGGCCGCACCCGCCGCGTGCAGGGCGGCCTCCAGCGATGCCGGGCACATCGACGTATCGGGATCGAGCGCCACGTGGCCCTCGCGGGGGCTCGCGTCGAAGATGTTCGCCACATGGAGCGCGGTATGGGCGCGCTGCAGTTGCTCGCGCGTAGCCTGCGGTGCGTCGTAAGGCACCAGCAGCTGCATGAGGCCGGTGGACAGCAGGTGGTCGGAGATGGCGTCGAGCCGCTCGGGGCATTCCGGGTGGCCCGGGCCCATGTCGTGCCTGCGGCAGGCGGTGTGCGAGATCCAGGCGCAGGTACTCATGGCCGATCATCGCAGCGGGGCGCGGGCCCGGCTTGATCGCCATCAAGCCCGGGGTGGCCCCGCGCTCATTCCACGACCAGCGTGCCCTTCATGTTCGGATGCAGCGTGCAGGTGTAGTCGAAGCGCCCCGCCTTCTTCGCGGTGTACTTCCACGTCTTGCCGGGTGCGATGTCCCTCGAATCGAAATTGCCCGCCGAGGTCACCGAATGCGGGTATGGATCCTTGTTCACGAAGGAGACGGTCGCGCCGCGCTTCACGGTGATCGTCGCGGGCTGGTACGCGACACCGTCCATGACGACGGTGTCCTTCGCGGCGGGCGCCGCGAGGGCCGCAGCCCCCGCGAACGCCACCGCCGCCACGAAGAGGGATGCAAGCCTCATGTCAGCCGAGCTTCGACTGGATCTGCTTGGCGTGGTCGAGGTGGCCCTGGATCGCCGGGCGCACCTTCTCGATGAGCGCCTTCAGCTCGGCGTTCTTCGCGTTCGGGATGAGGGTCTTGTCGATCGCGTCGAGCACCGCCTGGTGGTAGGTCACTTCCTGGTCGACGTAGGCCTTGTCGAATTCCTTGCCCTTGAGGCCGTTCAGCTTCTTCACGTTGTCCTGGCCACCCTTCTTCAGGCTCTGGCTGGTCGGGTTGTCCTCGGGCTTCACGCCGAGCTTCTTGGCGAGGTCGGTGGCCTGCTTGTTCACGGCCGTGTGGTCGGTGACCATCTGCTTGGCGAACGCCTTCACATCGGCGCTCGAGCCCTTCTTCTCCGCGACCTTGCCCGCGTCGATGTCGACCTGGTTGGCGGTGACGACGATGTGGGCGATCTGCGCGTCGTTCGGGGCCTGCGCGAATGCGGAGCCGGCGGCGAGAACCGCGGCCGCGGCGAGAATGCGGTATTTCATGGAATGCCTCCTTGTTGTCGTTGGGACGGATGGGGCCGGCCACACGGAGCCGGTTGTGCCGCATTAGATGACGCGCATGCCGGATCACGTTCCCGCAGCCGCCAGCCTCATCGCGGTGCGCATTTTACTCCGCCACCCGGGGCGCGGCGCCGCCGCAGGCTACGTCATCGAGGGCATTTGGCCCTGCCATGCCGCGCGCGCTTCCTCGACGAGCTCGGCTTCCCGTCCGTCGTACCGGGGCGAGAAGTGGAACGGCACCAGCGACCTCGCGCCGGCACGCCGGGCCATGCCGCCCGCCTGGCGCGCGGTGAGGTGGTTCTTGCGTTCGGCATGCTCGCGGTCGGCATCGAGGAAGACGCTCTCGATGAAGAGCTGGTCGACGCCTGCGAACAGCGTCGCGAGCGTGCGCGCGTTTTCCTCCGTCGCGCGCAGGTCGGTCGCGTAGCCGACGCGCCGTCCGGGTGCCACGTCGAGCACCACGTGCGCGAGCTCGCCCACGGTGTGATGGCGCTCGTGTGTCCCGTCGCGATCGCTCCACCGCACGACGACCGGCGCCGACCCGGGCGCGCCGGCGAGGATCGCCTGCTTCAGCTCGCGCAGCCACGGGCCGGGCGTGAGCCCCAGCGCCGCCACGCGATCCTTCGCCACGTTCACGCGCGCCTTCTCCTCGATGGCGTAGGCGAGGCACGGCGTGTCGTGGTCGACGAAGCGGGCGCGCACGCGGAAGGTGGCCTCGTCGTGCACCGTATCGCCTTCGAGGGCCAGGCCTGCACGGTCTTCGCGCGCGAAGCGATCGCGCGTCGAGAACCTCGCGCACCGGACCGTGCCGTCACGCGACAATGCGCGCGCCTCGATCGCGAGCGGCACCTCGTAGCGATGCACCACGTTCCACGTGTACGCAGCTCCGCGCCCGTCGGATGGACCAGCCGCGCCTCGAAAAGATGTCGCATGCCGAAAAAACAAAAATGGGGTACGTCCCGATTTTCCGCATGGAAGAAAATCGGGTCCGTCCCGATTTCCCGCATAGCGGAACACGATTCTAGATCTCGACGCGCGCGCCGAGCTCGACCACGCGGTTGGTGGGGATCTCGAAGAAGTCGGTGACGCTGCCGGCGTTGCGCGCCATGGCGGCGAAGAGCCGGTCGCGCCACAAGGCCATGCCGATGCCGCCGTGGATCGGCACCAGCTTCTCGCGCGACAGGAAGTACGACACCTCCATCGGGTCGACCACCAGGCCGCACGAGTTGCAGCGCGCGAGCGCCGCGGGCACGTCGGGCCGGTCCATGAAGCCGTAATGCACCACGACGCGCCAGCAATCCTTCGCGAGGGCGACGCAATGCACGGCCTCGGTGGGAGCCACATACGGCACGTCGCGAAAATCCACGTTCAGGAACACGTTGGTGTGGTGCAGCACCTTGTAGTGCTTCAGGCTGTGCAGCAGCGCGTTCGGCGTGGCGTCCGGCGCGGACACGAGGAACACGGCCACGCCCGGCACGCGCGTGAGCGGCGAGCCCAGCAGCGAGCAGAGGAAGTCGGTGAGCGGCAGCGATGCCGAGCTCAGGTGCTGGCGCAGCACCGCGCGCCCGCGCCGCCACGTCATCATCACCGTGAACACACCGGTGCCCAGCAGCAGCGGGAACCATCCGCCCTCGAAGAGCTTGTGCATCGCCGCGGCGAAGAACGTGAGGTCGACGAACAGGAAGAAGCCGGTGGCGAGCAGCGACACCCACAGCGCATAGCCCCACTGGAAGCGGATCACGAAGAACGTGAGCACGGTCGTCACGAGCATCGTGCCCATCACCGACACGCCGTACGCGGAGGCGAGCCGCGTAGACGATCCGAACCCCACCACCGCGGCGCACACCACCACGAGCAGCACCCAGTTCACCGCCGGCACGTAGATCTGTCCCATGGTGCGGGCGGAGGTGT
>DATMJE010000293.1:0-2115 GCA_035553995.1 Usitatibacter sp. | reverse complement strand
GGGCGGCGACCGCGCGCTCTTCGACGAGTGCCTGCCGCTCCTGGAGAGCTTCGCCGAGAACATCACGTACGCGGGGCCGGTGGGCTCCGGTCACACAATGAAGCTGCTGCACAACTTCGTTTCGCTGGGATTCTCGACGGTGCTCGCGGAGGCCGCGGCGTGCGCGGATCGCGCTGGCATCGACGCTTCCGTGCTGGTGGATGTGCTCGCGAAGGGCGGCGGCGCGGGGGTGATCCTGCAGCGGCTGCAGCCCTACATCCTCGAGCGCGACAGCAGCAGCTTCCGCTTCAGCGTCTCGAACGCGCACAAGGACCTCTCGTACTACACCGCGATGGCGGGCGATCTGCATGCGGCGCACGAGGCGGCCGATGGCATCCTCAGGGTGCTCGAGGGCGCCAAGTCCCGGGGGCACGCGCAGGCGCCGCTGCCCGAGCTCGTCACGATCGTGAACGCCTGATCATGAAGCGCATCCTCCTGGCAGTCACCCTCGCGTGCTTGAGTCTTGCCGCATCGGCGCAGTCCGGCCGCACGCTGGACGAGCTCAAGGCCGAGGCGCAGGCCCGCGCCGACCGCAACGCCTATCCGCTCATCGGCCTCAAGCCCGACGAGGTGCGCGAAGCGCTCGGGCGGCTCAAGACCCTCGACGGCGATGAATGGGCGGCTTCGTGGTCGCAGATCGGGGACCGCTACATGGCGCAGGGCAACTACGATGCGGCGTGGCGCTACTACTCGTTCGCGCGCTGGCCGCAGCCCACGTCGCCCGGCAAGCAGCGCGCCTACGAGAAGGCCCTCGAGGCGTACCTGCAATTCGCGAAGCGGTTCGATCCACCGGTGCAGGTCGTGAAGGTCCCTTACGAGGGCAGCGAGGTGGTGGGCCTGCTGCGCGTGCCGAAGTCATCGGCCGCCGTGCCGCTCGTGATCGCGATCTCCGGCCTCGACAGCCGCAAGGAGGAAAACGTCGAGCGCTTCGCGCCGTTCGTGGACAAGGGCATCGCGGTGCTCGCGCTCGATTCGCCCGGCACGGGGCAGTCCGGCGTGAAGGCCTCGCCCGGCGCGGACCAGTCGATCTCGAAAATGATGGACCTGGTGCTCGCGAGGTCCGACATCGACCCGAAGCGCGTGGTGCTCTACGGCGGCAGCTTCGGCGCCTACTGGTCGAGCGTGCTCGCGGTCACCGAGCGCTCGCGACTGAAGGCCGTCGTGGCGCAATCGCCGCTCGTGCACGAAGCCTTCCTTCGCGAGCGCAAGGAAGCGCTGGAGGGAAATCGCGAATACCTCTTCGATTACGTGCCTGCGTGGATGCACGCGTACGGCGCGCGCGACATGAACGACCTCCTCGACAAGCGCGAGGGCATGTCGATGAAGACCCGCGGGCTGCTGGACAAGCCCACCGCGCCGATGCTCGTCATCGCCGGCTCCCTCGACACGCAGGTGCCGTTCCACGACACGGAGCTCCTCATGGAAGGCGGCGACGCGCCGAAGGAGTTCTGGATCCACCCGCGCGGCGGCCACATGGGGCGCGACGCGAAGACCTGGCCGGACCCGGTCATCTTCCGCAAGGTGACGGCGCCCTGGATCATGAAGCAGCTCGAGAATTGAGCGGCTGGGCGGGGCCGGCCGGTTTTGCGGCGTCGTTTCGCGCTACATTTCGCATGCGCGTGCATCACCGGTGCATCACTCCGAAACCGCCACACCATGACGCCCCATGGGAGCCCTGTGACGACGCGTTACCGGTTCGGGCGTATCGAGGTGCGACCCACCGAACGGCAGGTCCTGGTCGAAGGCCAGGCCGCTGCCATCGGTGCGCGCGCCTTCGATGTGCTGGTTGCCCTCATCGAGCATCGCGATCGCATCGTCACCAAGGACGAGTTGCTCGACATCGCCTGGCCGGGGGTGGTCGTCGAGGAGAACAATCTCCAGGTCCAGATTTCCACCATCCGCAAGCACCTGGGACTACGCGCGGTTGCGACGATCCCGAACCGCGGCTATCAGTTCACGCTCGAGCCGGAGGCGGACACGCCACCAGTGCCGCCGAGCGTTTTCCTGCATAACCTGCCGTGTCCGATCGCGTCGTTCGTGGGACGCGAGCGCGAGCGCGCCGAGCTGAGACGACTC
>DATMJE010000292.1:0-3981 GCA_035553995.1 Usitatibacter sp. | reverse complement strand
TGTTGTGGGTGTCGATGCACGCGCTCTCCGTCCGATTGCTTGCCGGGGGGATGATGCTGGTCACGATGCTGCTCGGCGGAGGAATTGTCATGATCGTTCGCGCCGCAGGGCTTCGAACCCTGTGGTGTGTAACAGAACTCTTTCGCTTTTGACGTAGTCGAGCACGAGGGGCTCCCGCCTCTGCAAGGAGCAGAGCATGGAGCCAATGAGTCACGAAGCCGGTGATCTGGCGGCACGGGGGGAGCCGCGCCGAGCGAAGCTTGAAGCTTCGCTCGAGCGAGGCGCGGCGCGGGGGGCGGAGCCCCCCTCTGGGTCTTTTAGCGGCGCGCCGGTCGCGCGCGGCCCGACGCACAAGCGCTACACGCCGGACGAGAAGCGAGCGCTGGTCGCCGAGTACGAATCGAGCGACGCGAAGATGGTCGACTTCTGTGCGGAGCGCGGGGTCTCGACGGCGAGCTTGTGCACCTGGCGCAAGCGCCTGCGCGAGGAAGGCGACCGCGGCCTCGCCGCACGGCCGAACGCCCGCAACGGGAGCGGCCCCCATCGCGGCGCCTTCAGCTACACGCCGGAGCAGCGCCGCGCTGCTGTCGAAGCCTTTCACAAGGCGGGCGAGACGATCACGGACTTCGCGCGCGTCTGGGGCGTGTCGCGCGAGGTCCTCTCGCGCTGGCTCAAGCGCTATCGCGAGGAGGGCCCGAAGGCACTCGAGCCGAAGCGTCGCACGCGCTCCGTGCGCGCCGGCACGAGCTCTCGCGTAGGGAAGCGCATCGCGCAGCCGATCCGCGACCTGATCGCGCGCACGAAGGAACGCTTTCCGACTTTCGGACTGCTGAAGGTCCGTCAATTTCTGCTGCGCTTCCACGCGGTGAAGGTCTCGACGGGTGGCGTGAAGCGCGTGCTGCGGGAAGCCGGCGTGCCGGCCGCGCCACCGCTGGAGAAGAAGGTCCGCCGCGCGCCGCCGGCCGTCCGTTTTTTCGAACGCGCGAAGCCGATGGAGCTGTGGCAATCGGACATCACGAGCTTCGTGATCGGGCGCCACCGCGAGCGCGCCTACCTGACGGTCTTCCTCGACGACTGCAGCCGCTACGTGGTGAGCTTCGCTCTGCATCTGCAGCAGAAGAGCGAGCTCGTGATCGAAGCGCTGAAGGACGGTATCGCGCGCTTCGGAAAACCGCGCGAAATCCTCACGGACCAGGGACGGCAGTACTTCGCCTGGCGCGGCAAGAGCGAGCTGCAGAAGCTCCTGCGCCTCGAAGGGATCCAGCACGTCGTCGCGCGCTCGCACCATCCGCAGACGGTCGGCAAGTGCGAGCGGCTGTGGGAGACGGTGAAGCAGGAGCTGCTCGACCGGGTCGAGCTGAAGGACGTGACGGACGGGCGCCTGCGACTCGCGCACTACTTCGCCCACTACAACTTTTTCCGGCCGCATCAGGGGATCGACGGCCTGGTGCCGGCGGACCGCTTCTTTTCGGTGCAGGACGCGCTGCGCAAGACGCTCGCCGCGCAGCTCGCGAGGAATGAGCTCGCGCTGGCGCTCGGCGAGACGCCGCCGCCGCCGGTCTTTCTTTTCGGGCAGATCGGCGACCAGCAGGTGGTCATGCACGGCGAGCGCGGTCGCGTGGTGATCCGGACGGCGGGTGGCGAGGCGCGCGAGCTCCTCACGGACGAAATCGAGCTGAACGGCGCGCGCGTGGTCGCGCCGGAGCTCACGACGGGAACTCCGGCCAAGGAAGCAGGGGAAACGCATGAACACGGAAGCGATGACGTCGACGTCTCCCAACGCATCTCTGGCGACGGAAAAGCCGCCGCGGCGCCCGCGCCTGTCGCGCAAGCGGCGCCTGTCGAAGGTGCCGCCGATGCCGCAACCGGTGAAGGCGCTGTGGGATGCGGCGAGCGACGAGGAGAAGACGCGGGCGCATCGCCTGGCGGCGGTGATGCTGCAGGTCTGGCTCGGCAAGATGCGGCGGGCGGAGGCGGCGGCGCAACTGGAGCTGACGCCGCTGCGCGTGTGGCAACTGAGCCAGCAGGCGGTCGCGGGGATGGTGGCGGGGCTCTTGAAGCAGCCGCGCGCCCGCCTGAGGCAAGGAGTCGCGCCGATGTCGGAGAATCGCGACGAGGACCCGAAGTGGCTGAAGCGGAAGATCACGGAGCTCGAGCGCAAGCTCAAGATCGCGGAGGACGTGATCGCGCTCTTGCGGGAGATGCCGGGGCAGAACAAGCGCCGCGACGAGAAGGAGAAGACGGCGGTGGAAAAGGTGGAGAAGGCGGACCCCACCGAGAAATCGGCGGGGAAATCAGGGGAGGAGACGCGGAGCGTCCCGGAGCGCGTGAACAAGCGCCCCGGGATGCGCAGATCGACTCCCAAGAGCGGCACGGGAGCGGGTGAGGGAATGGCTGATGGAGCCAAACCGGATCCTGCGCCGTGAACGGAGCTACCTGGCGCAGCTGCTGGGCGTGAGCTTGCGCACGATCGAGCTGTGGGCGGACGCGCGGCGAACTCCGTCGCTGCGTCCGCCCGGTCGTCCGGCCGCGAGCCGAGAGGAGCGTCGCCGTGCACTGCGTCACGTGCGAGGTGAACTCCGGCGCCAAGGCAAGAGCGCGGGCTGGCGGCCGGTGCTTGACGCACTGACGCCGCTGGTATCGACGCGCCAGGTGCAAGCGGGCGTATCCGCCTTGAAGCGGCGCTGGCGCCGGCGTCAGCGCCACGCCGCTGCGCGCCGGCACACGCGAGTCGAGGTGCTGGCGCGTGACGCGCTGTGGGCAGAGGACGCGACGCAGGTCGGCCGCGTCGAGGGTGAAGCCGTGCTGGCGGAGGTCGTGCGCGACGCGGCGACGACGACGACCGCCGCGCCCCACGTGGGAGCACCGGCGTGCGGCGAGGACGTGCGCGAGGTGCTTGAAGCCGTGCAGGCGACGCGCGATGCACTGCCGCTGGTGTACTCCGTCGACAACGGCGGCCAGTACCGCGAGGACGGGCTGTGCGCGTGGCTCGAGCAGCACCAGATCATCGTGCTGCGCAACGTCCCGCACGTGCCGCAACACAATGCGTTTGCCGAGCGGGCCAACGGCGAACTGAAGGCGGAGACGGGGCTGCGCAGCGATCTCGTCCTGCGCGACCCTGGAGAGGCCCGCACGCGGATCCACGCGGCCCTGCCGTGCCTGTACCACCGCCGGCGCGCGTCGCGAGGCGGCCGCACCGCGGCCGAACTCGATGCCACGCTGCCACGCGCCGAGGCCATCGTGGACCGCGATACCTTTTGGCGAACCGCGCGCTACAACATCGCGCGCGCCGTGCAAGGCGCTGACACCCCGCGTGCTCGACGCCTGGCCGCACGCGCTGCGACCTGGGAGACCATGGAGAGCTTTGGACTGATCCGAAGGACCCGAGGCGGTGTGCCCCTCGCTGCCGTCAAAAGCGAAAGTGTTTTGTGAACACTACAAGCATGCCCTCCCCGAACTCGACCGCTTCAAGACCTGGCTCGAAGTCACTCGCACGGAAGTCCTCGACAAGGGCCCGATGGCGACGGCGATCGATTACGCGCTCTCGAACTGGATCGCGCTCACGCGCTACGTGACCGACGGCCGCATCCCGATCGACAACAACGCCGCCGAGCGAGCACTGCGCGCGGTCGCCGTCGGCCGCAAGAATTGGATGATGATCGGCAACGTGCGCGGCGGCCGTGGCGCCGCCGTCCTCTACAGCCTCGTCCAGACCTGCAAGGCGATCGGCGTCGACCCCAGGACCTACGTGCGCGACGTGCTCGAACGCATCGCCAAGGAGTCCGACGTCGAAAAGCTCACGCCGCACGGATGGCAGAAGCACTTCGCCGCCGAGGTCGCCGCGCAACGCGACACGCTGCTCACGAAGCTCGCCGCGACGAACTGATCAAGTCCCCGTCTCCTGGGGAGCGGACGTGGACGGCGCAACGCTTACCTTCCACCCGCGACCGCCGATCCAGCCACGCCACTCGTTTGCCACTC
>DATMJE010000291.1:0-24275 GCA_035553995.1 Usitatibacter sp. | reverse complement strand
GCACCGCGCTGGTCTCGGAGCTGCCGACGCTGGTGCATGCCGACGAGCACTTCATGCACGCGAACCATTTCCTCACCTGCTCGGCGGTTCCCATCTTCGACCCGCGGGGTGCCGTCACCGGCGTGCTCGACGTCACCTGCGACCAGCGCGGCTACCACCAGCACACGACCGCACTGGTACGGATGTCCGCGCGGCTCATCGAGAACAGCCTCTTCACGCGCGCGTTTCCCGATGCGCTCACGCTGCGGTTCCACAGCCGCGCGGAGTTCATCGGCACGCTGGTCGAGGGGCTCGCGGTCTTCTCGCAGGACGGGCGCTTCCTCGCCGCGAACCGCAGCGGCCTCTTCCAGCTCGGGCTCGATCGCGCGGCGCTGCGCAACCACACGGCGGAGTCGCTCTTCGGCACGCCGATGGCGGCCCTGCTCGGCGCGAGCCCGCGCGGCGACGCGAGCCCGATCGTGAAGCTCGTGATGCACACGGGCGTGACCGTCTACGCGCGCGCCGAGGCGGGAGCGGGTCTCAAGGCCGGCGGCATGCGCATCTTCGTGGAGGAAGTGCGGCGCGAAGAGCGTTGCTCGAAGCCCCTGGCGCCGCCCCCGCCGCCGCTTGCGGCGCACAAGCTCGATCGCGCCAAGCTCGCGGAGATCACGCTCTCCGCGCTCGACATCGGGGACGCGCGCATCCAGCAGATGGTGGCTCGCATCAACCGCGTGGTCGGCCGCGATATTTCCGTGCTGATCCAGGGCGAGACCGGGACCGGCAAGGAGCTTTTCGCGCGGGCGATCCACAACATGTCGCCGCGGCGCAACGGCCCGTTCGTCGCCGTGAACTGCGCCTCCATCCCGGAGGGGCTCATCGAATCCGAGCTCTTCGGCTACGAGGAAGGCGCCTTCACGGGTGCGCGCCGCCGCGGTACGGTCGGCAAGATCATGCTGGCTGCGGGCGGCACGCTCTTCCTCGACGAGATCGGCGACATGCCGGTCAACCTGCAGGCGCGGCTGCTGCGCGTGTTGCAGGAGCGCGTCGTGACGCCCCTGGGAAGCATCAAGGCGCACGCGGTGGACGTCGCCATCATCTGCGCCACCAACTGCCGGCTGAAGGAACGCATCCGCAGCGGCCACTTCCGCGAGGATCTCTATTACCGCCTGAACGGCCTGCTGGTGGCGCTCCCGCCGCTGCGCGAGCGCACGGACCTGCGCCGGCTGGTGCGCCACGTGCTCGAGTCGCAGGTGGCGGGCGGCTCGCGCTACACGGTGAGCGAGGACGTGATGACGCTCTTCGAGCGGCATCCGTGGCCCGGCAACTGCCGCCAGCTCGCGAACCTGCTGCGAACGGCGACGGTGATGGCGGGCGAGAGCACCACGCTCGAGCGCGAGCATCTGCCCGAGGACTTCTTCGAGGACCTCGATGCGCCGCACCCGGCTTCCACGGGCGCGCATCCGCCCGCGCAAGGCGCCGCGCACATGCATGCGGCAGCGCATCCGCATGCGGCAGCGCATCCGCATGCAGCAGTGCATCCGCACGCAGCAGTGCATCCCCACGCAGCAGCGCATCCGCACGCGACAGGCCATCCGCATGCGGCCGCGCAGCCGGCAGCGGCGCACGCCCCGGCCAGCCGGCTGCAGCAGATCGAGCTCGATGCGATCCGCGAATGCGTCGCAAGGTGCGGCGGCAACATCTCCGTCGCCGCACGCACGCTCGGCATCTCGCGCAACACGCTCTACCGCAAGCTGCGGCCCGCCTGACGACGGCAGCGGGACACAACTGTCCCGCTGTTGTCACGTTTCGGAGCGATTGCTCCGATTGCGAACGCCCGCGGCGTGGCCGCACGCGCGCCGCGCCGCGATCTCTTCCCGAAGCCGCGTTCACCTGCGTTCGTCCGCGTGAAGGACTTTCCGACCGCGTCATTGCTTGTGGCACGGCGCTTGCACCTACCCCCCCACGCCCGGCGCAGTGAACGCGCCGGCCATCGAACACTTCTCGGGGAGGACACGCTTCATGAGCAAAAAGGTAACGGCTCTCGTTCTGGGCTTCGCGGCAACGTGGCTCGCACTAAGTACCCATGCCGCGGTGACGGACGCGCAGCTCCGCGACGCGCGCACGCAGACGTCCGACGTGCTCACCTGGGGCGTCACCCTCAATGGCCAGCGCTACAGCACGCTCGACAAGGTCAACACGTCGAACGTCCAGCGCCTGGTCCCGGTGTGGTCGATGTCCTTCGGCGGCGAGAAGCAGCGCGGCCAGGAATCGCAGCCGGTGATCCACAACGGCCGCATGTTCGTGACCGCGTCGTACTCGCGCGTCTACGCGTTCGATGCGAAGACCGGCAAGAAGCTGTGGCAATACGACGCGCGCCTGCCCGAAGGGATCATGCCCTGCTGCGACGTGGTGAACCGCGGCGCGGCGCTCTACGACAACCTGGTGATCTTCGGCACGCTCGATGCGCAGCTCGTCGCACTCAACCAGGAGAGCGGCGAGGTCGTGTGGCGCGAGCGCATCGGCGACTACAAGGCGGGCTATTCGTATACGGCGGCACCCATCGTGGTGAAGGGACTGGTCATCACCGGCATCTCCGGCGGCGAGTTCGGCATCGTCGGCCGCGTCGATGCACGCGATGCGAAGACCGGCAAGCTGCGCTGGTCGCGTCCGACCGTCGAAGGCCACATGGGCTATGCGTACGACGCGCAGGGCACCAAGACCGAGACCGGCATCTCCGGCGCGACCAACGCCTCGTGGCAGGGTGACCTGTGGCAGACGGGCGGAGCGGCCACCTGGCTCGGCGGCAGCTACGACCCGGAGACGAACCTCATCTACTTCGGCACCGGCAACCCGGCGCCGTGGAACAGCCACCTGCGTCCCGGCGACAACCTCTACTCCTGCTCCACGCTGGCGATCGATCCGGAGACCGGCAAGATCGTCTGGTCCTACCAGAACACGCCGAACGACGCCTGGGACTTCGACGGTGCGAACGAGTTCGTCACGTTCGATTACACGACCAAGGATGGCCGCAAGGTGCGCGCCGGCGGCAAGGCCGACCGCAACGGCTTCTTCTACGTGAACGACGCGAAGACCGGCAAGCTGCTCAACGCCTTCCCGTTCGTGAACAAGGTGACGTGGGCGAGCAGCATCGACCTCAAGACCGGGCGGCCGGTCTTCGTGTCGGACAACCGGCCCGGCGCCCCCGAGCTCGCGAGCGAGAGCAAGAAGGGCAAGTCCGTGCTCGCGGCGCCCTCCTTCCTCGGCGGCAAGAACCAGCAGCCGATGGCGTACAGCCCCGACACGGGCCTCTTCTACGTGCCCGCCAACGAGTGGGCGATGGAGATCTGGAACGAGCCCATCGCGTACAAGAAGGGCGCGGCCTACCTCGGCGCGGGCTTCACCATCAAGCCGCTCAACGAGGACTACATCGGCGCGCTGCGGGCGATCGATCCCACGACGGGCAAGATCGTCTGGGAAGCGAAGAACTACGCGCCGCTCTGGGGCGGCGTGCTCGCCACCAAGGGCGGCCTCGTCTTCCACGGCACGCCCGAGGGCTTCATCAAGGCGTACGACGCGAAGACCGGCAAGGAGCTGTGGAAGCACCAGACCGGCTCCGGCGTCGTGGCGCCGCCCGTCACCTGGATGCAGGACGGAGTGCAGTACATCGCCGTGGTCTCGGGCTGGGGTGGCGCGGTGCCGCTGTGGGGCGGCGACGTCGCCAAGCGCGTGAGCTATCTCGACCAGGGCGGCATGGTGTGGGTGTTCAAGCTGTTCGACGAGCGCTGAGCGGCATCGGCGAGCGCGTTCCAAATTCGCACGTCATCGAACTTCATTCGAGGAATAAGCAATGGATCTTGCAGATATCAGCAGGCTGGGCGTCCGTAATCCCTTCAAGGCACGCTACGACAACTTCATCGGCGGCAAATGGGTGCCGACGGTGAAGGGGCAATACTTCGAGAACGTGTCGCCGGTATTCGGCAAGGCGTTCACCGAGATCGCGCGCTCCAGCGCCGAGGACGTGGAGCTGGCGCTCGACGCGGCGCACGCCGCCCGCGCGAGCTGGGGACGTACCTCGGCCGCCGAGCGCGCCAACATCCTCAACCGCATCGCCGATCGCATGGAGCAGAACCTCGAGACGCTCGCGCTCGCCGAGACCATCGACAACGGCAAGCCGATCCGCGAGACGCGCGCGGCCGACATCCCGCTCGCGATCGACCACTTCCGCTACTTCGCAGGCTGCATCCGCGCGCAGGAAGGCTCGTTGAGCGAGATCGACCACGACACGGTCGCGTATCACTTCCACGAGCCGCTCGGGGTCGTGGGGCAAATCATCCCCTGGAATTTCCCGATCCTCATGGCGGTGTGGAAGCTGGCACCGGCGCTCGCGGCGGGCAACTGCGTGGTGCTCAAGCCTGCCGAGCAGACGCCCGCGTCGATCATGGTGCTGGCCGAGCTGATCCAGGACCTGCTGCCGCCCGGCGTGCTGAACATCGTCGAGGGCTTCGGGCTCGAGGCGGGCAAGCCGCTCGCCATGAGCAAGCGGATCGCGAAGATCGCGTTCACGGGCGAGACCTCCACCGGGCGCCTCATCATGCAGTACGCCGCGCAGAACCTGATCCCGGTCACGCTGGAGCTCGGCGGCAAGTCGCCCAACATCTTCTTCGCCGACGTGTGCGACCGCGACGACGCGTTCTTCGACAAGGCGATCGAGGGCTTCGTCATGTTCGCGCTGAACCAGGGCGAGGTCTGCACCTGTCCTTCGCGCGCACTGGTGCAGGAATCGGTCTACGACCGCTTCATGGAGCGCGCGCTCAAACGCGTGGCGAGCATCAAGCAGGGCAACCCGCTGGAGGCGGACACGATGGTGGGCGCGCAGGCCTCGAGCGAGCAGCTGGAGAAGATCCTGTCGTACATCGACATCGGCCGCAACGAGGGCGCCAAGCTGCTCGCGGGAGGCGAGCGCAACCGCCTCGCGGGCGATCTCGCCGAGGGCTACTACGTGAAGCCCACGGTGTTCCGCGGCGACAACAGCATGCGCATCTTCCAGGAGGAGATCTTCGGGCCGGTGCTGTCGGTGACCACCTTCCGCGACGCCGATGAGGCGCTCGCGATCGCCAACGACACCAACTTCGGCCTGGGCGCGGGCGTCTGGTCGCGCGACGCCAGCACCTGCTACCGGATGGGTCGCGAGATCCAGGCGGGCCGCGTGTGGACGAATTGCTACCACCTGTACCCGGCGCACGCGGCGTTCGGTGGCTACAAGCAGTCGGGCATCGGCCGGGAAACCCACGGCATGATGCTGGACCATTACCAGCAGACCAAGAACCTGCTCGTGTCGTACAGCCCGAAGGCGTTGGGGTTCTTCTAGGCTCTCCCGCCCCTACCGCCGGGGGGTGACCCCCGGCGGCGTCATTTCCGGCGGCAATAGGACTTGCGCTTCATATGCGGGACGTTCAAGCTGTCCGGACCGCGCCCAAGGGAGGCTCCAAATGCAGAGATCGCTTCACATCGATGCTTCGAAGTGCACCGGCTGTCGGCAATGCGAGATGGCGTGCTCCTACGAGCATCACGGGGTATTCGCCCCGGCGAAGTCGCGTATCCAGGTATTCGATTTCCACGAGACGGGCCGCAAGGTGCCCTACACGTGCACGCAGTGCGCGGAGGCCTGGTGCCTGCATGCCTGCCCCGTGGAAGCCATCGTCGTCGACCGCAACACGGGCGCCAAGATGGTCCGCGAGGACATCTGCGTCGGCTGCAAGGTGTGCACGATCGCGTGCCCGTTCGGCACCGTGAACTACGTGCAGTCCACCGGCAAGGTCCAGAAGTGCGACCTTTGCGGCGGCTCGCCCAAGTGCTCCGAGGCCTGCCCCACCGGCGCCATCACGTACATCGATTCCGACTGGACGGGGCTCGAGCGGATGTCCGAATGGGCGAAGAAGCTCGCCGGCGACCAGCCCGCGGCCGAGCAGCCCAACATCTCGCAACCCGCCTGAGGAGGAACACACCATGACCTGGGCTCGCAAGATCCTGAGAGTCGATCTCACCAAGGGCACCTGCACCGCCGAGCCGCTCAACATGGAGTGGGCGAAGCTCTATCTCGGCCAGCGTGGACTTGCCACCAAGTACTTCACGGCGGAGGTGGATCCCAAGGTGGATCCGCTGTCGCCCGCGAACAAGCTCATCTTCGCCACCGGGCCGCTCACCGGCACCATGGCGTCCACCGGCGGGCGCTATTCCGTCATCACCAAGGGGCCCCTCACCGGCGCCATCGCGTGCTCGAATTCCGGCGGCCACTTCGGCGCGGAGCTGAAGAGCGCCGGCTGGGACATGATCGTCTTCGAGGGCCGCGCGCCGCACCCCGTGTACCTGCACGTCGAGAACGACGAAGCGCGCCTGCTCGATGCCTCGGACCTGTGGGGCAAGACCACGTGGGAAGTGGAGCCCGCCCTCAAGGCGCGCCACCACGATCCGCTGACGCGAGTGAGCTCCATCGGGCGCGCGGGCGAGAACGGCGTGCTGTACGGCTGCATCGTGAACGACCTGCACCGCGCCGCCGGCCGCTCGGGCGTGGGCGCCGTCATGGGCTCGAAGAACCTCAAGGCCGTCGCCGTGCGTGGCACCCTCGGCGTCGGCAACGTGCGCGACCCGATGGCCTTCCTCGAGGCCACGCGGGCGCAGAAGAAGGTGCTGGCCGAGAACGGCGTGACCGGCGTGGGCCTGCCCAAGTACGGCACGCAGATCCTCATGAACGTGATCAACGAGGTCGGGGCGCTGCCCACGCGCAACCACCGCGACGTGCAGTTCGAGGGCGCGAAGGACATCTCCGCCGAGGCGATGGAGACGCCGCGCAAGACCGACGGCCATCCCAACCTGATCGCGAACCAGGCCTGCTTCGGCTGCACCATTGCCTGCGGCCGCGTCTCCAAGCTGGACAAGGACCACTACACCGTCGTGAACAAGCCGCAGTACTGGGGCGCGTCCGGCGGCCTCGAGTACGAGGCCGCGTGGGCCCTCGGCGCGGCCAACGGCGTGGACGACCTCGAGGCCCTCACGTACGCCAACTTCGTCTGCAACGAGGACGGCTTCGATCCCATCTCCTTCGGCGCCACGGTGGGCGCCGTCATGGAGCTCTACGAGATGGGCGTGCTCACGAAGGAGAAGGTCGGCATCGAGGCGCCGTTCGGATCCGCGAAGGCCCTCACCTTCCTCGCCGAGCAGGTGGCGAAGGGCGAAGGCTTCGGCAGGGAAGTGGCGCTGGGCTCGAAGCGGCTGTGCGCGAAGTACGGGCATCCCGAGCTGTCGATGACGGTCAAGGGACAGGAATTCCCGGCGTACGACTCGCGCGGCATCCAGGGCATGGGCCTCACCTACGCCACGTCCAATCGCGGCGCCTGCCACGTGCGCTCGTACACGGTCGCATCCGAGATCCTCGGCGTGCCGGTGAAGACCGATCCGCTGGTGACCGACGGCAAGCCGGGGCTCGTGAAGGCATTCCAGGACGCGACGACGATCTTCGACTCGGCGGGCCTGTGCCTCTTCACGTCGTTCGCGTGGGGACTCGACAACGTGTCTCCGCAGCTGCAGGCGGCGTGCGAGGGCGACTGGTCGGTGGAGAACCTGAACCTGGTGGGCGAGCGCATCTGGAACCTCGAGCGCGAGTTCAACAATGCCGCGGGCTTCACGAACAAGGACGACAACCTCCCGCCGCGGCTCACGCAGGAACCGGCGAAGACCGGCCCGGCGAAAGGACTCGTCAACGGCCTCGAGAAGATGCTGCCCGAGTACTACCAGCTGCGCGGCTGGGACGACAAGGGCGTGCCCACGGCCGCCACGCGCCAGCGCCTCGGCACCGAAGCGCTGGGCTGAACGTCGCAATCCATCCCCGCTCCTCCACGAGGGGCGGGGATGACCTCGCCGGAGATCGTCGCAATGGATCACGTCATCGTGGGTAACGGCCCTGCGGGAGTCGTCGCGGCCGAGACCCTGCGCAGGAACGACCCCTGGGGCCGCATCACCCTCATCGGCGACGAGCCGGGCCCCGCGTACTCGCGCATGGCCATCCCCTACATGCTCGCGGGCGACATCACGGAGCCGGGGACATATCTCCGCAAGACGCCCGGACACTTCGAGCGACTGCGCATCGAGCCGCTCGAAGCGCGCGTCGCTTCGATCGACCTCGGCGCCAGCGCCGTGAAGCTTTCCGATGGCAAGGCGCTGCCGTTCGACCGGTTGCTGCTCGCCACCGGGTCGCGGCCGATCGAGCCGCCGATCCCGGGCATCGGCCTGCCGGGCGTGCATCCCTGCTGGACGCTGGAGGACGCACGCGCGGTGATGGCGAAGGCGAAACCCGGTGCGCGCGTGGTGCAGATGGGCGCGGGCTTCATCGGCTGCATCATCCTGCAAGCGCTCGCCGAACGGGGCGTTAAGCTCACGGTGGTCGAGATGGGCAACCGCATGGTGCCGCGCATGATGACCGAGAAGGCCGGCGGCCTCATCAAGCAGTGGTGCGAATCGAAGGGCGTGCGCGTGCTGACCTCGACGAAGGTCGAATCGATCGCCCCTTCCGGCAACGGCGACGGCCTCGCGGTCAAGCTCTCGACCGGTGAGACGCTCACCGCGGACCTCGTCATCAGCGCGACCGGCGTGCGCCCCTCGACGGAGCTCGCGAAGGCCGCGGGACTGACCGTGGACGTGGGCATCCGCGTCGACAGCGGCATGCGCACCAGCGACCCGCGCGTATTTGCTGCCGGAGATGTCGCGCAGGCGGAAGAGACGTACACGCGCAGCTTCATCGTGAATGCAGTGCAGCCCAATGCCGCGGACCAGGCGCGTGTCGCCGCGATCAACATGGCGGGCGGCCGCGCGGTTTCCAACGGCAGCTTCCGCATGAACGTGCTCGACACGCTCGGCCTCATCGCCTCCTCGTTCGGGCAATGGCAGGGCGTCCCCGGCGGCGACCACGTCGAGCATGTCGATGAGACGGGCTACGGTTACGTGGGCCTCCAGTTCGAAGGCGATCGCCTCGTCGGTGCCACCACGCTCGGCGTGACCAACCATGTGGGCGTCCTGCGGGGCCTCATCCAGTCGAACCGTCCGCTCGGGCGATGGAAAGAGGTGCTGCGCCACGATCCGCTCGCGTTGATGGAGACGTACCTCGCAACGGTCCAGGCGGCGGCGTGAGGTAACCTCGGCGGATGAAGATCGTCCTCAAGCTCTACGCGACACTCACCGATTACCTGCCCGAGAAGGGCCGCGACCAGCGCCACGAGATCGACCTCGACGTCGCCGACGAAACGACGGTCGCGCACATCATCGAACGCTACGCGTTGCCGCCGAAGCTCGTGCACCTCGTGCTCGTGAACGGCGTTTACGTGCCGCCGGAGCGCCGGCCGTCGCGCGCGCTACAGGAGGGTGATGCGCTGGCCATCTGGCCGCCGGTCGCCGGCGGCTAGCGGCTAGGCCTCCAGCTCGATCAGGAAAGGCCCGCGGCGCGCGCACGCCGCGGTGAAGACATCGGCGAACGCTTCGAGCGTATCCGCCCGTGCGGCTTCCACGCCCATGCCCCGGGCGAGCATCGTCCAGTCGAGGTCGGGACGCCCGAGGTCGAACAGGTCCTTCGAGGCCGCGCCGGGCTTGGCACCCACCGCGAGCAGCTCCCCCTGCAGGATTTTGTAGGCGCGGTTGGCGAAGATCACCGTGACCACGTCCAGCTTCTCGCGCGCCTGCGTCCAGAGCGCCTGCAGGCTGTACATGCCGCCGCCATCGGCCTGCAGGCAGACGACCTTGCGTCCCGGCGCGCCGACCGCGGCCCCCGTCGCGCAGGGCAGCGCGTGCCCGATGGCGCCGCCGGTGATCTGCAGCCACTCGTGAGGCGCGGCGTTGAAGGTGTGTCCGAAGAGCTGGCGGCCCGAAGTGACCGCGTCGTCCGCAACGATGGCGTTCTCCGGCAGGAGCGACTCGAACACCGCGCCGAAGCCTTCGTGCGTGAACGTACCGCGGGGCAGGCTCCCGCTTCGCGCGGGCGGCGTCGAAGGGACGCCTTGCGGCGCTCCCACGCCTTCGGCGAGCGCCTCCAGCGCGCCGACCTGGTCCTCATCGAGCTCGGCCAGCGTGTGCAGCTCGGCATCGGGTGGATACACCACGCTGGGCTTGCCCGGGTACGCGAAGAATTGCACCGGCGCCTTTGCGCCCACGAGCACGATGTGGCGCACGCCGGCGAAGACCTCGAGCGCCCTGTCGAGCGCATAGGGGACGCGGTCGACGGCGGGGCGCCCGCGCCCGCGCGCCATGCGCCGCACCTGCCCCGTCGCGCGCAACCGCGAGCCGGTGGCCCCAGCCACGCGTTGCGCCGCCGCGAGCCCGCGTTCGCCGAGCGCATCATCGCCCAGCAGGATCACCGAGGGCTGCCCTCGCTGCAGCACGGCCACGATGTCGCGCACGTGACGCCCGTCGACCATGCGCCGCGCGGGTGGCGGCAATGGGGAAGCGACTTCCGCGCCTTCCGACCAGCTCGCATCGGCCGGGAGGATGAGCGTGGCGACCTGCCCCGGCGGCGTCAGCGCCGCCTGGACCGCCGCGGCCGCATGGCGCCCGACGGTGAGCGAATCCTGGCTCGACCGCACCCAGTCGGACACCGGCCGCGCGAGCCCCTGCACGTCGGAGGCGAGCGGCGGATCGTACGGGCGGTGATAGGTTGCATGGTCGCCCACGATATTCACGACCGGCGACCGCGCGCGGCGCGCGTTGTGCAGGTTCGCGATGCCGTTGGCGAAGCCGGGCCCGCAATGCAGCAGCGTCGCTGCCGGCTTGAGCGCCATGCGCCCGTAGCCGTCGGCGCAGCCGGTGACCACACCCTCGGCGAGCCCGAGCACGCAGCGCATGCCGGGCACGGTGTCGAGCGCGGCGACGAAATGCATCTCGGAAGTGCCAGGGTTCGCGAAGCAGGTATCCACGCCGCACGCGAGCAGCGTGCGCACGAGGCTTTCCGCGCCGTTCACGCGCGCGGCACCGTCTTCCGGAAGGACTCCCGCTGCGAGACCTGCTCGTACCAGGCGGCGAGCTTCGGGCGGCCCTCGCGCCAGCGGCGGTCGCCGAAGCGGAAGTCGAGGTAGCCCAGGGCGCAGCCCGTGGAGAGGGTTCCGATATCGATGCCCTGCAGCGAGCCTGCGGACTGCTCCAGCGCGTCCAGGGCCTGGTCCACTTTCAGGAGCTGTCCCTGCACCCAAGCGTCCCAGCGGAGCGCCTCGGGGCGCAGGAACGTCTCGTAGCGTGCCAGGATCGCGGCATCGAGGATGCCGTCCGCGAGCGCGTGCAGGCGCAGCGCCCGCCAGCGCGCATCGCCCGCGGGAAAGAGCCGCGGCTTGCCGGACAGGTGGTCGAGGTACTCGCAGATCACGATCGAATCGAAGAGCACGGTGCCGTCGTCGGTCTCGAGCGAGGGCACCTTCATGAGCGGCGCTGCCTTGCCGTACTCGCGGTTGGGCTCGCTCGGCAAGACCTTGGTGGGAACGTTCTCGATGCGCGGTGCGAGGCCCAGCTCCTCGGCACAGACGCTGACCTTGCGGACGTAGGGGGATGCGGCGGAGTAGGCGAGTTTCATGGTGCGGGAGTTTACCGCGCCGCCATCCCGGCCGCTGCAGCGCGGCGAGCCGAGCGTCATCCCGGCCGCTGCAACGCAGCGATGGGCCGGGATCCAATCACCCCCGATCGGGCCCCGGCCTTCGCCGGGGCGACAGCGCAGATCGGGCCCCGGCCTTCGCCGGGGCGGCCCGACCCGCCTCGCGTCGCTGGCGCGACGCTCGTGCGTCAGGCCGCTTTCTCGTCCCTCGCGGCGCGCTTGCGCTCGTGCTCCTGCAGGAAGCGCTTGCGCAGGCGAATCGACTTGGGCGTGACTTCCACCAGCTCGTCGTCCTCGATGAACTCGACGGCGCTCTCCAGCGTGAGCTGGATGGGCGGCGTGAGGACCACGTTCTCGTCCTTGCCCGCGGCGCGCACGTTGGTGAGCTTCTTGCCCTTGACCGGGTTCACGATGAGGTCGTTGTCGCGCGAATGGATGCCGATCACCATGCCGACGTAGACGCGCTCGCCCGGGGACACGAACATGCGCCCGCGCTCCTCGAGGTTGAAGAGCGCGAAGGCGACGGCTTCACCCTGCTCCGACGAGATGAGCACGCCGTTGCGGCGCGTAGGCAGCTCGCCCTTCACCGGCGCGTACTTGTCGAACACGTGGCTCTTGATGCCGGTGCCGCGCGTGAGCGTCATGAATTCCATGTGGAAGCCGATGAGGCCGCGCGACGGAATGCTGTAGTCGAGGCGCACGCGCCCCTTGCCGTCCGGCACCATGTCCTGGAGCTCGCCGCCGCGGCGTCCCAGCTCCTCCATGATCTTGCCCTGGTTGTTCGTATCCACGTCGACCGTGAGGTTTTCCCACGGCTCCATGCGCTGGCCGTCGACTTCCTTCACGACGACGCGCGGCTTGCCCACGGCGAGCTCGTAGCCTTCGCGGCGCATGTTCTCGATGAGGATGGTGAGGTGCAGCTCGCCCCGGCCCGAGACGCGGAAGACATCCGCATCCCCGGTCTCCTCGACGCGCAGCGCCACGTTGGCGAGCAGCTCGCGATCGAGCCTCTCGCGGATCTGGCGGCTGGTGACGTACTTGCCTTCCTGGCCGGCGTAGGGCGAGGTATTCACCTGGAAATTCATCGTGAGCGTGGGCTCGTCGACGCCCTGCATCGGCAGGCCCTCGGAGATTTCCGAATCGGCGAAGGTGGTGCCGATGACGAAGTCCTCGATGCCCGTGACCGAAACGATCTCGCCCGCGGTGGCCTCGGTGGCTTCGACCTTTTCGAGGCCCTGGAAGGTGTGGATGAGGCCGATCCTCGCCTTGCGCACGAATTCGTGGCCCGACATGATCGCCACTTCCTGCCCCTTGCGGATGGTGCCGCGGCGGATGCGGCCGATGGCGATCCGGCCGAGGAAGTTCGAGTAATCGACGGCGGCGATCTGGAGCTGCAGCGGCTCGCGGGGCTCGCCGAGGGGCTCCGGCACGTGCTTCAGCACCGCGTCGAAGAGCGGCCGCATGTCGGTGCCCGTCGTGCCCGATTCCGTCGCGGCCCAGCCGTTGAGCGCCGAGGCGTAGATGACGGGGAAATCGAGCTGGTGCTCGGTGGCACCGAGCTTGTCCATGAGGTCGAACGTCTGGTCCACGACCCAGTCGGGACGGGCGCCATCGCGGTCGACCTTGTTCACCACCACGATGGGTTTCAGCCCCTGCGCGAGCGCCTTGCGCGTGACGAAGCGCGTTTGCGGCATCGGGCCCTCGACCGCGTCCACGAGCAGCAGCACGCCGTCGACCATCGAGAGCACGCGCTCCACCTCGCCGCCGAAATCCGCGTGGCCGGGCGTATCGACGATGTTGATGTGCACACCCTCGTAGTCGACGGCGGTGTTCTTGGCGAGGATGGTGATGCCGCGCTCGCGCTCGATGTCGTTGGAATCCATCACCCGCTCGACGATGTGCTGGTGCGCGGCGAAGGTGCCGGCCTGCTGCAGGAGCTTGTCGACCAGGGTGGTCTTGCCGTGGTCGACGTGGGCGATGATGGCGATGTTGCGAAGGGCGCGGGGCATGCGGGTCTCGGGGGCTGTAATTGTCTAAAAAGCGAGTTAACTCAACATTTTAGCATTTGCCCTCGCGGCTTTGCCAGCTTTATTTAGCCGGGCTTGTTGCGCATCCAGTCGGCGGTCTTCCACAACGCCTGCTCGAGCGCCTCCCTAAGCTCCTGAGGGATATCGACTTCTTCCATGGCCTGGACCATGCAGGCCATCCACTGGTCCCGCTCGACCTCGCCGATTGCAAATGGAAGATGCCGCGCGCGCAGCATCGGGTGGCCGAAACGGTCGATGTAGAGCGACGGCCCCCCCAGCCAGCCCGAAAGGAACATGTAGAGCTTTTCGCGCGCGCTTTCGAGGGTGCTGCCGTGGACCGCACGCAGCTCCCTGTACTTCGGCTCGAAGTCCATCAGGTCGTAGAAGCGCTCGACCAGCTCGCGGACCCTGGCGTCGCCGCCGAGCATTTCGTAGGGGGTCTTGGGGGGTGTGGAAGTCATCGCTTCATTTTCGCTCAACGGATGCGCAGCGGTGCCGGGCGTGCGCGTTGCGATGCGTACCGGGTCGCGGGTTTCCAAGGACATAGACGCGGTGGTCATGGCGCGATTCATCCCGCCGGACAATCTCGAGGTGAGCTATCGCGACGAGGACGGTCATCCGCACCTGCTCTACTTCGATACGCATTACAACGACACTTACAGCCTGTTGCACGAGGACGCGTACGACGACGCCGTATCGATCGAGTTGCCGGGCATCGACGCAACGCGGCTCGAGGTGCGCTTGCTGAGCCCGCTGGACCTGGCCGTCTCGAAGCTCTCGCGCTTCGAGCTGCACGATCAGGACGACATCCGCGCCCTCGCTCGCGCGGGCCTTGTCGACGCCGCGAGCCTGCGCCGGCGCGCGGAGGAAGCGCTGCCCGGTTACGTCGGCGACGTGCAGCGCGTGAGGAATTCGATCGCCCTCGCCGAACGCATCATCGAGAAGGCCTCTGGAAGTTGAGGCGTGCTGGGCGGCCCGACGCTGCGTGCTAGCATCCCCGCGTAACGCCCTCCCCCTGCTTTTCCTTGAACCTCGCCCTCAAGATCGACGTCGACACTTTCCGCGGCACGCGCGAAGGCGTTCCGCGACTCGTCGAGATCCTCCAGCGACATGGCGCCGGCGCCACGTTCCTCTTCAGCCTCGGTCCGGACCACACCGGCCGCGCGATCAGGCGCGCGCTGCGGCCGGGCTTCATGCAGAAAGTCGGACGCACCTCGGTGGTCTCCCATTACGGCGTGAAGACGCTGCTCTACGGCACCGTGCTGCCCGGCCCGGACATCGGCAGGCGTTGCGCGGACGTGCTGCGCGGCGTGCGCGACGCGGGCTTCGAGGTCGGCATCCACACCTGGGACCACGTGAAGTGGCAGGACGGCGTGGCGCATGCGGATGCGACGTGGACGATGTGGCAGATGGGAATGGCGCGCCAGCGCTTCGAGGAGATCTTCGGCGAGCCGGCAGCCGTGCATGGCGCCGCCGGCTGGCAGATGAACGTGCACGCCTATCGCGCGACGCAATTGCTGGGGTTCCGCTACGCGTCGGATACGCGCGGCACCCATCCCTTCATCCCCGTCGTGCGGGCGGAGATCATCGCCTGCCCCCAGTTCCCGACCACGCTACCGACGCTCGACGAGCTGGTCGGCCTCGACGGTGCGACGGAAGCCAATGTCGCCGAGCGCGTGCTGCAGATCACCGCCAACGAGCGGCGCGACCACGTCTTCACGCTGCATGCGGAGCTCGAGGGCATGAAGCTCGCCCCCGTTTTCGAGGCGCTGCTCTCGGGCTGGAAGGCGCAGGGCTACCAGCTCGTGCCCATGCGGGTGCAGGTCGCCATGACCGACATGGCCAAGCTGCCCATGCATTCCGTCATCGATGCGGAGGTTCCGGGCCGCTCCGGCACGCTTTCCGCGCAGGGGCCTGTGTTCCTTCCGCTCGAGGGACACGCGAGCGAGGGTGACTCGCTCGTCGCGTCGTAGGTGTACGAGGCGGGCCGGAAGCTAGCTTGCGAGCGGCGCCACCAGCGCGTAGAGCGCGGCGCCCACGACACACACCGAGATGAAGGCGTTGCGCCACCGGGGCTCGTGCGCCTGCTCGCGGCCGACGGCCACGAAGTCGCGCGTGCCGCGATGCCCCGACGTACGGAATTGTCTCGATTTCATGCCTGCTCCCCCCGATGGCCGCGCCGCGGCAGCCCACGGAAAATTGAACCCCGGGACCGGCCGCCGAATCGATGGAATATCGCACAGCAGCCCGTCGCCGTATTCAACGTGCGACATCATGCCCGGTGCACAGGCGCCCCTCGGGAACTGCACCGGCCCTCCCGGGCAGATCGCCTGGCGCCACCGTGTTCTGAATATATGCCCAACAGCTTGCGTTTCCGGGACTTTTTGTTACCATGGGTTGTGGCCCAGCGATACCTACGAGCTTCGTGACGGAATGATCGAGCGAGCGTCCCTGCCCGACTTCGAGCTTCCTGCCACCGGCAACCCGCGCTTCCAGCTTTCGCCCCTTTCCGGCCACCCCGTCCCCTGCTCCCTTCCGCATTCCGCCGCCTCGCACGGGAAATTCAGGCGGAAAATGTCCTTCACGTTCGAGCTGCCCAGCGACCCGGAGGAAAAGGCGTGCGCCCCCTTCGCCGTGACGAAGACGAAGAACATGGACCACCACCGGCAGGAGCGCGGCATCGGGCGCGGCATTTTCGGCCTCTAGCGTCTTTCGCCACCACCCAGCACCGACCCGATGCCCAACGATCCCCTGAGAGAGTCTTCGCGCCACCACGCGGAGGAGACGTCGTCCGAGATCGCCTCTTACCCGGAGGTCCCCATGCAGCGCAGACGTGAACGCGAAGGCGCCTCGCGGGCGCCCAAGGCCGCGGTCACCAAGATGTTCGTGCTGGACACGAACGTGCTCATGCACGATCCGACGAGCCTCTTCCGCTTCGAGGAGCACGACGTCTTCCTGCCGATGGTGGTGCTGGAGGAGCTCGACGACCACAAGAAGGGCATGAGCGAGGTCTCGCGCAACGCACGCCAGGCGAGCCGCTTCCTGGACGAGATCGTCTCGCAGCCGGGGGAAATCGAGAAGGGCTACCCGCTGCGCGCGAAGAGCAGCGGCAGCGAGGCGGGCGGCAGCCTCTTCCTGCAGACGCACTCGGTGACCGGGGAGATCCCCGAGTCGATCGCGTCCAAGAAGGCCGACAACGTGATCCTCGGCGTCGCGTTGCACCTCAAGGAGAAATTCCCGAAGCGCGAAGTGGTGCTGGTGTCCAAGGACATCAACATGCGCATCAAGGCGCATGCGATCGGCATCCCCGCCGAGGATTACTTCAACGACAAGGTGCTCGAGGACACCGATCTCCTCTACAGCGGCATCATGCCGCTGCCGGAGGACTTCTGGGACAAGCACGGCAAGGACGTCGAGAGCTGGCAGGAGCACGGCCGCACGCTCTACCGCGTGAAGGGCCCGCTGGTGCCGGAGCTGCTGGTGAACCAGTTCGTCTTCCACGAGGGCGAGCGGCCGTTCCTCGCCATCGTGAAGGACGTGCGCGGCAAGACCGCGACGCTGCAGACGCTCAAGGATTTCTCGCACCAGAAGAACAACGTCTGGGGCATCACCGCGCGCAACCGCGAGCAGAACTTCGCGCTCAACCTGCTGATGGACCCGGAGATCGATTTCGTGACGCTGCTCGGGCAGGCCGGCACCGGCAAGACGCTTCTCACGCTCGCGGCGGGCCTCATGCAGACGCTCGAGTTCAAGGTGTACAGCGAGATCATCATGACGCGCGTCACCGTCCCCGTGGGCGAGGACATCGGCTTCCTGCCCGGCACCGAGGAAGAGAAGATGACGCCGTGGATGGGCGCCCTCGAGGACAACCTCGACGTGCTCATGCGCACCGACGACGAGGCGGGCGATTGGGGACGTGCGGCCACGGCGGATCTCATCCGCAACCGCATCAAGGTGAAGTCGCTCAACTTCATGCGCGGCCGCACCTTCCTCAACAAGTACCTCATCATCGACGAGGCGCAGAACCTCACGCCCAAGCAGATGAAGACGCTCATCACCCGCGCCGGTCCCGGGACCAAGGTGGTGTGCCTCGGCAACATCGCGCAGATCGACACGCCCTACCTCACGGAAGGCTCCTCGGGCCTCACGTATGTCGTCGATCGCTTCAAGGGCTGGGCCCATTCAGGCCATGTGACCCTGATGCGCGGCGAGCGCTCGCGCCTCGCGGACCGGGCGGCGGAAATCCTCTAGGAAGCTCCGGCTTCCTATTCCGCGATCGTGGCGAGCTCGCCTGCCGCGAGGTCCGAGATGGCCCAGCGCTCGATGCCGTCGCGCGACCAGTGGACGATGTTGTAGCCCTGCCGCGACGTGAGCTGCGGCGCCTGCTCGCCCTCCCTCGCCGGGCGCTCGAAGACGTTCACGATGTGGAGCCGGTAGCGGTATGCCACGGCCGCCACGGTGCGCCCGTCCACCACGTCCAGTCGCCCGCCGACGAGGATGAAGCCGCGCGCGGTGAGATCGGGCACGGGCGGCGAAAAATCGACGCGGCCCGCGAACCACGGCTTCACGTCGTGGCGATCCGTGGACGGCACGTCGACCAGGCGGCCCGTGGCCATCACCGCGCGCATGTGCGCGGCGAGCACATCGTGCGTCACGATGTCCTGCGCCGCGTCGCGGCCGCGCATGGCCCCCAGGTTCCACGACACCGCGGCCACGGTCGCGAAAGCGAGACCCCACGCGAGCGTGCGCTGTCCCAGGTGCACGATTCGCGAGCGGCCTTCGCGGGCCACGGCGCCCTGCACACGCGCGCGCAGTTGCGGCGGCGCCTTGTGATAGGTCGCATCGCGTGCGATGAACGGCTCCTCGGGTGTTGGCGTGCGCAGCGTCATCAGCCGGCCTTTCTCATGCGCGTCTCGATCGCCGCGCGAAGCATCGCCCGCCCGCGCGAAAGCCGCGACATGACGGTGCCGATGGGAATGTCCGCGATCTGCGCGATCTCCTTGTAGCTCAAGTCCTCGAGCTCGCGCATCACGAGCACCTCGCGCAGCGCGACCGGCAGCTCCTCGAGCGACTGGTTCACGAGCTTGCGGTTGGCGCTTTGCAGCAGGATCACCTCCGGATTGCTCTCGGCGGGAGCGGCGTGGCCGATCGATTCCTGGTCCGCGTCGATGAGGCCCGCGTCCTCGATCGGCACGATCTCCGCGGGCCGGTTCTTCTCCATCCACGAATAGGCGGCGTTGCGCACGATGGCCAGCACCCAGGCGCGGGCGTTCGCGTCGCGCAGGCTGTCGAAGAAACGGAAGGCGCGCACGAAGGCCTCCTGCACGACGTCCTGCGCATCGTCGTCGTTGCGCGTGAGCCACCGCGCCAGGTTGTACGCGGCGTCCAGGTGCGGCATCACGCGGTCCTCGAAACGGGTGACACGGGTCATCGGCAAAGTCGCTCCCGTCGAGAAAGACTGCCGCTGCCCCGATTTTATTCCCGAATGAATAAGGCGCCGGGGCCGTGGGTCTTGCAGGCATCGGGCGCGATCGGCGCGTCCTCGCCACGGAGACCATCATGGGCATCGACCGCAGGACCTTCCTCCAGCTTGCCGCCGCCGGGGGCGGCGCCGTGTTCGCTTCCTCGCTCGCCGGCTGCGCCTCGCTGGGCGGCGCCGGACGCGAGTTCCACTTCGTGCAGCTCTCCGACTCGCACTGGGGCTTCCAGGGCCCGGCGGTGAATCCCGACCCGCGGGGCACCCTCCCCCGCGCGATCGATGCGGTGAACGCGCTCGGCGAGAAGCCCGATTTCATCGTCTTCACCGGCGACCTCACCAACACCACCGACGACCCGGACGAGCGGCGCCGGCGCCTCGCGGAATTCAAGCAGGTGGTGGCGAAGCTGGAGAATCCCCACGTGCGCTTCATGCCCGGCGAGCACGACGCCTCGCTCGACCGCGGCGAAGCGTGGAAGGAATTCTTCGGCGAGACGCACTATGTCTTCGACCATCGCGGCGTCCACTTCATCGTGATCGACAACGTCTCGGACCCGGCGGCGCGCATCGGGGAGGCGCAGCTCGCATGGCTGAAGGACGACCTCTCGCGCCAGCCGAAGGACCAGCCCATCGTGGTCTTCACGCACCGGCCGCTCTTCGACCTGATGCCGCAATGGGACTGGACCACGCGCGACGGTGCGGAGGCGATCGCGATGCTGATGCCCTTCCAGCACGTCACCGTCTTCTACGGGCACATCCACCAGGAGCACCACCATCGCACCGAGCACATCGCGCATCACTCCGCGAAGTCGCTGATCTTCCCGCTGCCGATACCGGGATCGGTGCCGAAGCGCGAGCCGGTCAAGTGGGATGCGCAGGCGCCCTATCGCGGGCTCGGCTTTCGCGAGGCGGAGCCCGACCGGCGCGAGGAATGGGCGCTGCAGGAATACCTCGTCTCCGGGAGGCCCGCATGAGGCGCACGCGACGCGGCTTCCTTCTCGCGGGGGGCGGGCTTGCGCTCGCGGCGGCCGGCGTGCGGGTGCTGGCGCAATCGTCCGAGCGCGTGATCCCCGTGCGGACCTTCAAGTTCGCGTTCGATCCGTCGGTGATCGAGCTGAAGAAGGACGAGCCGGTGATCCTCGAGCTCACTGCGCACGACGTCTTCATGGGCTTCAACTCGCCCGACTTCCACGTGCGCAGCGACGTCGTGCCCGGCAAGGTGACCCGCGTGCGCCTCGTCCCCGACAAGGCCGGCACCTTCACCTTCCTGTGCGACATCTTCTGCGGCGACGGCCACGAGTCCATGCACGGCACCCTCATCGTCACCTGACCCAAAATCGGGACGTACCCCATTTCCCGCATAACGGAACGCCGTTCCTCCTAAACGAAAATCGGGACGCACCCGATTTCCCGCATCACGGAACGGCGTTCCTCAATACGGGAAATCGGGTACGTCCCGATTTTCGGGTTTCAGGCTACTGCCAGAGGTCGACGGGGTGGCCTGCGGCGCGCAGGCGGTCGGCGCGGAGCTGGATGAAGCGCTGCAGGCTGGGCTCGGTGCGCCAGGCGCCGCTGGCGACGTAGTCGAGGGTCGAGGCGACGTGGAAGGGCTTGAGGTAGCCCTCGGCGCGGAAGATCTCGCGCCCATCGGTGCCGAGAAACACCATCGTCGGCGCATAGACGGCGCCGAGGAGCCGTGCCCACAGCCGCTCGTCGATGGAGCTGCCATCGGGCAACGCGACCCGTCCCTCGCCGGCCGTGTCGACGGCGACCACGCTGAAATTGCCGAGCAGTTGCCGGATGTCGCCACGCGCGAACGCCTCGCGATGCAGTTCCTCGCACTCGGTGCAGCCGGCGCGCTCCACGACCACCAGCACGGGCCGCCCGCGGGCCAGCAGTTGCGGGACGTCGACCGGGAACGCCTCGAGGAAAGGCTCGCGCGAGCGCTGCTCGGCGGCGGTCGCGGCGGAGCGGCGCGAGACATAGTCCGCATACGCGACCTGCTTCTCCTCGTGCCCGGCGACGTACTCGAGCGCCGTGCGCAGCCGATCCGGCGGCTGGTAGCCGTCCACCCGCAGTGCCACCCGGCCCGCCTCGTCGAGGAAAAGCAGCGTCGGCGTGAACTGCACGCGCAGCGCCTGCGCGAGCTTCTTCTCGGGCAGCGTGCGCCCGTCCTGCCACGTGGTCTCGCGATCGCCCCAGATGTTGAGCGCGATGGCGACGAAGTGCTCGCGGGTGAATGCGGCGATCGAGGGATCGCCGAACCCGGCCTTCATGAGCGCCTTGCAGTACGGGCAGCCATCCTGGCCGAAATAGACCATCACGCGCTTGCCGTCGCGCGCCGCATCGCGCACGTCATCCCGGAAATCGAGGAACGTCTCGGTGAACCAGGGCGGAATGTCGATGGGATCGGCGGCGCGGGCGACACCCGGGCCCAGCAGGCAAAGCCCCAGGGCGGCCGCGGCGAGCGAACGGAAGGGATCGAATCGCCGCCGCCGCAGTCTGTCCTCCATCGTCACCCGAGGAGCGCCCCGATGGCCCGATGCGACATGTGCGGCAACGACTACGACAAGGCCTTCCGGCTCACGACCGCCGATGGCAAGACCTACACGTTCGACAGCTTCGAGTGCGCGATCCACCACGTGGCGCCGGCGTGCGCGCACTGCGGCTGCAAGATCGCGGGGCACGGACTGGAGCAGGGCAACCGCATGTTCTGCTGCGCCCACTGCGCGAAGCAGCAGGGTGTGAAAGGGCTGCAGGACCGGGCGGCCTGACACGCGGCTAGTGCGCCGCGGCGGTCGCCTTCTCGAAGAACGAGGCGAACACGGCCACAGCGCGGTCGATGGCGCCCGCATCCACGTCGAGGTGCGTCACGAGGCGCAGCTTCGGCCCCACGAGCGCCACGACACCGTTGCCTTCGAGGTGCGCCCTGAGCCCGGCGACGGACTCGACCGGGATGTGCGCGAACACCATGTTCGTGTGCGGCCCTTCCACCTTGAGGCCCAGCGAAGCGAGCCCCCTGGAAAGGCGCTCGGCATTCGCGTGGTCCTCGGCGAGGCGCTCCACGTTGTGCTCCAGCGCGTACACCCCCGCCGCCGCCAGGATGCCGACCTGGCGCATGGTGCCGCCCAGCATCTTGCGCACGCGGCGCGCGCGCGCGATGACCTCGCGCTTGCCCACCAGTACGGTGCCGGCGGGCGTCCCGAGCCCCTTCGAGAGGCACACCGAAACGGTGTCGAAGCCCGCGCAGAGCCGGTCCACCGGCATGCCCAGCTTCACCGAGGCGTTGAAGATGCGCGCGCCGTCCAGGTGGGTCGAGAGCTTGCGGCGGCCGGCCAGCTCGAGCGCGCGCGCCATGTACTCGCGCGGCAGCGCCTTGCCGCCGATGGTGTTCTCCAGCGCGAGCAGCTTGGTGATCGCGAAATGGGAGTCGTCGGGCTTGATCGCGGCCTCGACCTCGGCGAGATCGAGCGTCCCGTCGGGCTTGTTCTGGATCGGCTGCGGCTGGATCGACCCCAGCACGGCCATGCCGCCCGCTTCGTAGCGATAGGTGTGCGCTTCCTGCCCGACGATGCACTCCTCGCCGCGTGCGCAATGCGCCATCAGCGCCGCCAGGTTCGACTGCGTGCCGGACGGAAAGAAGAGCCCCGCCTCCATGCCGAAGCGCTCGGCGCACACCGCCTGCAGGCGGTTCACGGTGGGGTCGTCACCGAAGACGTCGTCGCCCACTTCCGCGCGGGCCATGGCCTCGCGCATCGCCGGGGACGGTTGCGTGACGGTATCGCTGCGGAGGTCGATCTTGCGCATGGGAATCCGGTGCGGGGTGGGATTCCGATAGTGTACGCACGAATCGGGCGGCGCCGAGGCCGCCCGCAGCCCCTCAGCGCAGGCTCTCGTTGAAGCGCGCCAGGGCGGCGCTGCCGGGGCAGAGCTCGCGCTCGCCGAGCTGGTTGAGGGGGGTGGCCACCGTGTTCTGGCTCGCGTGCAGGTCGCGCGGCTCCGCGTTGAGATAGAGCAGGCCGGTCGCGATCTCGCCCTCGGCATAACGCGACTGCACGTAATTCATCGCCGCGATGCGGTCCGAGGCGTCGTAGTCGGGATCGAGCTTGCGCAGCCGCAGCACGGAGCCGTCGTGCTGCCGCACTTCCTGCACGGTGCCGGGCTCGTAGTCGGTGGTGATCTCGCGGTGCATGGTGATCACGTCGAGGCTGTTCACGGCCTCGTTGTGCTCGCGGATGTACTCGTAGCTCTTGGTCGAGCCCTCGTGGTTGTTGAAGGCGACGCACGGCGAGACCACGTCGATGAACGCCGCGCCGCCATGCGTGAGCGCGCCCTTGATGAGCGGCACGAGCTGCTTCTTGTCGCCCGAAAAGCTGCGTGCGACGTACGAGGCGCCCATCTGCAGCGCCATCAGCACGAGGTCGATGCCCTCGTCGGTGTTGACCGCGCCGCGCTTCGCCTTCGAGCCGCGGTCCGCGGTGGCGGAGAACTGTCCCTTGGTGAGGCCGTACACGCCGTTGTTCTCGACGATGTAGGTCATGTTCACGCCGCGGCGGATGCTGTGCGCGAATTGTCCCAGGCCGATCGAGGCCGAATCGCCGTCGCCCGAGACGCCGAGGTAGATCAGGTCGCGATTGGCGAGATTGGCGCCCGTGAGCACCGAAGGCATGCGCCCGTGCACGCTGTTGAAGCCGTGGGACTGGCCGAGGAAGTACGTGGGCGTCTTCGACGAGCAGCCGATGCCCGAGAGCTTCGCCACGCGATGCGGCTGGATCGCGAGCTCCCAGCACGCCTGGATGATGGCCGCGCTGATGGAATCGTGGCCGCAGCCCGCGCAGAGCGTGGAGACGGTCCCCTCGTAGTCGCGGCGCGTGAGGCCGAGCGAATTCTTCGGCAGGTCGGGATGATGAAGCTTCGGTTTCGCGAGATAGGTCATCTGGTCACTCCCCGGCTGTGGTGCGCTTCATCCAGAAGGAGATCGTGCAATGTCTGAAGACCTTCAACGTGACGCCGTTCAGGCGCACGGCCGCGATCGGAGAGTGAGATGACCTACCTCGCTAAGCCCAAGCTGCACTATCCGGAGCTGCCGACCAATGCGTTCGGTTTCACGCGCCGCGATTACGAGGGGACCGTCTCCACGCTCTGCGCGGGCTGCGGCCACGATTCCATCAGCGCG
>DATMJE010000290.1:0-10088 GCA_035553995.1 Usitatibacter sp. | reverse complement strand
ACACAGAGGGTGGCACAGAGGAAACCCATGTTTGTGATTCGTGGCTGCGATGATCGAAGCCGGAAATTGAAAGGATTGGTTTCCTCTGTGCCACCCTCTGTGTCCTCTGTGTCCTCTCGTGGTGAGGACACCGTTTCAAACGATCGGGTTGTGAACGGTCACGAGCTTGGTCCCGTCAGGGAAAGTCGCTTCCACCTGGATCTCGGGGATCATCTCGGGAACGCCTTCCATCACCTCGTCGCGCGCGAGCAACGTGGCACCAAACCCCATCAGCTCCGAGACGCTGCGTCCGTCGCGAGCGCCTTCGAGGATCGCCGCGGTGATGAAGGCGACGGCCTCGGGATAATTCAGCTTGAGGCCGCGCGCCTTGCGGCGCTCGGCGAGCAACGCCGCCGTGAAGATCAGCAGCTTGTCCTTTTCGCGTGGGGTCAGTTCCATCGAAGCCTGCACATGCAAGAGGAATGCCCGCGATGCGCGAACGGCATCGGGGTGTCGCGGCGCGACGATTCTGCACCAATTGCGTGAACGAGCCTGCCGCGAGCACCGCGCGAGTGCGTCATGCGCTAAGCGAGGGACAGGCTCGCATCGCCCAACCCGGGGAAGAACGCGCGCAAGTGCTCGCCGCCGCGCACGGCGGTGAGGCCGGTCCAAGAGCCCGTCGTCACGACGTCGCCCGCCGCGAGCGGCATGCCGCGCCGCGCGCAATGCCGCACCGCCCAGGCGACCATCGCGGGAAGGTCGCGCGTGGGATGGCTGCCCGCCGAACGCACGGCAGGCCGGCCGTTGATGAGGAGCTGCGCTTCCTGCCGCGCGCAGTCGATCGCGCGCCAGTCGGTCGTGCCGCTGCCGAGCACGAAGGCGCCGTGCGACTGGAAATCCGCGAGCCGCCACAACGGGGAGGCTTCGGCCCAGTCGTCGAGGCGCGACTCGCACAGCTCCATCAGCACGATCGCCTCGCCGACGCTTTCGAGGACATCCTGCGCATTCGCTGTCTCCGCGTGTGGGGTCGACGCAAAGCGGAAGGCGATCTCGCACTCGACGCCGAGCACGATGCGCTCCCCGGTGGCGAGCCTCGCCGGGCTCGCATGCACGCATTGCGCCGGCACCGGGGAGGCGAGCGGGTCCGAGCCGTCGCGCACGGGGCTCACCTTCCATGCCGTCGGCCGCCGTCCCTGCGAAAGCTGGCGCAGCACGCCCTCCTGCACGCGGTACGCCTCCATCACGTTGCGCGGCCCGCCGTTGGGACCCACGCGCAGCGGCGCGCCGGCGTGGGCAGCGCATAACGCCTGCACCATGGTCTCGACGCCGGTCATGTGCGCCAGATGCGCGGCTCGCACGGCGCGCGTCCCAGCAGGGGCTCGCGCAGGCGGCGCCAGAGCGCGGCGAAGTAGCGGCGCGCGGCCTCGGTGGAATCGCCGCGATAGCGCGCGATGAGCACGGACGGCACGGTCGTGATGGCGCACTCCCCCGAGGCGGGTTGTTCCTCGCGACAAGCCGCGATCCACGCCGGCTCGATGGCGGGCGCGCTCGCGAGCATCGTGCCGAACACGGGCTCTCCGGCCAGGCCCGCCGCCGAACGCTGCATGCCGGTATCGAGACGCGCACGCTCGACCCAGGCGAGGCGTCCGCCACGGCGCACTCGCGTCTCGATGCGCGCTTCCCCTCGCTCGTAGCTCTCGCCCGACGCGGTGCGCCCCAGGCAAAAGATGTCCCACGCGATGAGGCGCGCCTCGCCCGCCAGATCCGCGTGCCACGAAATTTCCGCGCGGCTCGCGTCGTAGAGGATCGTTTCCTGCGGCAGCCATTCGAGGCACCCGCGATCCGAGACGCGCATGTCGCTGCGCTGCCGGGCCCAGGCGCCCGACGACCGGTACCACTTGCCCGCGCCGGGCGTGGTGATCAGCGCGTGGCTCGCCTCGGCGACCTCGACGAAAAGCGCGATGTCGTCGCCCCCGGCAATGCCCGCGGGCGGATGGACGACGATCGCATGGCAGGCGCCTTCGCCCTCGGGATAGAGGGGCTTCTGCACGACGAGCGGCCCTTCGTGGCGCCGATGGGCGAGCACGCTGCGCGCGCCGCGACGCTCGAACGCAAGCTCGAGCCGCGCGCGCCAGCCGATCGCTGCGCGGGAACCGTCGTCGGGAGGCATGGGCCGATCATACTGCGAGCATCCCGCGGACGTCGTCGCGGTCCATGTCGGCGCCCGCGCCGCGCGCGATGATGACGCCGCGCTCCATGACGAGATACTGGTCCGCGAGCGAGCGCGCGAAATCGTAGTACTGCTCCACGAGCAGGATGGCGAGCTCGCCGGTGGAAGCGAGCGTACGGATGGCGCGCTCGATATCCTTGATGATCGAGGGCTGGATGCCTTCCGTCGGCTCGTCGAGGATGAGCAGCTTCGGGCCCATCGCGAGCGCGCGGCCGATGGCGAGCTGTTGCTGCTGGCCGCCGGACAAGTCGCCACCGCGGCGCCGCAGCATTTGCTTCAAGACCGGGAACATCTCGAAGATGCGCGCCGGCACGGCCGCACCGCGCGTTTGCGTCGCGAGGCCCATCTCGAGGTTCTCCTCGACGGTGAGCCGCCCGAAGATCTCGCGCCCCTGGGGCACGTAGCCGATGCCGGCGCGCGCGCGTTCCTCGGTCTTCGCGTGCGTGAGGTCGGCCGCGCCGAAGCGGATGCTGCCGCTCTTCGCGGGGACGAGGCCCATCAGCGTGCGCAGGAGCGTCGTCTTGCCGACGCCGTTGCGACCGAGGAGGACGGTGACCTTGCCCGCCGGCAGCGCGAAATCGACGTCGCGCAGGATGTGGCTGCCGCCGTAGCACTGGTTCAAACTCGATACCGTTAGCATCTGGGCGACTCAAGCACGGGAATTCACCACGGAGGACACAGAGGACACAGAGGGTGGCACAGAGGAAACCCATGTTTGTGATTCGTGGCTGCGGCGAGCGTAGCCCCGGATTGGAATGAATGTTTTCCTCTGTGCCACCCTCTGTGTCCTCCGTGTCCTCTTGTGGTGAGATCCCCTGCATCAAGTGCCGTGATCTATCCACGTGCACGACGTCATCTACCCAGATACACCTCAATCACCCTGGGATCGTTCTGCACGACATCGAGCGCCCCCTCGGCGAGCACGCTGCCCTCGTGCAGCACGGTGACCTTGCGCGCGATCGACGCGATGAAGGCCATGTCGTGCTCGACCACCACCAGCGAATGCTCGCCCGCGAGCGAAAGGAAGAGCTCCGCGGTGCGCTCGGTCTCCTCGTCGCTCATGCCGGCGACGGGCTCGTCCAGCAGCAGCAGCCGCGGCTCCTGCATGAGCAGCATGCCGATCTCGAGCCACTGCTTCTGCCCGTGCGAGAGCAGTCCCGCCGGCCGGTCGGACTCCGCGGCGAGGCGGATGCGCTCGAGTGTCGCCGCGATGCGGTCGCCCTCCTCGGCAGAAAGCCGCGCGAAGAGCGAGCGGCGCACGCGCTTGTCCGCCTTCATGGCGAGCTCGAGGTTCTCGAACGCGCTGTGGTGCTCGAAGATCGTGGGCTTCTGGAACTTGCGCCCGATGCCCGCATGCGCGATCTGCGCTTCCGTGAGGCGCGTGAGGTCGATCGTCTGGCCGAAGAAGGCGCGGCCGGCATCCGGGCGCGTCTTGCCGGTGATCACGTCCATCATCGTGGTCTTGCCCGCGCCGTTGGGGCCGATCACGCAGCGCAGCTCGCCCGCGTCGATCGCGAGCGAAAGATTATTGAGGGCCTTGAACCCGTCGAACGAGACGCTGATGTCCTCGAGGTAGAGGACCACGCCGTGCGCGAGGTCGAGCGCGTCGGCGTCGACGTGGCGGCCGAAGGTGGCATCGCTCGAGTTGTCCGGCTTCGCTTCCACGAGCGGCGGCCGCGGCGCCGCGGGCGGCCACCAGGGCCAGGGCCGATGGTCGGGATCGGGAAGCTTGCCCGCGACGGGTGCGGCGACCGGATCCTCCATCTTCATGCGCGCGACTTCCATTGGCGCACCAGGCCCACCACGCCCTGCGGCATGAAAAGCGTCACGAGGATGAAGAGCAGCCCCAGCACGTAAAGCCAGAACTCCGGGAACGCATTCGTGAAGACACTCTTCGCGCCGTTCACCAGGCCCGCGCCGAGGATCGGGCCGATGAGCGTCCCGCGCCCGCCCACCGCGGTCCAGATCGCGATCTCGATCGAGTTCGCGGGCGACATCTCGCTCGGGTTGATGATGCCGACCTGCGGCACGTACAGCGCGCCCGCGATGCCGCACAGCACGGCGGAGGCGGTCCAGACGAAGAGCTTGTACCAGAGCGTGTCGTAGCCGCAGAACATGACGCGCGCCTCGGCATCGCGGATGGCGGCGAGCACGCGGCCGAACCGCGACGTCACGAGGAAGCGGCCGAAGAGCAGTGTCGCGATGAGCGTGGCCCCCGTCATCGCGAAGAGCGCCATGCGCGTCCCGGCGGTCGCGATGGGAAAGCCCGCGATGCGCTTGAAATCGGTGAAGCCGTTGTTGCCGCCGAAGCCGGTGTCGTTGCGGAAGAAGAGCAGCATCGCGGCGTAGGTGAGCGCCTGCGTGATGATCGAGAAATACACGCCCTTCACGCGCGAGCGGAAGGCGAAATAGCCGAAAACAAATGCGAGCAGCCCCGGCACCGCCACCACGAGAAAGAGCGCCCAGGCGAACGAGTCGGAGTTCCACCACTGCCACGGGAACGCCTTCCAGTCGAGGAAGACCATGAAATCCGGCAGGTCGCTGTGGTACACGCCCTCGCGGCCGATCTGCCGCATGAGGTACATGCCCATCGCGTAGCCGCCGAGCGCGAAGAACAGGCCGTGGCCCAGCGAGAGGATGCCCGCGTAGCCCCACACGAGGTCCATCGCGAGCGCCACGATCATGTAGCACATGATCTTGCCGCCGAGCGTGACACCGAATGCGGAGACATGCAGCGGGTGCTCGGGCGGGAGGACCAGGTTCAGGATGGGGAACACCGCGAACACGACGAGCGCCGCGGCGACGATCGCGCTCCAGCCTTTGGCACCGTAGAGCCGCGAGATCACGCTTCCACCGCGCGGCCCTTGAGGGCGAAGAGCCCCTGCGGGCGCTTCTGGATGAACACGATGATGAACACCAGCACGACGATCTTGGCGATCACGGCGCCGGACCACGATTCGAGCAGCTTGTTGGCGAACCCGAGGCCCAGCGCGGCGTAGATGGTGCCCGCGAGCTGCCCCACGCCACCCAGCACCACGACCATGAACGAATCGACGATGTAAGACTGGCCCAGGTCCGGGCCCACGTTGCCGATCTGCGAGAGGGCGCATCCGGCGAGGCCCGCGAGGCCCGAGCCCAGCCCGAACGCCCACGTATCGACGCGCGCGGTGCGAATGCCGACGCACGCGGCCATGGCGCGGTTCTGCGTGACACCGCGCACGAAGAGGCCCAGGCGCGTGCGCGTGAGGAGCAGCGCCACGCCGGCCACGACGGCGAACGCGAAACCGATGATGACGATGCGGCTGAAGGGCAGCACCACGCCGGAGAACATCTCCACGCCGCCCGACATGAACGCGGGATTTTCCACCTGCACGTTCTGCGCGCCGAAGAGCGTGCGCACGCCCTGGATCAGCATGAGGCTGATGCCCCACGTCGCGAGCAGGGTTTCCAGCGGGCGCCCGTACAGCCAGCGGATGACGCTGCGCTCGAGCGCCATGCCCACGAGCGCCGCCATCGCGAACGCCGCCGGCACGGCCACCGCGAGGTAGGCGTCGAAAACACCGGGCAGGTGGGCGCGGAAGAAGTTCTGCACGACGTAGGTCGTGTAGGCGCCGATCATGATGAGCTCGCCGTGCGCCATGTTGATGACGCCCATGAGGCCGTACGTGATCGCAAGGCCGAGTGCCGCGAGCAGCAGGATCGAGCCGAGGCTCACGCCGGAGAAGACGAGTCCCGCGAACTGCGCGCGGGCAAGGCGCGCCTCCACCGTGCGCAGGCTCGCCTGCGCCGCCTTGCGGATCTCTTCGTCGGGCTCGGCGGCCTTGTCGACGAGGCCCAGGAGCAATGACTTGCTGTTGGGGTTTCCCGAGGCGCCGAGCAGTCTCACCGCGGCAAGGCGTTCCGCGCGATCGGCGCTTTTCAGGTCCAGGCTCGCTGCGATCATCGCAAGGTCCGCGCGCAGGTCCGGATCCTTCTCGTGGGCGAGCGCCTTCTTCACCAGCGGCCGCATCGAATCGCCGGCGTTGCCGGAAAGCTCCTTGATCGAAGCCGCGCGCACGGCGCGCTCGGGCGCGAAGAGCCTGAGGCCCGCCATGGCACCGTCGAGCTCGCGGCGCAGGCGGTTGTTGACGACCACGTCCTCGCGCGAATCGGGCAGCGGGGTCACCGCTTCGCCCGTCGCGGCGTCGGTGGCCGACTCTCCCTTCACGATGAGCACGCGCGTGCCCGCCGTTTGCACCTCCCCGTCCGCCAGCGCCTTGAGCAGCACCGCGGCTTGCGGGTCACCGCTCGCAACGAGCGTACCGATGGCCGCGGACTTCTCGTCGCCGTCGCCGGTCGCGAGCTTCGACACCAGGGCCGCGTCGAGCGCGGCGGCAGCATCGCCGGCGAACAGCAGGAACACGAGGAGAAGGAAGTAACGGAGCATGGGTTGATGGTCGGTGATTGGATTCCGGCCTGCGCCGGAATGACGCGTTCGTGCGGGAATGAAGGCGGTGGCGCGGGAAGCGCCACCGCCTGGCTGCTATGCCTTCACCATCACGACTTCTTCATCGCGTCCGGCTTCACGCCGACGTCCGGCTCGTCCTTCTTCTTGTCGTTGCCGGGGATGAACGGGCTCCACGGCTGCGCCTTGATCGGGCCCGGCGTCTTCCAGACGATGTTGAACTGGCCGTCCGACTTGACCTCGCCGACCATCACCGGCTTGTGCAGGTGGTGGTTCTTCTCGTCCATCTTCACGGTGAAGCCATCCGGCGCCTTGAATGTCTGCCCGGCCATCGCGGCCACGACCTTGTCGGTGTCGAAGCTCTTCGCCTTCTCGACGGCCTGCTTCCACATGTAGACGCCGATGTACGTCGCTTCCATCGGGTCGTTGGTGAGCGGCTTGTCCGCGCCGGGCAAATTCTTCGCCTTGGCGTAGGCGGCCCACTTCTTCTTGAACGCGTCGTTCTCGGGATTCTTCACCGACATGAAGTAGTTCCACGCGGCGAGGTGGCCCACCAGAGGCTTGGTGTCGACGCCGCGCAGCTCTTCCTCACCCACGGAGAACGCGACCACGGGCACGTCCGTCGCCTTCAGGCCCTGGTTGCCGAGCTCCTTGTAGAACGGCACGTTCGAGTCGCCGTTGATGGTCGAGATGACCGCCGTCTTGCCGCCCGCGGAGAACTTCTTGATGTCGGCCACGATGGTCTGGTAGTCGCTATGGCCGAACGGTGTGTACTTCTCGTCGATGTCCTTGTCCTGCACGCCCTTCGAGTGCAGGAACGCGCGCAGGATCTTGTTGGTCGTGCGCGGGTAGACGTAGTCCGTGCCCAGCAGCACGAAGCGCTTGGCGCCGCCGCCGTCCTTGCTCATGAGGTACTCGACGGCGGGAATGGCCTGCTGGTTGGGCGCGGCGCCGGTGTAGAAGACGTTCTTCGAGAGCTCCTCGCCCTCGTACTGCACCGGATAGAAGAGCAACCCGTTCAGCTCCTCGAACACCGGCAGCACGCTCTTGCGCGAGACCGACGTCCAGCAGCCGAACGTCACGGCGACCTTGTCCTGGGTGATGAGCTGGCGCGCCTTCTCCGCGAACAGCGGCCAGTTGGATGCGGGATCGACCACGACCGGCTCGATCTTGTAGCCCATGACGCCGCCCTTGGCGTTGATCTCGTCGATCGCCATGAGCGCGGTGTCCTTGAGGACCGTCTCGCTGATGGCCATGGTGCCCGAGAGTGAATGCAGGATGCCGACCTTGACGGTCTTCTGCTGCGCGGCCGCGTCTGCGGCGGCGAAGGTTGCTCCGAACAGGGCGCCTGCGAGTGCGAGCGCCTTGAAGAACGAGCGACGTTTCATTGCGTTTCCTTCCCCTTGATTGTGGTGGCTCGAACGCGCCGCATCGTTCGCCGCGCGTTTCGGGGAAGCACTTAGCGAGGGACGTGCCAGATCATGCCGGCGTTTGCTAGCGCGATGATCCGATTGCGAAATCGCGCTGCGTCGCGCTTGGAAACCTCACCGCGCGGGAATCGAATGCTCCGCCAAGGTGCGCGTGAGGAGTGCATGCGCCAGCGCGGTGCGTGTCGCGCTTCGCTGCCCTACAATCGCGAAATGATTTTTCTCCTGCTCTCGATGCAGGCGACGCCCGTGCAGCCCGCGGCCTGGCCAGCCATCACCGAGACCGAGCTCCACATCGGAATTCCGGCCGATGGCTCGAGGATCGGCTTCTGGTTTCCCGTGAAGGCCGCGGATGGCCGGCCGCTCTATCTCTTCTCGTGCGATGGAGGAAGCGCCGGCTACATGGACTCCATTTCGACAGATTCCATCATCTACGTCCCCGACATGATGTGCCTGCTGAACGAGGGTACGTCAAAGATCGAGTGGAGCCTTTTGGCCGAGGGCGGTGAAGCGCCCTGGCACACGCGAGGTCAATTCCGGTGGAACGACCTGGTGGGCGATTGCGGCCTTTACCCCGAATATGGCCGCACCAGGCATTTCTCGCTGCGGGGAATGCGCATCACGCTCCGGGCGTCCGATATCGAGCTGTCGCACGGACAATTGAGCCGCTTCACGCTGGACATATCGTTCAGGAACGATCCGGGCGCTTCTTCTTCTCGCACGGCGCCCTCGGGTTGGCTGGATCCCCGCGGCGATTGTTGGGCGGTGAAGCGCGGCGTGGAGCCTGCGTTTTGCAGGAACCAGACGTCAGGCTCCTGGGAGCCCTGCGAGCCGCCCTGAGCCGGACGGTCAGCGCATCGCGATGCCGATGAGGATGGTGGGGAACGCAAACAGCGTGACGAATCGCGCAAGCCGGTAGTGGGCGCGCGCCCGCTCGCTCGCGTTGCGGGCCGTCACCGGCATCTCGAAGAGCGATTGATAGCCTTGTGCGAGCCCGACGGCGAGCCACCCGATCGCCATCACGAAACGGCCGGGGACTCCGGCCTGCACGGCCTCGCTCCCATAGGTGCCCGCCATCACCAGCCCCAACGCCAGGAAGAAAAACGCGCGCACGTTGGATGCCTTGCGAGGATCGGCGAAGTTCATCGGCACCTCCTTCCGTAAGTGCGTTCCGGTCGGAACTACGGCAGCGGTCTACGTAGCCTCGATGATGCGCGCCTCTATGGATTCGAGCCACTTGAGGTGCCGTGGCCCGGGACGCTCGTCGTGCAGGGATACGAGCGCAATCGGCCCCTCCGACGGCGGGAGCGGCGACCCATCGCGGTCGAGCACGACCAGCACGCCTTCTCCCGCCGAGAGCAGATACAGCTCTACCCACGTGAAGAGCGCGAGGTAATCATCGCGCGCTCGCGCGATGATCAACGTCTTGCGCAGATCCTTCGGCTTCCGCTCCACGAGCTTCGCCTTGTCCAGCACATGCCGAAGGAGAACGCCGCCGAGCCTCGATTCCGCCGGCGCGCCATCGCGGGCCCGGCGGTCCGCGAGCGTCTGCTGGGGCATCGCGCGAAGGTCCTCGACGGAAAAGGACAGCGGGTGCTCGACGAGGCCTTTCACTTCCAGGGAGCCCCCGATGGATTTCGCCCGTGCGGGCAGGACGAGACCGGCAGCCATGACGGCCAGCAGGCCACGCCGCCGCGGGTCGGTCGGCCGATCATGCGCGCTGATTTCCGGCAGGACCTTTCTCGCGTTCAGCTTCATTCGGGCTTCCGGTCTGGGCGAGGTCGCCGGTTATCGTACGCCGCAGTGGCGTTATGATCCGACCCTCCGATGGAGGAACGACATTGAAGGCGTTGGCCGCTCGCCTTGTTCGCACGCCGCAAGCCGCTTGCTTCCTTGTTCACCGTCCTCGTCCTCGGCGCCGTGTGCGCGCGCTGCATTCGCGGAATTGCCCTCGTGCCACTTCCTGGCGGCAGGAAGCCCTCTACAAACATGGAGCATCCGCAGTCGC
>DATMJE010000289.1:0-28692 GCA_035553995.1 Usitatibacter sp. | reverse complement strand
CAGCACCGGGACCTCCTCGAAGATCGCGGTCCCGATCGCATTGGTGCCCTTGCTTTCCTCCGACCAGCACACGCCCGGGCGCAGCGCCACCTTCTTCGTGCGCTCGAGGAAGGCGTCGTCGCCGAGCGAATGCAGCACGAGGCCGCCGGCATCCGTGAGGATGACCATGCTGTCCGTGTTGACGATCTGCTCGTAGAGCGTCTCCATGATCGGCATCGCGTGGACCGCGAGGATGCGGTTCGCATCGAGCGCCTCGCCGAGGCGCTTGCCGTCGAGGGGCGCGTAGTCGGGGAGCACGCCTTCCTCCAGCCCGAAGCCGCGGCAGCGTTCCCAGGATTTTTCGATTGCCACGGCCGCGGCAGGCGCAGTTTGCATGCCAGCGGCGAGCGTGTCCGTCAGCGGCGAGGCTTCGCAGCGCTCGCCGGGGTTGATCGCCAACATATCTCCTCCCTTTCCGCCGCCGGGGGGGTCCGGTGGCGCCTCCGATGCCCGCGTAATCGCGTGACAGTGTTCCGGGTTGGAGCAAGTCCTGTTCCAGCGCGGCTCAGTATGGGCGCCATTTCCCCGGGTGCCAACCTGTCATTTCCCTGAGCACCGTCAAGGCCTTGGCATCTGCGCGACAGGAGGTGGCACGGGCGTTGCCCCTACCGCCCGCCGGGCCGGGAAGCCCGGCGCCACCACACAAACCCAAATCGGAGGGAAGCGAGATGAGAATGAACAAGGCAATCGCGCGGCGTACGGCTTCGGTCATCGCATTGGGGTGCAGTGCCGCGATGGCACCGACGGCCCACGCCTGGGAGATGCAATCCGGGGATTGGCTGTTCGGTGTGAGCGGTACGGTGAACGGTTTCTACGTGAACCGCGAGGTCGAGGCGCGCGGCGCCGACGGCAACTTCACCACCACGCACAACTCGGCGGTCGAGAACGGCCTGCTGCCGGCGTGGATCAACTTCAAGCTCGGCACCCAGGTCGACGGCTGGGACGTGAAGGTGCATTTCGGCTTCGCGCCCGGCATCAACGACAGGAGCGAAATCATCGGGCTGCCGCACAACGCGGATCCCACCTCGGCGCTGTCGCCGTTCTCCCAGATCGACACGCGCAATGCGCTCTTCTCCTTCGGCAAGCCGACCTTCGGCACCGTGACCGTGGGACGCGACATCGGCATCTTCGGGCGCGACATCATCCTCTCGGACATGACGATCCTGGGCGTGGGCGGCAACGCGAACGCGGCGGTGCCGTTCAACACCACGTTCGGCATGATCAGCCACGGCTACATGTACGTGGGCTTCCAGCCGCAGATCACCTACAAGACGCCGGACTTCGGCGGCTTCACGGCCGAAGGCGGCATCTTCCATCCGTCGCAGTTCGCCGGCACGGAGACGAAGCAGCCGGGCTTCCAGGCGAATGCCACGTGGGCGTCCAAGGCGATGGGCGCGCCGGTGAAGATCTGGGGCAGCCTCGTGTCGCAGGACACGAGCGGCCCCGGCAGCCATCGTGCCGAGGGGTATGAGCTTGGCGGCAAGCTCGGCATCGGCGACTTCGAGGGCGTGCTGTACGGCTTCCAGGGCAAGGGCCTGGGTGCGTCGACCGTCGGCGCGCAGTTCTTCCTCACGGTCGATGCCAACGGCGATCGCCAGAAATCGACGGGCTATTTCGCGCAGGGCACCTACAAGTTCGGCGCGACGAAGGTGGGCCTTTCGTACGGCGAGAACAAGGACGACAACTCGCCGCTCTGCGGCGGTTGCGACCGCAAGTCTCCGGCGGGCACGGCCGGCGTCTATTACACGTTCAACAAGTACATCACCTTCACCGGTGAGTACGTGCGCGAGGACATCAAGAACGATTCGACCAAGGCCGCGAAGATCACCACCTTCGCCCTGGGCGCGATCCTCTTCTTCTAGTGAGGTGGCTGACCGCCTATTCCCAGGGCGGTTGCTTGAGGGCGCCTTCGGGCGCCCTTTTTTTGTTCGCCTGCAGGACCAGTCTTGAAAGCGGCGAAACCGATTCCCGGACGTGGGAAAGCGGCAGCAGCGATGTGACGGTGCGAATCGGGCACGGCACGCGTCTTGCGAGGAGATGCGCGAACTCAACCGAGGAGGAAGCTGCCGTGATGCTGAAACGTTCGATCCTGACGGCGTTGTCGATGGCGTGCGCGAATCTCGCGTTTGCGCATGGCGACGTCACCCCGCAGGCGGTGGACACAAGCCGCCTGCCCACGCTGGGCGCCGAATGGCGCGACGTGAACCCGTACCGCGATCTCCCCGTGGCAGTCGAGGTCGGCTCGTCGGCGTTCAACCAGAATTGCGCGCGCTGCCACGGGCTCGAGGCGATCTCCGGCGGCATCGCCCCGGACCTGCGCAAGCTCGACCTCGCGCCCGACACCGACGATTACTTCCTCCAGAGCGTGCGCCGCGGCAAGATCCGCAACGGCATGACCTACATGCCGCCGTTCGAATCCGTGCTGAACCAGGAAGCGATCTGGGCGATCAAGGCCTACCTCGAGAGCCGCCGTGCGTCGCTCACGTCTTCGCGCTAGCGCGCTGCTGCTGGCGCTCGCCGCATGGGCCGTCGCGAGCGCCGCGTGCGCCTATACGCTCGAGGAGATCCGTGCGCGCGGGATGCTGCGCGTGGCGGTCTACGAGGACTTTCCGCCGTTCGACCGCGCGGGGCATGGCATCGACGTGGACGTGGCACAGGCCCTCGCGAAGGCCCTCGGCGTGCGGCTTTCGCTCATGCCTTTCCCGGCCTCCGACGAAAGCGTCGAGGACGACCTGCGCAACATGGTCTGGAAAGGACACTACCTCGGCTACGGCCCCGCGGACGTGATGCTGCACGTCCCGGTCGCACCGGAGCTCGCGAAGAACAAGCGCGTGCACATCTTCGGCGGCTACTTCCGCGATAGCCTCGCGCTCGCTCGCAGCACGAAGGCGCTGCCCCGCGCGGACACGCTCGAGGCGCTGCGCGGGAAGAAGGTCGCGGCGGAAACCGGTGGGCTCGGTTCCATCGTGCTGCTCGACTACGGCCAGGGGGCGCTTCGCAACGACATCGTGCACCTGGCTTCCGGCTACGAGGTCGCCGGCGCGATCAGGGACGGGCGCAGCGTGGCGGGCCTCGCGCGGCGCAGCGAGCTCGAGGCGGGGCTGCGCGGCGCGGAAGACGTCGCGATCGAAGCGGCACCTGTCGCCGTGGTGAACCGGCTGTCGTGGGTGCTGGGCATGGCCGTCACCGCGGAGAACGCGGAGCTGCAGGAGGCACTCGAGGCGGCGATGGCCGCGCTCGCGAAATCGGGCGAGCTGCGGGAGATCTTCGCGCGTGAAGGGGTCACCTGGCGCGAGCCCTGAGGCTCACAGGGTCACCTGGCGCGAGCCCTGAGGCTCACAGGTCGTCGATGGAACGCGGCCAGTCGTCCTTCAGCAGCCGCGAAAGCGACCGGTCCGCGAGGAGCCTGCCGCCCGTCTGGCAGCGCGCGCAGTAGTTGCACTCGTTCTCGGCATACACGATGCGCTGCACCGGCGCCTGGCACACGGGACAGGGCTTGCCGAAGCGGCCGTGGACGGCCATGCCTTCGCGGAAGGCGGTGACCGTCTCGGGGAAGCCCTGGCCCACCTCGCGGCGCAGGATGTCGGTCCACGAGTTGAGCGTGACGCGCGTGGCCTCGTGCAGGCGCGCGATCTCCTCCCCGTCCAGCAGGCGCGTCTGCTTGAGGGGTGAGAGCCGGGCGGCGTGGAGGATCTCGTCCGAGTAGGCGTTGCCGATGCCGCTGAAGAGATGCGGATCGGTGAGCGAGCGCTTGACGGTGTGGTTCTCGCGCTTGAGCGCCTCGCTGAACGCCTCCAGCGTCGCGGCAAGCGGCTCGATGCCGCCGGGATCCAGGGCCGCGAGCGCCGCCTCGCCGCGCACGACCATCAGCGAGGCGCGCTTGCGCGTTCCCGCTTCGGTGAAGAAAAGCGTGCCCGCGGGAAAGTGGAACGACGCGAGCAGCCCCTTCGCGGCCACGCCCGGCTTCTGCGCGGTGGCGCGCCAGCGCAGGCGCCCCGCGATCATCAGGTGGAGCACGAGGAAGAGCTCGTCGTCGAAGGCGAGCACCACGCGCTTGCCCAGCCGCCGCACGCCGCGCACGACCTTGCCGGTGACGGCGTCGATCGGCGGATCGACGCTGCGCAGGACGAACATGCTCACGAGGCGCACGCGCTCGAGCGGCAGGCCCACCACGTGGCGCTCGAGGGCTTCGCGATAGACGGCGACATCGGGCAGCTCGGGCATGCGGCCATCGTAACTGCCACAATGGGCGCCATGGAAATCCCCGCGCTGCTTTTCGTGCTGTTCGTGATGGTCGTGCTCCTCGTGGCGGCCGTCGCCTGGCTCGCGATCACCGTGCGCTCCGGCCAGGAAGGACGCCATCGCGACATGCTGGCGGAGCTGCGCGCGGGGCTCGACGCATCGTCCGACCGCATCGCCTCGCGCCAGAGCGAGGAGGGGGACCGGTTGCGCCGCGCCGTGAGCGAGGAGCTGGAGCGCAACCGCCAGTCGCTGCAGGCCTTCGAGCGCACGCTGCAGCAGCGCGTGGACGAGCGCCTGGGCGAGATCAGCGGCCGGGTGAACGAGCGGCTCGAGGACGGCTTCCGCAAGACCAACGAGACGTTCCTGTCGGTGATGACGCGCCTGCAGGCGATCGACGAGGCGCAGAAGAAGATCGACGCGCTCGCGACCAACGTCGTGAGCCTGCAGAACCTGCTCGGCAGCAAGAGCGCGCGCGGCGCACTCGGCGAGCGCCAGCTCGAGGACATCGTGCGCAACGCGCTGCCCTCGAGCGTCTTCGAGTTCCAGTACACCTTCTCCACCGGCGTGCGCGCCGATTGCGTGCTGAAGCTGCCGGAGCCTACGGGCCTGATCGCGATCGACTCCAAGTTTCCGCTGGAGAACTACGAGCGCATGCTGGCCGACGGGCCCGAGAAGGTGACGCCCGGCGTATTCAAGGCGGATGTGAAGCGCCACGTCGATGCGATCGCGTCCAAGTACATCATTCCCGGCGTGACGACCACCGGCGCGCTCATGTTCTGCCCCGCGGAAAGCGTCTTCGCGGAGATCCATGCGCACCACCGGGACGTGGTCGAGTACGCGCAGCAGCGCTGTGTGTGGATCACGTCGCCCACGACGCTCATGGCGGTGCTGAATACCGCGCGTGCGGTGCTGAAGGACGTGGAGACCCGCAAGCAGATCCACATCATCAAGGACGAGCTCGGCAAGCTCGGCCGCGAGTTCGGCCGCTTCGACGAGCGCATGAAGAAGCTCGCCGACCACATCCGCCAGGCCCACGAGGACGTGAACGAGGTCGCCATCACCGGGCGCAAGATCAGCGACAAGTTCGCCGCCATCGAGCGCGCCGAGCTGCCGGGGACGGAGCCCGCCCCGCCCCCGCAGCTCACCGTCGTCGCGAAATCGGAATAAAGTTTTGCGCCCCCATGTTCGGCCCATGGGGGGAATCCAACGATCGAGGAGGAAGAGACCAATGAAGGGTACGTCCATCGCCGTACTGGCAGCACTCTCGTTGTCCGGAGCCGCACTCGCGGACGACAGCGTTTCGCAACCCACTTTCCGCACGCTCGTCACCACGCCCGAGGTGATCGAGGGCATGACGAGCGATGCCGCGGGCAATCTCTATGTCCCCGCGCGCGCCACTGGCGATTGCCCGGTCTACCGCGTCAACATCGCCAATCCCGTACGCACCGTCGTGGGCGTGATCCCCGGCCCGTGCTCGCCCAGCGGCCTGGCGTTCGGGCCCGACGGCCAGCTCTACGTCACGCAGACCGACCGGATCTATCGCTTCGTGCCCAATGCGGCGAACCCCCCGACGGCGACCGTGTTCGCGACCGGCGTTCCCGGCACCAACGGCGTGGCGTTCGACTGGAACGGCAACCTGTGGACGGGCGATGGCACCACGGGCCAGGGCCGCGTCTGGCGCATCTCGACCGATGGCGTGGCGACCGAAGTCTTCCGCATCCCGCCGATGGCGAACGAGGTCAACCTCAATGCCGCGGGCGTCGGCGGAATCGGGCGTGATGTGCGCTCGCTGCCCCCGGGCACGATCACGGTGACGCCCACCACGCGCAATGCGCTGAACAACCTGGGCTCGCAGCCGCTGGTGGCCAACGGCCTGCAGTTCTTCAAGGGCGATCTCGTCATCGCCGACACCGCACGCGGCGCCCTGTGGAAGGTCTCCGTGAACAAGGACAGCACGCCCAACATCCATACGGGGTGCGATGTGACCTTCACGGCGAACACGCTCTGCATGGACCACGTTGCCGTGCAGCACCCGCTCCTCGAAGGCGCGGACGGGTTCGTGTTCGACGAGCAGGGCAACATGTGGGTCGACGCGAACGAGCGCAATGCCGTGCTCGTCGTCGACAAGAAGGGTGGCGTGACCGAGCTCTTCCGCAACCCGGTGAATGCCGCGCTGCTGCGCAACGAGGGGCCGCTCGAAACCCCGACCAGCCCGGTGATCGTCGGCAACAGGTTCTGCACCGCCAACTCCGACGGCAACCGTCGCGACAACTCGCCGTCGACCGCGGGCGAGATCGGCGGACCGGGACAGGCCAAGGGCAAGATCTCGTGCATGGACGAGCCGACGAAAGCTCCCGGCCTCGCCTTGCCGGTCACGCAGCAGAAGTAATACCGTCGCCCCGGCGCAGGCCGGGGCCCAATTGTGTGTCGCCCCGGCGCAGGCCGGGGCCCAATGATTGGATCCCGGGCCATCGGCGCAATAGCGCCGCCCGGGATGACAAGGGCTCCTCGCCCCGCAATAGCGCCGCCCGGGATGACAAGCGCCCGTCGCCCGCAATATCGCCGCTCGGCATGGCCATGACAAAATCGGGGCTTCGGCCCCGATTTGCTTTTCCAGCCAAGGAACCATGACCAAACGCCTTCTCGCGCTCCTCGCCGCGTCGCTGCTGCCGCTCTGCGCCCTCGCGCAGGGCTATCCCAACAAGCCGATCAGGATCGTCGTGCCGCTCGCGGCCGCCGGCACCGGAGACACGCTCGCGCGCGCCGTGGGCGAGGCGATGGCGAAGGAGCTCGGACAACCGGTCGTCATCGAAAACAAACCCGGTGCCGGCGGGCTCGTCGGCACCCAGTTCGTCGCCGCCGCGGCGCCCGACGGCTATACGCTGCTCGCAGTCAGCCCGTCGCACGTGATCAACGCGACGCTTTATTCGAAGGCCGACTACGACGCGGTGAAGAGCTTCGAGCCCATCACCCTCATGGCTTATACGCACCAGGTGCTGGTGGCGAACCCGGCCACGCCGTTCAACACGCTGAAGGAGCTCATCGACTACGCGAAGAAGAATCCGGGCAAGCTCAACTACGGCTCCGCGGGCACGGGCTCGGCCACGCACCTCAACATGGAGCTCTTCAAGTCGATGGCGGGCGTGGACATCGTCCACGTGCCGTACAAGGGCAGCACGCAGGCGCGGCAGGACGTGGTGGCCGGGCAGGTGCAGCTCGCGATGGACGGACTGCTGCCGGTGCTCGCGCTCGTCAAGGAAAAGCGGTTGAAGGCGCTCGCGCTCACCAGCGGCCATCGCTCCGCGTCCGCGCCCGGCATCCCCACCATGAGCGAGGCGGGTGTGCCCGGGTATGTCTCCGATACGTGGTACGGCCTTCTCGCCCCGGCCGGAACGCCGAAGGACGTGCTGGCAAAGCTCGAGCATGCGGCGATCGCGGCGCTGAAGAATCCGGAGGTTCGCGACCGGCTGACCAAGGCGGGCGCGGAGCCGGCCGGGACCACGGCGGAGGAATTCGGCAAGGTCATCGAACGCGAGAAGCCCATCTGGGCGAAGGTCGTGAAGGAATCCGGCGCGAAGGTGGACTGATGAAGCGCGCAAGCACGCGGTTGCGGGCGCTGATCGCGCGGGGACCGGCGCTTTACGTGCCGGGCTGCTACAACGCCATGAGCGCGCGCGTGCTCGAGGCCGCGGGCTTCGAGGCGATCTACATGACGGGCTACGGCACGTCGCTCGCGCTGACCGGCATGCCCGACGTGGGCCTCGCCACGATGAGCGAGATGGTCGCGAACGCGCGCTACATCGCCGCGGCGGTGGAGGTGCCCCTCATCGCCGATGCGGATACCGGCTTCGGCAATGCCATCAACGTGATCCGCACCGTGCGCGAGTACATCGCCGCGGGCGTCGCGGGCATCCACCTCGAGGACCAGGTGATGCCCAAGCGCTGCGGACACGTCGCGGGGCGCCTCGTGATACCGCTCGAGGAAGCGGTGGGCAAGATTCGCGCCGCCGCCGATGCGCGTGACGCGGCCGATCCCGATTTCGTGCTCGTCGCGCGCACCGATGCGCGCGGTGCTTCCGGCGGCTCGCTCGACGAGGCCATCCGCCGCGCCAACGCCTTCCTCGCCGCCGGCGCCGATCTCGCGTTCATCGAGGGGCCCACGTCGGAGGACGAAGTGCGGCGCATCTGCCGCGAGGTGCAGGGACCGGTCTTCTACAACATGACCGGCGTCTCGCCGCGCTTCACGCTGGACGAATTGCGCGCGCTGCAGATCGCCGTGTGCATCTCGCCCAACGCGATGCTGCGCTCCGCGCTCGCGGCCATGCACGACCTCGCGGCCCAAATGAAGGCCGAAGGGCCCGTGGCCGAGACCCGGTTCATGGAAGGCTTCCGCAAGCATCCGCTCGGGGACCTGCATACCTTCGCCGGCTTCGACCAGGTGCGCGCCTGGGAGAAGGAATACCTTGGCGAGGAGGCGATGAAGAAATACGCAGACTCCATCGGGCACTTGCCGAAGTAAGTTCATGCGCGCAAAAAGCATTAGACGCAGATGAACACAGATGAACGCAGATGAGACCCGATAATTCCCGGTGCAGGAACGCGCTCGTTGTAAAGGTTTTATCTGTGTTCATCTGTGTTCATCTGCGTCTGATGCTTTTCGGTTCCGTTAGCCACGCCCGTGGGTAAGACGCTCTACGAAAAGATCTGGGACCAGCACGCGGTAGCGAGCGGCGCCGGTGGCCGCACGCTGCTCTACATCGACCGGCACCTGTTGCACGACGGCAGCTTCCACGCGTTCGAGGCGCTCCGGCGCGCGGGGCGCAAGGTGCGGCGTCCGCAAGCGTCGTTCGCGACGCCCGACCACTACGTGCCCACCATCGGTCGCGAGAACATCACGCACCCGGAGCTGCGCGACAAGGTCGAGACGCTCGAGCGCAACGCCACCGCCGCGCGCATCACGTTCTTTCCCGTGGGCGACGATCGCCAAGGCATCGTGCATGTGATCGGCCCGGAGCAGGGCATCACGCAGCCCGGTGTGACGCTCGTGTGCGGCGATTCGCACACGTCCACCCATGGCGCGATGGGTGCGCTCGCGTTCGGCATCGGCGCGTCCGAGGTGGCGCACGTCCTCGCCACGCAGACCCTGTGGCAGGCGAAGTCGCGTACTTTCCGCATCGTGGTCGACGGCACGCTCAAGCCGGGCGTGTACTCCAAGGACATCGTGCTGGCGCTCATCGCGAAGATCGGCGCGTTCGGCGGCACGGGCCACACGCTCGAATTCGCGGGCAGCGCCATCCGCGAGCTGTCGATGGAAGCGCGCATGACGATCTGCAACATGGCGATCGAGGCGGGCGCGCGCAGCGGCCTCGTGAGCCCGGACGACGTGACGTTCGCGTATCTCGCGGACAAGCCGCTGGTACCTCGCCGCGCGGCATGGGACGAGGCGCTTTCCCGGTGGCGCGCGCTGGCGAGCGACGACGACGCGCGCTTCGACCGCGAGGCGACCCTCGACGCGAGCCTGCTCGAGCCGATGGTGACATGGGGCACGAGCCCGGAGCATGGGGCGCCGGTCAGCGGCGTCGTGCCGGATCCCGCGGCCGAGCCCGACGTGACGCGCCGCGGCAGCATGGAGAAGGCGCTGCGCTACATGGACCTCGCCCCCGGACAACGCCTCGAGGCCATCGCCATCGATCGCGCCTTCATCGGCTCGTGCACGAACAGCCGGCTCGAGGACCTGCGGGCCGCGGCCCACGTCGTGCGCGGCCGCAAGGCGATGGTGCCGGCACTCGTCGTGCCCGGCTCGGGCCTCGTGAAACGCGCGGCGGAGGCCGAAGGACTCGATCGCATCTTCCGCGATGCGGGCTTCGAATGGCGCGACGCGGGCTGCTCGATGTGCGTGGGCATGAATGGCGATCTCGTCGCCGCGGGCGAGCGCTGCGCATCCACCTCCAACCGCAATTTCGAGGGCCGCCAGGGGAAGGGCGCGCGCACGCACCTCATGAGTCCCGCGATGGCGGCGGCCGCCGCGGTGACCGGGACGATCACCGACGTGCGCAAGTTGCTGTAACCCCATCGTGGAACCGTTCACCACCCTCACCGCCATCGCCGTGCCGCTCGACCTCGTGAACGTCGACACGGACCGCATCGTGCCCGCGCGCTTCCTGCGCCAGCCCCGCAGCGCGGGATACCAGAACTTCCTCTTCCACGACCTGCGCGAGACCGACCCGGATTTCGTCCTCGATCGTCCGGCCTACCGCGGTGCGAAGATCCTCGTGGCGGCCGAGAATTTCGGTTGCGGCTCTTCGCGCGAGGCGGCCGTGTGGGCGCTGGCGGGCTCCGGGCTGCGTGCGTGGATCACGCCGTCTTTCGGCGACATCTTCCTCGAGAACTCCTTCAAGAACGGCGTGCTCGCGATCGTGCTCCCCGAGAAGCGCGTGGCGGCCCTGCGCGAGCAGTTGCGCGAGCATCCCGGGGCCGAGGTCGCCATCGACCTGCCGGCGCAGGCGGTGCGCTTCCCGGATGGCAGCGAGGAGCGCTTCGCGGTGGACCCCTTCCGCAAGGAGTGCCTCCTCGCGGGCATCGACGAGATCGACCTCACGCTGCGCGAGGAACGCGCGATCGCCGAGTACGAGCGGCGCCACGCCCGCGAAACGCCGTGGCTGTTTCCCGATCTTGCGGGCGATGGCGGGCGGTAGAATCGGGTGATGAAGGTCATCGGCATCGCCGGCTACAGCGGCAGCGGCAAGACCACGCTCATCGAGAAGGTCATTCCCTGCCTCGTGATGGAGGGACTGCGCGTCTCGCTCATCAAGCACGCCCATCATCATTTCGACGTGGATACGCCCGGCAAGGATTCGTACCGCCATCGCGAGGCGGGATGCACCGAGGTGCTGGTGAGCTCCGGCCAGCGCTGGGCGCTCATGCACGAGCTGCGCGGGGTGCCGGAGCCCTCGCTCCAGGAGCAGCTGCGGCTCTTCGCGCCGTGCGACCTGGTGATCGTCGAGGGCTACAAGACCGAGCCGATCCCGAAGATCGAGGTGCACCGGCGCGAATGCCGCTCGCCGCTCATCCATCCCGACGATGCGCATGTCGTCGCCATCGCCACGGACGAGCCGCTCGCCACGCGCCTGCCGCAGCTCGACGTGAACGATCCGCAGGCGGTCGCCACGTTCATCATCAAGTACCTCGGCCTGCACCGCGCGCGGCTGGTGGCGGGGTAGGGCGCCATGGTCACGTTGCTCTTCTTCGCAAGCCTGCGCGAAACCGTGGGTCTGTCCCGCGACCAGGTGGCATTGCCGGCCGGAACGCCCACGGTGGCGAGCCTCGTCGACGCGTTGCGGTCGCGCGGCGAGCGCTGGAGCGAAGCGTTCGCGCCCGGAAAGTCGTGGCGCGTGGCGGTGAACCAGCGCATGGCCGACCTCGCCACGCCGGTCAGGCCCGGCGACGAGGTCGCATTCTTTCCGCCGGTGACGGGAGGCTGAGCCCATGGCGCACGTGCGGGTGCAGGCTGGAGATTTCGACGTGGGCCGCGAGCTCGATGTGCTCACCCGCGGCCGCCGCGACGTGGGCGCGCTCGCGAGCTTCGTGGGCCTCGTGCGCGACGCGAACGACGGCCACGCCATCCAGGGCATGACGCTCGAGCACTATCCCGGCATGACCGAGAGCGCCCTCGAGGACATCTGCGCCCAGGCCCATGCGCGCTGGGATCTCATCGACACGGTCGTGATCCACCGCGTGGGCCCGCTCGTGCCGGGCGATCGCATCGTGCTGGTCGGCGTCGCGAGCGCGCACCGGGGCGAGGCGTTCGAGGCGTGCGAGTTCATCATGGACTACCTCAAGACCCGGGCGCCGTTCTGGAAGAAGGAAGACACGCCGGAGGGCGGCCGCTGGGTCGATGCGCGCGAGAGCGACGACGCCGCTGCGGAGCGCTGGAAGGGATAACGATCCCCCGGCGGCAGGCGATCTCCCGTGCCGGCACGACGGCGCGCAGGTATAATTTTCCATGCAGGTCAATAGCTCGCGCCAGCCGGGCATTCGCGCGCCAGCCACGCATTTGAAGGAGAAAGCATGCAGAGCGGTCGGAGGAACATGCTGAAGGGCAGCGGCAGCGCCGCGGTCCTCGGGCTTGCCGCCATGGCGGGGTTGTTTCGTCCGGGCAGCGCCTGGGCGCAGCAGGGCGGCTGGAACCAGCAGGCGTTCGAGACCAAGTCGCTGCAGGATGCCGTGAAGGCGCTCGGCGGCCAGCAACCCACGCAGAGTGCGGACATCACCATCACCTCGCCGGACATCGCGGAGAATGGCGCCGTGGTCCCGTTCACGATCGCGAGCAAGATCCCGCAAACGCAGAACATCGCCATCCTGATCGAGAAGAACCCCAACATCCTCGCGGCCAACTTCTCCATCCCGAACGGGACGGAGCCGTGGGTGAACACCCGCGTGAAGATGGCCGAGACCTCGAAGGTCTACGCGCTGGTGAAGGCCGGTGACGGCAAGTTCTATTACGCGAGCAAGGAAGTGAAGGTCACGCTCGGCGGCTGCGGCGGCTAGGGAGGCAACGATGGCAGATCCCATGAAGATCCGCGCCCAGATGGTGGGGGACAAGGTCGAAGTGCGCGTGCTGATGGCCCACGAGATGGAGACGGGGCTCAGGCGCGATCCGAGCGGCAACGGCGGCTACATCGGCGCGTGGTTCATCCAGAACGTGACGGCCACGTGCAACGGCCGCACGGTGCTGTCGGCCGAGTGGGGCACGGCGGTATCCAAGAACCCGTTCCTGTCGTTCCGCTTCACCGGCGGCAAGCCCGGTGACAAGGTGCAGGTCACCTGGACCGACAACCGCGGCGACAAGCGCACCGACGAGACCACGATCGCCGCCGCCTGAGCGGTATCGCGCGCGCAGGTCCGCCGCGCAGGAGGACAGCTCATGAAGGCATGGCGTTGGCTGCTGGCGGTGGTCGTCGCCGGTATCGCGATGACCGCCGTCGCGGCCGTCGGCGACCCGGTGAAGGTCGTCTACCACATGAACGAGGGTGCGGACCACGCCCCGCAGATGCTGCGCAACGTCCGCAACCACCTCGATGCCGACCCGAAGGTGAAGATCGTCGTCGTCGCCCACGCCGCCGGCATCGACTTCCTCCTGCGCGACGCGAAGGACGCGAACGGCAACCCGTTCGAGGTCACCGTGCAGGATCTCGTCGGCCGGGGTGTCGAGTTCCGCGCCTGCGAATACACGCTCAGGTCGCGGAACATCGACCCGAAGAAAGTCATCGAAGAGGCGAAGCTCGTGCCTTCGGGCGTTGCCGAGGTGGCGCGGCTGCAGGCGCAGGAGGGGTTCGTCTACCTGAAGCCCTAGACAACATGGCCGCGTCGCGCGACCCGGCCGGGATGTCCAGGTGGCGGCCCCGGGGCGTCACGGAGGCGCCCGCACAATTCGAACAAACGGAGACTTGCACTTGAATCGCATCGCCATGTTGCTGGCGGCGGGTTTGGCCTTCGCGGCGCAGGCACAGCAGCCGCCGCGCAGCACCGCCGAGGAAATCGAGCGTTACCGCGAGGCGCTGGGGGAAGGCAACCCGGCGGAGCTCTGGGAAGCCAGGGGCGAGGCGCTGTGGCACCAGAAGCGCGGGCCCGGCAACGTCTCGCTCGAGCAATGCGACCTGGGCCTCGGGCCCGGCGTCGTGAAGGGCGCCTATACCGTGCTGCCCAAGTATTTCCCGGATACGGACAAGGTGGAGGACCTCGAGTCGCGCCTGGTCACGTGCATGGTGAAGCTGCAGGGGTTCAAGCTCGAGGAAGCGACGAAGGATCCCTTCGGCGGTCCCGGCAAGAAGGTGCCGATGGACGCGATCGTGGCGTACGTGACGGCCCAGTCGCGCGGCATGAAGATGAAAGTCGCCCTCGACCACCCCAGGGAGCGCGAGGCCTACGAGCTCGGCAGGAAGATCTTCTTCTTCCGTGGCGGGCCGCACGATTTCGGCTGCGTCACCTGCCATGGCCAGGACGACAAGCGCATCCGCCTGCAGGACCTGCCCAACCTCACGAAGACCGCGGACGTGCAGCACGCCTACGGCACGTGGCCCGCGTATCGCGTCTCGCAGGGCGAGGTGAGGTCGTTCCAGTGGCGCCTCAACGACTGCTTCCGGCAGCAGCGCTTCCCGGAGCTGCGCTTTACTTCCCCCGCCTCGATCGCGCTCACGATGTACCTCGCCAGGAACGCCAATGGCGGCACCTTCGATGGCCCGTCCATCAAGCGCTGAGGGCACGCCATGAACAAGTCCATCCTCGCAGCCTCGGTGTGCGTCGTGGCAGCGGCGGGCTGCGCCGGCACCATGGCGCCCTCTTCGTCCACGCCGCAAGTGACCACCGAGCAGGCCATCGCCGTGATGAAGGCCTCCTTCATCGAGAAGGGCCAGGCGAAGCTCGACCGTCTCGACCAGGACGACGTCCAGAAGGCGTGCAGCGATCGGCCGCCGGGCCAGCCCCTGCCGAAGGACGTCACCGAGCGCATCGAGAAGGAACAGCTCGCGAGCATCCGGTATCCCGCCGACGGCAAGCTGCTCGGCGACTGGAAGCGCGGCGAGAAGATCGCGCAGTCCGGCGTGGGCAAGCAGTACACCGACGATCCCAAGGTCATCGCCGGCGGCAACTGCTATGCCTGCCACGAGCTCACGAAGAAGGAGATCGCCTTCGGCACCATCGGGCCCAGCCTGTACAACTTCGGCAGGAAGCGCGGCTTCACGCCCGAGAACCGGAAGTACGCCTACGCGAAGGTCTACAACTCGGAGGCTTTCGCGGCTTGCTCCAACATGCCGCGCTTCGGCCACAACGGCATCCTCTCGGAGGAGCAGATCAAGGATGTCGTCGCGTTGCTGATGGATCCCGAGAGCCCGGTCAACCAATGAAGCCGAACGCGGTCTTCGCCGGCTTCGGCATGACTGCACTGGCTTTCGTGGCGGCAAGCCTCGAGGCATCGGCGGCCGAGGCAGGGACCTTCACGGTGCGCGCGCTCACGCCCGAGACCGCGCTCAAGGCCGCGCAGGCCGCGATGGCCAAGTGCCGCGCGGAAGGCTTCCAGGTGACGGTCGCCGTGGTCGATCGCAGCGGCATCACGCAGGTCGTGCTCCGCGATCGCTTCGCGCCGCCGCACACCGCGGAGACGGCGCAGCGCAAGGCGGCCACGGCGGTCAACTTCAAGATGCCGACCTCGGAGCTCGATCGCGAGCTGCAGGCGGGAAGGCCCACGGCGGGCATCCGCCAGATTCCCGGTGTCGTCGCGATCGCGGGCGGCGTGCCCATCGAGGCCGCGGGCTCGCTCGTCGGTGCCATCGGCGTTTCCGGCGCCCCCGGCCCGCCGAACGACGAGCGCTGCGCCCAGGCCGGTATCCGCGCGATCGCCGAAGACCTCGAGTTCTGATGGACCGGCGCGGTTTCCTCGAGGCGCTCGCGGCCGCCGCAGCCGCAGGCTTGCCGATCGCCTCGGGGCGCGCGCTGGCAGGCGAGGGCGAGGACTTCTACGACATCCCGCGCTTCGGCACCGCAAGCCTGCTGCACATGACCGATTGCCATGCGCAGCTCCTGCCGGTCCATTTCCGCGAGCCCGATGCGAGCATCGGCGTGGGGCCCGTGGCCGGAAAGCCGCCGCACCTCGTGGGCGAAGCGCTGCTGCGTGCGTACGGGATCAAGCCGGGCTCGCGCGAGGCTTACGCCTTCACGTACCTCGACTTCGCGCAGGCGGCGAAGGCTTATGGGCGCATGGGCGGCTTCGCGCATCTCGCCACGCTCGTGAAGCGCCTGAAGGCCTCGCGGCCGGGCGCGCTGCTGCTCGACGGCGGCGACACGTGGCAGGGATCGGCCACGTCGCTGTGGACGCGGGGCCAGGACATGATCGGCGCGCAGAAGCTGCTCGGCGTCGACATCATGACCGGCCACTGGGAGTTCACGTACGGGCAGGCGCGCGTGAAGGAAGCGATCGACAGGGAATTCGGCGAGCGCATCGAGTTCCTCGCGCAGAACGTGACCACGGCGGACTTCGGCGATCCGGTCTTCAGGGGTTCGACGCTGCGCACCATCGGCGGCATCCCGATCGGCATCGTGGGCCAGGCCTTCCCGTACACGCCCATCGCCAACCCGCGCTACTTCACGCCCGACTGGACCTTCGGCATCAAGGAGGAAGAGCTGCAGAAGCAGGTCGATGCGTTGCGCGGGAAGGGCGCGCGCGTGGTCGTGCTGTTGTCGCACAACGGCATGGACGTGGACCTCAAGCTCGCGCAACGCGTGAAGGGCATCGACACGATCCTCGGCGGCCACACGCACGACGCGGTGCCGCGGCCCGTGCCCGTGGGCGAGACGCTGGTCACCAACGCCGGCAGCAACGGCAAGTTCCTGGGGATCGTCGAGTACCACGTCGCCGGCGGGCGGGTGCAGCAACGCTATCGGTTGCTGCCGGTGTTCTCGAACCTGCTGCCGCCCGATCGCGAGATGGCGGCTTACATCGAGCGGGCGCGTGCGCCCTGGGCCGGGAAGCTGCAGGAAAAGCTCGCCACCACCGAGGGCCTGCTCTACCGGCGCGGCAATTTCAACGGCACCGCGGACCAGCTCATCCTCGATGCGATGCTCGCGGTGAAGGACGCCCAGATCGCGTTCTCGCCCGGCTTCCGCTGGGGCACCACGCTGCTGCCGGGCGAGCCCATCACGATGGAGAACGTGATGGACTGGTGCGCCATCACGTATCCGTACGCGACGTTGAACGAGCTCACCGGCGCCACCATCAAGACCATCCTCGAGGATGTCTGCGACAACCTCTTCAATCCCGATCCCTACTACCAGCAGGGCGGCGACATGGTGCGCGTGGGCGGGCTCACCTACACCTGCACCCCGCGTGCCGCGATGGGCGCGCGCATCACCGACATGCGGCTCGGGGGCGAGCCCATCGACGCGGACAGGCGCTACAAGGTCGCGGGCTGGGCGCCGGTGGCCGAGGGCGCGAAGGGCGAGCCCATCTGGGAGGTCATTTCCGCGTACCTGCGCGATCGCAGGAACGTCCCGCCGCCGAGGCTCAACTTGCCGAAGCTGGTCGGCGTGGCGGACGATCCCGGCCTTGCCTGACGCGGCAGGCGCGCAAGCGGCTCAGTAAGCGGCGACCCCGCCGTCCGAGCGCGGATCGAAGCCGCCTTCGAGCAGGCCGTCGGCGCCGCGGATGATGGCACCCGCGTGGCCCACGACCTCGTCGTACGCACCCACCACCTCCACCTCGTGGCCGCGTCGGCGCAGCTCGTCGATGACTTCGGGCGGGAAGCGCGATTCGAGCTTGAGCGTGTCGCTCACCTGTCCCCACGTGCGCCCGAGCAGCCAGCGCGGCGCCGCGATCGCATCCTGCGGGTTCATGCCGAACACGACGGTGCGCGTGAAGACCGCGCTCTGCGTCTGCGGCTGGCCGTCGCCGCCCATGTTGCCGTAGACCATGGTGCGGCCGTTGTCGAGCAGTGCGAGCGCCGGGTTGAGCGTGTGGAAGGGCTTGCGTCCCGGGCGCAGCACGTTGAGCGCGCCCTCGTCGAGCGAGAAGCTGCAGCCGCGGTTCTGCCAATTGATGCCCGACTGCCCGAGCACGACACCGCTGCCGTACTCGTGGTAGAGGCTCTGGATGAAGCTCACGGCACGGCCGCTTCCGTCGATCACCCCCATCCAGACGGTGTCGCCGGGCCCGCGCCCCGTGCCCCACGGTGCTGCGCGCGTGCGATCGACGCGCGCGGCGAAGGCGTCGATCGCGTCGGGCGCGAGCAACGTGTGCGGATCCATCGCCATGTACGCGGGATCGGTCACGTGCCGATCGCGCACGCGGAAGGCCTGCTTCACCGCCTCCACGCAGAGGTGCACGTAATCGGCGCCCTCCGGATCGACGCGGCCCAGGTCCAGGCGGTCGAGGATGCCGAGGATCATGAGCGAGGCGAGCCCCTGCGTGGGCGGCGGCATGTTGTAGAGCTTGCCGTTCCAGTGCGGCATCACCAGCGGCGTGCGCCATTGTGCGCGATGCGCCTCGAGATCCTCGCGCGTCAGCGGGCTGCCGGCGGCGGCAAGGTCCTCCGCGATGCTCGCTGCCAGGTCGCCACGGTAGAAATCGGCGAGGCCCGCTTCCGCAAGGCGCTCGAGCGTGAGGGCCATGCGTTCCTGCCGGAAGCGCGTGCCCGTGGCGGGCGCCGCGCCATCCACGAGGAAGGTCTCGTCGAAGCCCGGCCGGCCCGCGAGCCCATCGAGCTTCGACTGCGTGGTAGCGGTCTGGCTGCGCGTGACGGCGATGCCGTTGCGCGCGTAATGGATGGCATCGGCGAGCAATCGCGAAAGGGGCATCTTTCCGCCGAGCTCGCGGCTGCGCTCGAGCGCGAGCTCCCAGCCCGAGACGGTCCCCGCGACCGTGTTGGCCGCCACGCCGCCGCGAAACGGGATGGAGCTGAAGCCGCCCTCGCGATAGAAGGCGACGTCGGCCGCCTTGGCAGCCGCACCGCAAGCGTCGATGCCACGCACGGATTCGCCCGGCACGTGCACCAGCCAGAAGCCGTCACCGCCGATGGAATTCATGTGCGGGTACACCACGGCGATCGTGGCCGCGGCCGCGACCATCGCCTCGAGGGCGTTGCCGCCTTCGCGCAGCACCGCGAGCGCGGATTGCGCGGCGAGCGAGTGGGGTGCGACGGCCATGCCGCGGACCCCGCGTGCAGGTTGGGCCAAGGTTTGCTTCTCCCGGAAGGTGCAGCGCGAGGGGCGCAGGCCCGAGTGTAAACTAGGCGCGCCTGCCGCACGCGCTGCACTCCCTGTCATTTCCCCGGAAAGATGAGATGAAGCAACTGCTTCGCCTTGCCGCGATGATCGACCTCATGAACCAATGGATCGGAAGGTCCGTCGCCTGGCTGGGCCTCGTGGCGGTCCTCGTGTGCACGGTGACCGCAGTCGCCCGCTACGCGCTCAACATCGGCTCCAACGCGTGGCTGGAGATGCAGTGGTACCTGAATTCCGCGGTGTTCCTGCTGGTCGCGGCCTATGCGCTGCGGCGCAACGAGCACGTGCGCATCGACGCCGTGGCCGGGCGGCTTTCCCCGCGGACGCAGGCGTGGATCGAGATCGTGGGCTCGGTGCTCTTCCTGCTCCCGACGGTGACCATCATCGCCTGGTACAGCTGGCCCTCGCTCGTGAACTCCATCCACATCGACGAGTATTCGTCGGACCCGGGCGGGCTCATCCGCTGGCCGGTGAGGCTGCTGATTCCGGTCGCGTTCACGCTGCTCGGCCTGCAGGGCATCTCCGAGCTCGTCAAGCGCATCGCGTTCCTGCGCGGCCTCGTGCCCGCGACCATCTTCGAGAAGAAGGGCCACGCCGATGTCGTTTGAGATGATGGCCCCGCTCATGTTCGCCGGGCTCGTGGTCTTCCTGCTGCTGGGTTACCCGGTCGCCTTCTCGCTCGCCGCCAACGGGCTCCTCTTCGGATTGGTCGGCATGGCGCACGGCTCCATCGAGCCCGCGCTGCTGCAGGCGCTGCCCGAGCGCGTGCTGGGCATCATGGCCAACTCCACGCTGCTCGCGATCCCGTTCTTCACCTTCATGGGCCTCATCCTCGAGCGCAGCGGCATGGCCGAGGACCTGCTCGATACGATCGGGCAGCTCTTCGGCACGATTCGCGGTGGCGTGGCGTACGCCGTGATCTTCGTGGGCGCGCTGCTCGCGGCGACGACGGGCGTGGTCGCCGCATCGGTGCTGGCCATGGGCCTCATCTCGCTGCCGGTGATGATGCGCTACGGCTACTCGCATCGCCTCTCCACGGGCGTCATCGCCGCTTCCGGCACCCTGGCCCAGATCATCCCGCCCAGCCTCGTGCTGATCGTGCTCGCGGACCAGATGGGTGCCTCGGTGGGCGACTTCTACGAGGGCGCGCTCATCCCCGGCCTCGCGCTCGCGGGCGCGTACGCGGTGTGGGTCTTCATCATGTCGATCGTGAAGCCCGAGTCGGCTCCGGGCGTGCCGCACTCGGCACGCACGCACTACGGCTGGGCGCTCGTGGCCCGGGTGTTCACCTCGATGGTGCCGCCGCTGGTGCTGATCTTCCTCGTGCTGGGCACGATCTTCCTCGGCGTGGCCACGCCCACCGAGGGCGGCGCGCTGGGTGCCACCGGCGCCATCATCATGGCGCTGGCGAAGCGCAAGCTCTCGTGGACGCTCATGCGGCAGGCGGTCGAGTCCACCGCGCTCATGACGAGCTTCGTGATGTTCATCCTCGTCGGCTCGACGGTGTTCTCGCTCGTCTTCCGCGGCGTGGATGGCGACCTCTGGGTGGAGCACCTGCTTTCGGGGCTGCCCGGCGGCGCGCTGGGCTTCCTCATCGTGGTGAACGTGATGATCTTCTTCCTCGCGTTCTTCCTCGACTACTTCGAGATCGCCTTCATCATGGTGCCGCTGCTGACGCCCGTCGCGCAGAAGCTCGGCATCGACCTCGTCTGGTTCGGCGTGCTGCTGGCGGTGAACATGCAGACCTCGTTCCTGCACCCGCCCTTCGGCTTCGCGCTCTTCTACCTGCGCAGCGTCGCACCACCCACGGTGAAGACCTGGGACATCTACTGGGGCGCCGTGCCGTTCGTGGCGATCCAGGTGCTCATGATCGCGGCCGTCATCGTCTTTCCCGGCATGGTCACGGGCAACGTGTCGAAGGCCGCCGGGGCCATACGCGGCTCGGGCGCGGACGAGCTGAGGCGCCAGCTCGACACGCCGGACGCACCCGCGCCGGATGCGAAGGGCCGGGAAGCTCCGCCGCCCACGAAGGGCGACGACGTGGGCTCCGAGCTCGAGCGCGCCCTCAAGGGCCAATGAGGCCGGCCACGCGAGCATGGATGTCCGCATCGAGATCGAGCAGTTCCATGTCCACGTCTTCGTGGGCGGCGAGTTCGACCTCGCCGCCGCGCGCGCGGGCATCGTGCGCATCGTGGAAGCGTGCCGCCGCAGCGGCCTGGAACGCGTGCTGATCGACGGCCGCGGCATCGACACCACCGTTTCGGTCATGCACCGCCACGAGATCGCCCTCGCCCTGGCCCTCGAGAAGGCGCCCGCGCACCTGCGCATGGCGATCGTCGTGAGTCACGACAACATGTTCACCAAGGCGCTCGAGCAGTCGGCCACGAAGATGAAGATCGACGTGCGCACGACGGAGTCCATGGCCGAGGCGCTGGCCTTCCTCGGCCTGCAGCGCCGGGACGAGAGCGGATAGCTAAGCTCGATCGCTTCCCAGGATGGCCTCGAGTGTGCGCGACGCCTGCGCCTTTTCGACCGCGTTCGTATCGGCGAGCCCGGCGCCGACGATCGCGGCCTTCCACAGGGCCCACGCGCGGCCCCGCAGCCAGGTGTCCGCATCGAGCGCGAGGGCGGAGCGAAACACCGCGCGGCTGCGGGAGTCCAGGAAGGTCCACGCGATGGCGAGGTCGCACGCGGGATCGCCCACGGCGAGCTGGCCGAAGTCGATGACGGCCGCGAGCTCGCCGTCGCGAACCAGCAGGTTGCCCGCGCTTATGTCGCCATGGACCCAGACGGGATCGCGCTGCCACGTGGTGCGCACCGCGGCACCCCACAGGCGCGTCGCCGCGACCGCATCGATCGAGGGGGAAAGCCGCCTTATCGCTTCACGCGCCTCGGCGTCGTACGCGGCAAGCGCCCCGCCGCGATGGAAGTTGCGGGCGCCGGGTTCCGGGCCGCCCTCCGGATCGATTCGCTGCAGGGCGCCGAGAAAGCGGGCGAGGGCTGCGGCGAACACCTGCATGTCACCCACGCGAGCGGCGGCGGCCATCTCGCCCTCGATCCATCGATAGACGGACCACGCGAACGGATAGCCTTCGGCGGGCCGCCCCAGGCCGAGCGGCTCGGGGATGGCGAGCGGCAACAGCGGGGCAAACGTCGGGAGCCAGCGATGCTCGTGCTCGACCTGTCCCGCGTAGGCCGCCGCGCCCGGCAGCCGCACGAGCAGCGTGTCGCCCAACCGGAAGCTGCGGTGGTCCCAGCCGTCGACCGGCACGGCACGAACCGGCAGATGTGCCCATTGCGGGAACTGCGTGCCGATCAGCCTGCGGACGAGCTCGCGGTCCATGGCCGGCCATCCGGTTGCCGATGCGCAGGCAACCATCCCGCGCCGAAATCCACGAGCTCCCGCAATCGCATCGCGCGAAGAGCCCCCGAGCGAGGCACATCGTTGGCAGCCTCGAACGCCTCGCCGAGCGCCGCGAAGTCATCGCTGCAGGCGAGCGGCTCCTGGTACTCGACCCATTGCCGCCGGCCTTCGACGGCCACCGGCGAACCCGTGCGCGTGCGTGCCTGCAGCGAGCCGAAGGCCCGTCGCTCGGCGAGATGCAGCGACGTGTTCCTGTCGTGGCCTACGCCCGCCAGGACGATGCGCGCATCGAGCGCGTAGAGCTTGCCGAGCGGGGATGCATCTCCCATCGGATCGTCGAGGGGATGCTCCGAGGTGATGACCGCGGCGTGCGGGCCGATCGCCGCGATGGACGAGGTCGGATGATCGCTGCGGAAGGCGCCGGGCCACGTGCGGAAGATCTCCGCGACGGCGCCCATCGCGCGCGTGGGCGTGCGCCGGGGGTCGAATGCAGGCATCGTCGCGCGAATCGCGCTGCACCATTGCGCCGGAACCGGCGGGTTCATCCAGTTGGAAGGCTCGGACAGGTCCGTGGAATGCGCCGGCATCGCGACCGTGCCTTCCGGCCCGACCGCGTCGAGCAGCGCCTCGATCACGGTGACCGGGCCGCCGCACACCCAGCCGAGCGCGCTCAACGAGCAGTGCACCAGCAGCACGTCGCCCGCTGCGATGCCGAGATCCGACAACCGCGACTTCAGCAGGCCGGCCGTGACGGGCTCGCGGGAACGCGCGATGGCGGCTCGCTCGGACATCTCGCTTCCGGAAATGCAAATGCCCCCGGAACGGCATCCAGGGGCATCGCGACCTGTTTGCCGTTACTTCCCGAACGGATTGTTGTACGCGAAGCTCTCGTACGAGAACTCGGCCGCGCGGTGCCAGAGGAACTCGCGCTCGCGGAATTTCTTCCACGGCTCGTAGATCTTCTTCCACGACGGGTTCTTCGACGACTCCTCCTCGTAGAGGTCGTGCGAGGCCTTCATCGCCGCCTTCATCATCTCCGGCGTGAAAGAGTGCAGCTTCACGCCGTTCTTCACCAGCCGCTCGAGGGCATCGAGGTTCTTGAAGTCGTACTTGGCCATCATGTCGAGGTTCGCCTCGTAGGCGGCGGTCTCGATGGCGGCCTGGTATTCCTTCGGCAGCTTCTCCCACTCCTTGATGTTCACGTAGAGGGAGTACATCGAGTTGCTCTCCCACCAGCCGGGAAAGTAGTAGTGCGGCGCGATCTTGTAGAAGCCGAGCTTTTCGTCGTCGTAGGGGCCGATCCACTCGGCGGCATCGATGGCGCCGCGCTCGAGCGCGGGATAGATGTCGCCGCCCGCGATCTGCTGCGGCACCGCGCCCAGGCGCGCCATCACCTCGCCGCCGAGGCCGGCGATGCGCATCTTCACGCCCTTCAGGTCCGCCACGGTCTTCACTTCCTTGCGCCACCAGCCCCCCATCTGCACGCCGGTGTTGCCCGCGGGGAAGGAGATGAAGCCGAAGTCGCGGAAGAACTCGCGCACCAGCTCGAGGCCGCCGCCGTAGTAGATCCACGCGTTCTGCTGGCGCTGGTTCAGGCCGAAGGGAATGGTGGTGTCGAAGGCGAACGTCTTGTTCTTGCCGACGAAGTAGTAGCTTGCGGTATGCGCGCACTCGATCGTGCCCTGCTGGATCGCGTCCACGACGCCGAAGGCGGGCACGATCTCGCCGGCGGCGAACACGCGGATCTGGAACCGGCCGCTGGTGAGCTGCTCGACACGCTTGGCGATCACTTCCGCGCCGCCGAAGATCGTGTCGAGGCTCTTGGGGAAGCTCGACGCGCAGCGCCAGCGGATGTTGGGCAACGATGGTGCCTGCGCGATGGCCTGCTGCACCGCGGCGGTGCTCGCCACGGCCGCGCCGCCGGCGATGAACTTCCTTCTGTTCATTATGTGCGCCTCCTGTCTATGGAGGCGCTATCCTGCCGCGTCGCCCTTGCACGCGCAAGCTCGGCGACACCTTCCTTGTAACGCAAGCGGCGGGCGGTGTACCACCGCCCGCCGATGGCTCAGGGTCGATAGACCGCCACGATGCCCACGCCGGTCGTGCCCCCGACGCCGCTCAGGATCGCGGTATACGCGCCCGGTGGCAGCGTCACCATGACCGCGGACTCGCGTGGGTCCGACGGCGCGAAGCCCGACGCCTGGATGTCGGCCGCGTTCGGCGCGCTGCCCCAGTCGTCGTTGGTCGCGACGACGGACTGGTCGGACGAGCGCACCAGGGTCAGCGTCGGATTCGCGAGCGCATTGGGCACGCCCGCCTGCGTGAGGGCCGGGCCCAGGCCCGCGACGACCACCGTCTGCGGCGTGGTGCCCTGGATCACGAAGCCGCCGATCATCACGTTGTCGCCGGTGAGGACCTGGCCGCGCGTGGAGATGTTGATGAGCGGCACCTCGGGATGGTCGACCTCGAAGACGCCGACGACGGCGACACCCGTGGTGCCACCCACGCCGCTCACGATCGCCGTATAAGCACCCGGTGGCAGCGTCATCAGGATCGCCGGTTCACGTGGATCGGCGGGTGCGAAGCCGCTGGCCTGGACCTGCGCGGCGTTCGCGGCGGCTTGCCAATCGTCGTTGGTCGCGATGATCGCGCCGTCCGAGGAGCGCACCAGTGTCATCGTGGGATTCACGAGCGGATTGGCGATGCCCGCACTCGCAAGCGAGGGGCCCGCAGCGTTGATGACCACCGTCTTCGGCGTGTTGCCGCCGATGATGAAGCCGGCGATGAGGACATCGTCGCCCGTGCCCACGTCACCGCGCGTGGAGAGGTTCACCACGCTCGGCTGCGGCGGGGCGACGGCGTCCGTGTACGCGATGGCGTAGAGGCCGACCTCGTTGCTCGCGTTGAAGAGCCGGCCGAACGTCACGACGCCGCCCGGGATCGCGTGGACCGCGGCCGGGAAGACACTCGCCGACGGGTCGGCCGCGCTCGCCATCGAAATCACGTGCCCGTCGCTCGGGTCGAGCTTGATGGTGAGCTGCTGGTTTACGCGTGCTGCGGTGTCGAAGCTGAGCGCCGTCGCGACCGGATTGCCTGCACCGTCGAGCGTGATGCCCGCCTCCAGGGCGGTGGTGGCCGCATCGGTGAAGAAGCGCGACCAGAGCAGGATGCCGCTGTGGTCCACCTTGTACGCGACGAGGTCGCGGTTGGCGCCGGGCGTCGTGGTGAGCGAGCCGATGCCGTAGATGTTGCCCTGCGCGTCGGAGGTGGTGATGCCGCCGAAGCGCTGTGACCACATGAGCGTGCTGCTGCTCGCCGCGTAAGCCTGGACGAGGTCGAACCCCGAAGCGATCACATTGCCGGAAGGATCCATCGCGAGATGGTCGAGCGCGATGGGCGGCCCGGTGACGTGCCACGTCACCGCGCCCGTGCTGTCGATGCGCGTGATGGCAGCCACGAAGTTGCCGGCCGCGTCGGTGTGCGTCTCGCTGACCGCCGAGTCGCCCGCCGCATCGACGGCGAAGCCCAGCACGGGCCCGGGGGCTGCGATCGGACGCTGCCATTGCAGCGCGCCCGCCGCGCTGAAACCGTAGACCGTCAACGCGTTCGACAGGGTCGCGACGATACGAGGATTGCCCGCCGCGTCGAGGCCCATCGAGAAGCCCGCGCCGGGCACGCCCGAGGCCTGCTCCCAGATCGTGGCGCCGCTCGTGCCGGAAAGCTTGGCGAGGTACAGCAGGCTGCCGGAGGCACCCGTGACCACGACATCGCCATGCGCATCGACAGCGAGCGCGCGGCTGAACACACCCGTGCCGCAAATGTCGCGGCGCCAGGCCACCTGCCCATCGGCGACGCCATACTTGATGACGACGATGCACGGGACGCTGCTGGTGCCCGTGTTGGCCGCGACGAACAGGTTGCCTGCGGCATCCACGCCCGAGCGGGGACCCACTTCCCGCAGTGCGCTCGTTTGGACGTCCGCCACGACCGGCGGCGTCGTGACCAGCCTCGATTGCCATGCCGGCGCGGGCGAGGGCGGCGGATTGACCACCGTTTCCGTGACCGTCGCGGAAGTTGCCGCCGCGTACGCCGCGTCACCCGAATAGCTCGCGGACACCGCATGCGAGCCCGGCATGAAGCCGTTCACGCCGCATTGCACGCTGCCCGCATTGAGCGGTACCGACACGCAGCCGAGGATATCCTGCACGCCGTCGTGGAAGCTGACGGTGCCCGTCGGCACGCCCGCATTGCCCGAGACGCTTGCGGTGAACACCACCGGCTGCCCGAAGCTCGCCGGATTCGCGGAGCTTGCGAGACTCACGCTCGGCGTCGCGCGAACCGCGTTGACCTGCTGGAAGTCGGTGATGCTGCCACCGGGCGCGTAGTTCGTGTCGCCCGCGTACCGCACATCGAGCGGATGGTTGCCCACCGCGAAGTTGGAAACGACGCAGCTCGCCTGGCCGCCGGACAGCAGGATGTTGGAGCATCCGGGGATCGCGCTGCCCGCGTCGCGGAAAGTGACGCTGCCCGTGGGCGTGCCCACTGCGCCGCCCACGGTCGCGGTGAGCGTCACCGGATCGCCGCTATTCGAGGGATCGGGTGTGGATACCAGTTGCACGTTGGGCGTGGCCTGCGCCGGCGCGGAAAACTTGACCGCGACGGGCGCGGCGGGCCCCGACGTGGGCGCCGTGCGGCCGAGCGCATACATGGCGCCGCCGTTCGGGATGACGAGGTCGGCCTCCAGGTTGGAAGTCGTGGCGAAGCGGCCCGTCGTGAGGATCGCGCCGGTATCCGCGTTTTGCGTGGTCGCGGCGAGCTCATAGTTCACGGAGTCGTTGAAGAACCCCTGGCCGAGGACAGCGACGTGGCCGGTGCGCGGGTCGTAGGCGATCGACTTGCCGAGCTGTCCGCTGCGGCTCTGGTTCGCAAACAGCGCCACGCCCCAGAGCTGGTTGCCGCTCGCCGAAGCGAGGCGCACGGTGAATTGCTGGTCGCTGGTGCTGCCGGTGGTGCCGGTTGCGAAGAGGTCGCCGTTGGGCGCGGCGGCCACGCCCCAGGCGACGCTCGGGATGCCGGTCACGGCCAGCGGATGGCGCCAGATGAGGGAGCCGTCGACGTTCGAGAACTTCGCGATGTCGACGCCCGCGATGGTGGGCTTGCCGATTCCGTCGATGGTGAAGGCGCGGATCTGCGGTCCCGGACCCGGCGCGTCGATGAAGTACGACAGCGCCGTGCCCCACGTGCGTTGCCCGGTCGCGCCGTCCAGCTTGAAGACGAGCGAGCTGTGGCCTCCGCCCACGAAGGTCACGCCGAGCACCTGGCCGAAGGGGTCCACGCGCAACGCGATCGGCGAGTGCCCCGGGGCGGCATCGAAGGCGGGCGGGACGAGCCACACCACGCTGCCCGTGGCCGCGTTCATGCGGATCACGGTCGCGTTGTCGTTCTGGGTGCCGAGCACGAACAGGTTGCCGTTGCCGTCGAGCGCCAGGTCGAACCCGGCGCTGTTGGCGGGCGTGGCATCGCCGATCGCCCCGATCACCTGCCACACGACCGCGCCGTTCGCGCCGGAGATACGCGCCACGTATTCGTGACTGCCGTTCGCATCGCGCACCGTGCCCGTCACATAGGCGTCGCCGTCAGGACCCGTCACGACGGCGACGAGCGCATCGCCGACCGGGACGCCCCCGCTGCCCGGTGTCGTGAAGCGCCACAGCTCCTGCCCATCCGCCGCGGCGTATTTGCCGAGGAAGAGGCCCGCCGCGCCAGGATCCGCACCGGCGGGATCGCGGCTGAACTGCGATCCCACGATGAAGAGGTTGCCGAGCGGGTCGATCGCCCCGGAGTCCTGCATGCTGAAGGTCGTCGCGCGGCTGATGGGCCGGCCTGTCGGCCCGGCCGGCGAGACGCTCCAGAGGACTGCCTGCGCGAGCGCGTCGGAGCCGAACAGGCCCAGCAACAGCAGCAGCGCGAAGTGCAGCAGGCTTTTCTTCATGAGGCGCTCCGTTGGATCGATAGTCGTTCTGCGTCAGTGCCGATACACCGCCACGATGCCCACGCCGGTGCCGCCGCCCGCGCCTGAAAGGATCGCGGTGTACGCGCCCGGTGGGAGCGTCACCATGACCGCGGACTCGCGCGGGTCCGTTGGTGCGAAGCCCGACGCCTGGATGTCGGCCGCGTTCGGCGCAGGCCACGCCCAACGTGCAACTGGTATCCACACCCGATCCCTCGAATAGCGGCGATCCGGTGACGCTCACCGCGACCGTGGGCGGCGCAGTGGG
>DATMJE010000288.1:0-8000 GCA_035553995.1 Usitatibacter sp. | reverse complement strand
CACGCGCTGCGTCTCGTCGACGGTCACGATGGCGTCCATGGCGGACTCGACGATGCCGCCCACGCGGGCGCGCACGTTCTCGAGCGCGCGCTGCGCCATGTCGCGTTCCGCGCGCTGCCGGTAGAGGTAGACGATGGTCGGCACGACGAGCGCCACGGCGATCGTGCCCGCCGCGAGCAGCATCTCCTCGCGATGCCAGCCCATGAGCGCCGCGACCATGGCAACGCCCGCCGCCACGATGCCGACGGCGATGAAGGGCAGGAAGAGCACCAGCAGGCGGTTCGCCGGCAGGCCTGCGGGCGGCGGGACGGCCTCGGCAGCGTCGTCCGCGCGGATGCCGCTGCCCTCGGTCATTCGACCTCCGGGAGGCCTTTGATCTTTGTCAAAGGGGCGATCCATGTCATGGGCATAGTAACCCTCATGCAAACGCAACCAATCGTCCCGATATTCCAGGGTCCCGCGACGGCGGACGCGTCGCTGCAGATCGACACCGGGCTCGTGCGCAAATACGGCGGCAACGGCCCGCGCTATACCTCGTATCCCACGGCGGATCGCTTCGCCGCCTCGTTCGACGCGCAGGCCTACCGGCACTGGCTCGCGAACCGGACCACGGGGGGACTTACCCGTCCGCTGGGATTATACGTACACGTCCCGTTCTGCGACACGCTGTGCTTCTACTGCGCGTGCAACAAGATCGCGACGAAGGATCGCGCGCGCGCCACGCGCTACGTGGACTACGTCCTGCGCGAGATCGACCTCGTGGCCGATGCGCTGGAGGGCGACCGCCAGGTGTGCAAGATGCACTGGGGCGGCGGCACGCCCACCTTCCTCTCGGAAGAGGATTCCGCGCGGCTGGTGGCGAAGCTGCGCGAGCGCTTCGACTTCATGCCCGAGGGCGAGTATGCGATCGAGATCGATCCGCGCCGCGCGGGCCCCGAGCGCATCGCCTTCCTCGCCACACTCGGCTTCAACCGGCTTTCCATCGGCGTGCAGGACTTCGACCCGCAGGTGCAGCGCGCGGTCAACCGCATGCAGAGCGTGGAGCAGACGCGCGCCGTCATCGATACCGCCCGCGTGCACGGCTTCCGCTCGATCAACATGGACCTCATCTTCGGGCTGCCGAAGCAGACGCTGGAGGGCTTCGCCGAGACGCTGGAGCGCGTGATCGAGTGCGACCCGGACCGCATCGCGCTCTACGCCTACGCGCACCTGCCCACGATGTTCCAGCCGCAGAAGCGCATCCTCGAGGCGGACCTGCCGGCGCCGGAAGTGAAGCTGGAGCTCATGCGCATGGCGGTGCGCCGCATGGAAGCGGCGGGCTACGTCTACATCGGCATGGACCATTTCGCGAAGCCCGACGACGAGCTGGCACTCGCGCAACGCCAGGGCCGGCTCACGCGCGACTTCCAGGGCTACTCCGTGGGCGGCGATTGCGACCTGATCGGGCTCGGCGTCTCCTCGATCGGCAAGGTGGGACCGACCTACGTGCAGAGCGAGAAGGCGCTCGACAAATACTACGAGCGCATCGATGCCGGCGAGCTGCCGGTGCTGCGCGGCCTGCAGCTCAGCGCGGACGACCTCGTGCGCCGCGCGGTGATCCAGGCGCTCGCCTGCCAGTACACGCTCGCGAAGGAGTCCATCTCGCTCGCGTACCTGATCGACTTCGACACGTACTTCGCCACCGAGCTCGAGGACCTGCGCCGCCTCGAGGAAGATGGCCTGGTCGAGCTCGAGGACGGATGGATCCACGTGACCGCCCGCGGGCGGCTGCTGGTGCGCGTGGTCTGCATGGTGTTCGACCGATACCTGCGCCGTGCCGAGAAGCGTGGGCAGTATTCGCGCGTGATGTGATGCCGCCGCTCGCCGCGGCCGCGCTGGCCGCCGGGCTCCTGGGCGGCGTGCACTGCGCCGGAATGTGCGGGGGGATCGTGGGGGCGCTCTCCGCCGCGGCGCGCGGCCCGGCATTGCCGCGCCAGCTCGCCTTCAACGGCGGGCGCATCGCGAGTTACGTCGTGGCCGGAAGCCTCGCCGGGTCGCTCGGGGCCCTCGCGCGGCTTTCGGCACCGGCGTTCGCGATGCAGATGCTGCTGTTCGTGCTCGCCAACCTGCTCATGCTGCTGCTGGGGCTGTACATCGCCGGCTGGGGCCGTTCGCTCTCCCGCCTCGAAGCGGCCGGCGGCGTCCTCTGGCGGCGCCTGCAGCCGCTTGCGCGCCGCCTCGTGCCGATCGATACCGCCCCGCGCGCCGCCGCGGCGGGGGCACTCTGGGGCTGGGTCCCGTGCGGCCTCGTCTACTCGATGCTGGCGATGGCACTTGCGAGCGGCGATGCGCTCTCGGGCGCGGGGGTGATGCTCGCCTTCGGGCTCGGCACGCTGCCCAACCTGCTCGCCGCCGGATTCGCCGCGCAGAGGCTGCTGGCCATCCGCCGCGTGCCCTGGGTGCGCCGGGTGGCGGGCTGCGCCATCATGGCGTTTGCCCTCGCCGGCTTCGCGCGCATTCCCGGGCTGCCGGATGCGATCGCCGCGGGATGGCACTGCATTGCGTGACCTGGTTGAATTTCCCTTTCCCGCCCGCATCTGACCCTCATGAAGACCGCCGCCCTCTCGATCCTCGCCGCGCTCGTCCTCGGCGTCTGTGCCTTCGCGTTCGCGGAGTCGCCACCGGTCGTCGAGGTGTGGCGCACGGCGAGCTGCGGCTGTTGCGGCGCATGGGTGAAGCACCTGCAGGAAAACGGCTTCGCCACCCGCGTGCATTTCGTGGATGACACGGCCGCGGCGCGCAGGCAGGCCGGGATGCCGGAAGCGTACGGCTCCTGCCACACCGCGAAGGTGGGCGGATATGCCGTCGAGGGCCACGTGCCCGCGGCGGAGATCCGGCGCCTGCTGGCGCAGAAGCCCCGGGCCGTGGGACTTTCCGTGCCGGGCATGCCGTTGGGATCGTCCGGCATGGAAGGGCCTGCAAAGATGCCTTACGACGTGATGCTCGTGGGCGGCGATGGCAAGGCTTCCGTCTACCGGCACTACTGAGCGAGGACCATGATCGAGTTCACCGTCAACGACATGAGCTGCAACCACTGCGTGCAGAGCATCACGCGCGCCGTGAAGGACGTGGATGCGAACGGCGCATGCGAGGTCGACCTCGCCGCCAAGCGCGTGCGCATCGCGAGCAGCCACGCGGCCGAAGAGTTCCGCGCCGCGATCGAGGACGCGGGCTTCACTCCCGAAGCGCCCGCGCGCTGACGATTCCATGAGCGCCGCGCTGCCGCGGCTGCAGGGCGCCGCCAACACCCTCGACCTCAAGGTGGAGGGCATGACGTGCGCCTCGTGCGTGGCGCGCGTCGAGAAGGCGCTGCGCCGCGTCCCCGGCGTGACCGATGCGTCCGTCAACCTCGCGACGGAAACCGCCACCGTGAGCGCATCGCAGCCGGTCGCGGACGCGGCCATTGCGGCGATCCGCAAGGCGGGCTACGACGCGGCGATTCGCGATGAAGCGGTTCCGCAGCGAACCGATGCCGCGCGCCGCGACCGTCTCGAGGTGATCGCGGCCGTGCTGCTCACGCTGCCGCTGGTGGTCCCCATGGTGGCGGCCGTCTTCGGCGCGGACTGGATGCTGCCCGCATGGCTGCAGGTCCTGCTCGCCACCCCGGTGCAGTTCGCGATCGGCGGCCGCTTCTACATCTCCGCCTTCAAGGCGGTGCGCGCGCGTGCCGGCAACATGGATCTCCTCGTGGCCCTCGGCACCAGCGCCGCGTATTTCATGAGCCTCTACCTCGCGATCGCGTCGCGCGGCGGTGCCCATCTCTATTTCGAGGCCTCCGCGGTCGTGATCACGCTCGTGCGCGTGGGCAAGTGGCTCGAGGCGCGTGCGAAGCACCAGACCACCGAGGCGCTGCGGTCGCTCGCGGCCCTCCGGCCCGAGCGCGCGCGCGTGATCCGCGATGGCGTGGAGCGGGAGCTGGATGCGAAGGCCGTGGTCGTGGGCGATCTCGTCGCGGTGAAGCCGGGCGAGCGCTTCCCCGTCGACGGCGAGGTGGTGGAGGGCGAGACCCATGCCGACGAGTCGCTCATCACCGGGGAGAGCCTGCCGGTGGCGAAGGGGCCGGGCGCCCGCGTGACGGGGGGTGCCATGAACGCGGAGGGCCGCGTCCTGGTGCGGACCACCGCCGTGGGCGCGGAGACCACGCTCGCGCGCATCATTCGCGGCGTGGAATCGGCACAGGCCGCGAAGGCGCCGATCCAGCGGCTGGTCGATCGCGTGAGCGAAGTGTTCGTGCCGGTCATCGTGGCGATCGCGCTCGTGACACTGCTCGCCTGGGGACTCGCTGCGGGAGACTGGGAAGTGGCCACGCTCAATGCGGTCGCCGTCCTCGTGATCGCGTGCCCGTGCGCCCTGGGCCTCGCCACGCCGGCGGCGATCATGGCGGGCACCGGGGTCGCCGCGCGCCACGGCATCCTCATCAAGGACGCCGAGGCGCTGGAGCTCGCGCATCGGGTTCGCATCGTGGCCTTCGACAAGACCGGCACGCTCACCGAGGGCAAGCCCACGCTGGTGGATCTCGTGCCCATCGGCATCGAGCGGGCCGAAGCGTTGCGGCTCGCGGCGGCGCTGCAGTCCGCGAGCGAGCATCCGCTCGCCCGTGCCGTGCTCACGGCGGCGCGCAGGGAATCCATCGAGCCGGTCGCCGCGAGCGACGTGCGCGCCATGGCGGGGCGCGGCGTGCTCGGGCGCATCGACGGGCGGACGATCGCCATCGCCAGCGGCCGCTGGGCCGACGAGCTGGAGGTCACCGGACGCGAGGCGCTGGCCGAAAAGATGCGCCGGTGGCAAGCCGCCGGCCGCACGCTCTCGTGGCTGGTCGAGCTCGGTGCGGACCCGCGTGCGCTGGCCCTGCTCGCTTTCGGCGATCCGGTGAAGCCCGGCGTCGCGGATCTCGTCGCGGAGCTGCATCGGCTGGGCATCCGCACGGTGCTGCTGAGCGGCGACAATCGCGGCGCGGCGCAATCGGCGGCCGCCGATGTCGGCATCGAGGAGGTGCGCGCCGAGGTGCTTCCCGAGGACAAGGCCGCAGTCGTGGCGGAGCTGCGCCGCGCAGGGACGGTCGCCATGGTGGGCGACGGCATCAACGACGCGCCCGCGTTGGCCGCGGCCGACGTGGGCATCGCCATGGGCACCGGCACCGACGTCGCGATGCACACGGCCGGCATCACCCTCATGCGCGGCGATCCGCGGCTGGTGGCGGAGGCGCTCGACATCTCGCGGCGCACCTACGCCAAGATCCGCCAGAACCTCTTCTGGGCCTTCGCGTACAACGTGATCGGCATCCCGCTCGCGGCACTCGGTTGGCTGAGTCCCGTGATCGCGGGCGCGGCGATGGCCTTCAGCAGCGTGAGCGTCGTCACCAACGCGCTGTTGCTGCGGCGCTGGCGGAATCAAAAGGCCTGAGCGCAGTCTGACCCGCGGGGAATGACCCCCGGCAACGATCCAATCGCGTGCTCGACTGTCTCGTGATCGGCGCGGGCCCCGCAGGCCTCACGGCGGCCATCTATCTCGCGCGTTTCCGCAGGAACCTGGCGATCATCGACGCCGGCAACAGCCGCGCCGAATACATTCCGCGCACGCGCAACTATCCGGGCTTTCCCGACGGCATATCGGGCCCCGAGCTGCTCGAACGGCTGCGCGAGCAGGCGCGGCGTTACGGCGCAACGGTGCAGCAGGGACTGGTCGAGTCGCTCACGCGCGACGCTGGCCATTTCGTGGCGCACCTCGGCGTTCGCGAGCTGCCCGCGCGCAAGGTGCTGCTCGCGACCGGCATCGTCGACAAGGAGCCGGAGATGCGCGACTTCAAGGAAGCGATCCAGGCGGGCTGCGTGCGGCTGTGCCCGATCTGCGACGGCTTCGAGGTGAGCGACCGCAGCGTGGCCGTCTACGGGCCCGCGCGCTCGGCCATCGGCCACGCGTTCTTCATCCACACCTTCGCCTCCGACGTGACGCTGCTCACGCCGCGCGGCGACGAGCCGCTCGCGCGCGACGAGTGCAGCGCGCTTGCGCGCTGCGGCGTGCGCGTCGTGGAATCGCCCGTGGCGGAGATGTACATCACGCCCGACCGCCGCGCGGGCGTACGCACGGCCGACGGCGCCGTGCACGTGTTCGACACGGTGTACCCGTCGCTCGGATGCCGGCCGCGCGTGGAGATCGCGCTGGCGCTCGGCGCGCAGTGCGACGCGCAGGGCAACCTCGTCGTCGATCCGCACCAGGAGACCTCGGTGCGCGGGCTCTATGCCGCGGGAGACGCCGTGTCGTCCACCCTCAACCAGATCAGCGTCGCCACCGGCCATGCGGCCATCGCGGCGACCGCGATTCACAATGCCCTGCGGCGTCTAGAATAGGGCGATGGGCGTCCACGACCTGTCCATCTGGCAGCACAGCCATACGTTCGATGCCGGCAACCGGTCCGGCGAGCGGCGCACGTGGGTCGTGGTCGGCATCACGGCCGTCTGCATGGTCGCGGAGATCGTGGCCGGCATGATCACGGGCTCCATGGCACTGCTGGCCGATGGCTGGCACATGGCGACGCACGTCGTGGCGCTGTCGATCGCCGGCCTCGCATACCTGCTCGCGCGGCGCTACTCGGGGGACGAGCGCTTCGCGTTCGGCACGTGGAAGATCGAGGTCCTGGGCGCCTTCACCAGCGCACTCCTGTTGGGAGTGGTCGCGATCGCGATGATCTGGGAATCGGCGCTGCGGCTCTACACGCCGCAGCCGATCGAGTTCGGCGCGGCGCTCGTCGTGGCGGTGATCGGGCTGCTGGTGAACCTCGCTTCGGCCGCCGTGCTGCACGGGCCGCATGCGGGACACGATCATGCGGGACACGACCATGCGGGACACCCCGCGGCCCACGATCACCACGATCACCACGGCCACGCCCATGCGCATCACGACCCCGGCCATGTGCATCCTGGCGACGATCACTCACACGAATCGCACCACGGCCACGATCATGGTCATGACGGGCACCGCGACCTGAACCTCACCTCCGCGTACGTGCATGTGCTCGCGGACGCGTTCACATCGGTTCTCGCCATCGCGGCCCTCGCGGCGGGCCTTTGGGCCGGCTGGACGTGGCTCGATGCCGTGATGGGCATCGTCGGCGCGCTGGTGATCGCGTGGTGGTCGCGCGGCCTCATCGCCGACTCCGCGCGCGTGCTGCTCGATCGCGAGATGGACTCGCCGATCGTGACGCGCATCCGCCGCGCGGTCGAGTGCGACGGCGATGCCGAGATCGCCGACCTGCACGTCTGGCGCGTGGGGCGCGAAAGCTATGCCGCCGTGGTGATGGTGGTGGCCGCGCACCCGCTCACGCCCGACGCATATCGCGAGCGGCTGGCGGCGATCGAGGCGCTCGGGCACGTGTCGGTCGAGGTCAATCGCTGCGTCCACGCCCGCTGTCCGTGAGCGAAGGCGAGCACGAGGCGGTGCTCGGGTTCTGGTTCGGGCATCCTCGCGGGCCATCGCGGCCCGAGTGGTTCCGCAAGGACCCTGCCTTCGACGCGGAGATCCGTGCGCGTTTCGGCGCGCTGCATGCGGCGGCGGCGCGGCGCGAGCGCGAGGCCTGGCGCCTGTCGCCCGAGCCGATGCTGGCGCTGGTGATCGTGCTGGACCAGTTCTCGCGCAACCTGTATCGCGACGATGCCCGCGCCTTCGCGCAGGATGCGCATGCGCTCGAATGCGCGCGCGAAGCCGTTAGCCGCGGCGACGACCTCGCGTTGCTGCCCGTGGAGCGGCAGTTCCTCTACCTGCCGTTCGAGCACAGCGAGGCGCTCGCGGACCAGGAGGCCTGCGTGGAGCACATGCGCTCGCTGGAGGCTTTCGAGGAGACGCGCGGGCTCACCGAATGGGCGGTGCGCCATCGCGACGTCATCCGCCGCTTCGGCCGCTTCCCGCATCGCAACGCCACGCTCGGACGCGAGTCGACGCCCGAGGAGGTGGAATTCCTCAGGCAG
>DATMJE010000287.1:0-3722 GCA_035553995.1 Usitatibacter sp. | reverse complement strand
CATTGCTGCACTGCAGCGTGAAAACGATCGCCACAGGAGGAGTTGCCCATGCCGAAGCAGAGAATCAGCTACGTACCCCTCGAGCAGATGGACGAGGACATGCGGCGCGAGATGGAGCGCTGCCAGCGCGAGGGAACGCCGCGTCCCGAAAGCTCCGCCGTGCGCGCGCACGTGAAGGCGTGCTTCTGGTTCTTCGCCAACTCCTGGCGCGACATCTTCCGGAACGGCGTGCTCGACCACTCCATCAAGGAGCTCTGCCGCCTCTACGTCTCGCGAGCGGTGAGCTGCGAGTACTGCGGCAACCAGCGCTCGGTGAAGGCGACCAACGGCGGCATGGTCGAGGATGACGTGCGCGATCTCATGCAGTTCGAGAAATCGAAGCGCTACAACGACCGGCAGAAGGCCGCCCTCGCGTATGCCGAGGCCATCGCGTACCGCCTCGATACGGACGACGCGTTCTGGGACCGCATGCACGCCAACTTCAGCGAGCCGGAGCTGGTCGAGCTGGGCTGCATGATCGGCCTCACGCTGGGCCAGCAGAGCTGGCTGCGGCTGCTCTCGATCGATCATCACCAGTACATGGCCGGCACCACCGCGTCGATGGCGCCCGGCTTCGAGACGGAAGAGGCGTTGAAGCGCACCAAGTCTTCCGAGGCCTACTGGGCGGCGCAGCGCGGCGGCAAGGAGGGCGAGAAAGATGCAGCATGAGCGTCGCCGCTTCCTCGGCGCGATGGGCGCCACGCTCGCCGGCGCGGCCCTGCCCGCCCTCGCGCAGGAAGGCTGGCCCGGCAAGCCCATCCGCATCATCGTTCCCTTCACCGCCGGTAGTGCCACGGACATCCTCGCGCGCACCTATGGCGACCGGCTGACGGCGGCGTTCGGCCAGCCGGCGGTGATCGAGAACCATCCGGGCGCGGGCGGCACCATCGGCGCGGCGCTGACAGCCAAGGCCCCGCCCGACGGCACGACGCTCGTCGTGGTCTCCACGGGCCACGTCGTGAACGACGTGCTCTACGACAACATCCCGTACGACACGGTCGACGACTTCGCGGGCGTGGCACTCCTCGGCAACCTGCCCAGCGTCCTCATCGTGCCGCCGAGCCTCGGCGTGAAGACCGTGAAGGACCTCGTGGCGCTCGTGAAGGAGCGCAAGAACGACATCAACTACTGCACCGCCGGCATCGGGAGCGCCTCGCACATCAACATGCAGAAGTTCCTGACGGCGGCCGGGATCGACGGGGTGCATGTGCCGCTCAAGGGCACGCCCGACATGCTCACGCAGATCATGAGCGGGCGCATCGAGATGTCCTGGGCGCCGCTCATCTCCAGCATCGGTCCGATCAAGGACGGCAAGGTCCAGGCGCTCGCGGTGAGCACGAAGGAGCGCTCCGCGGTGCTGCCCGACGTGCCGACCATCGCCGAGGCGGGCTACCCCGCGGCCGAGTTCAACTTCTGGGTCGCGATGCTCGCGCCCGCGAAGACGCCGAAGGAGATCGTGCGCCGCATCAACGCGGAGATCCTCAAGGCGAACGGCGAGGCGGAAGTGAAGAAGCGCATGGCCAACCTCGGCGCCGAGCCGATGCCCATGACGTCCGACCAGCTCGACGCGTTCCTGAGGGACGAGCACGACGTGCTCGGCAAGATCATGAGGTCGGCGAAGAAGAGCTGAACCCGCTACCTACGGCCCGCTCGAGGCGCTCCTTCGCCGCGGGCGGACCGTCATTGGAATTGCGGCAGGCACATCGCGACACCCTCGCCGATCCAGCCGCGCGCCATCATCTCCGCGTAGAGCTCCGGTCTCACCACGTAGCGGTGATTGGAATCGAGGAAGCGCGCGCGGTCGTTGTAGAGGCGATAGACCGTCACCATGCCCGCGGGACAGGCGCCATCGACGGGCATCCTGGCGCCGAACGCGTTGCCCTCGAAGATCCAGCCGGGATCGGAATTGTGCACGGCGCCGCACTCCTCCGAATCCACCGTGAAGAAGTGCGAGTTCAAGCCCGTCCCGTAGAACCGGAACACCGGCAGCACACCGCGGCACGAGTCCATCGTGTTCGTGGTGAACGCCTCGCCGGTGCGCTCCCAGCCGGGGCCCGCGCCGCCCGATTCGATGATGCTGTTTTCCGCCGCGGAGCTGGAAAGAAAGTAATGGTCCAGGATGCGGTTGTGGTATTCCGTGATCGTCACGTGTCCCGCCGCCGGAAGCGCCGCGAAGCACGTGTCGAAATGGTCCGACTCGACGGAGATCACGCCGCGCGATGCGAGCACGGGATCCGAGGCGATGGCCTGCGCCACCTCGTCCGTGTCCACGAGCAGGTCGAAGCCGTAGTGGAGTGCCAGCCAGCGCTCGATCACGGGCTGCGTCGCACGCGGCTGCCTCAGGCGTGCGTAGGCATCCGGGTCGCGCGTGGGATCGTTCACGAGGGCGACCAGGGCCGCGTACCGCGCGTCGTCCGCCAGGCGCACCGCGATCGCCGGCGCCTCCCACCCGGTATTGCACTTCTGCGTGAGCGGCTCCGCGGCCGATGCGGCCGACGCCAGCAACAGGAGAATCGCGATCGCGAATGAGCGTCTGAAAAGCATGTCTCTCCTTTCCATCGAAATTATAGGACCGCCTCAGGCCACGATCACGCAGACGGTGCCCGCAACGCCGAGCAGCGCCGCGACCACCAGCGAGGCGCTGAGCGACTCGGTGCGGCGCAGGAACACCATGCCGAGGAAGAAGGTGACGAAGATCTCGATCGAGGAGACCAGCGCCACTCGCGCCATCGGGCTGTGGTTGAGCGCGAGGAAATAGAAGATCTGCCCCGCGGAGCTCAGGATGCCGGCGGCCACCAGCCACGGATTGGGCCGCGTGAAGGTGGAGCGCATCGCGCTCGCGTAGGCGCGGTTGAAAATGGCCGTGACCGCGAAGAGGACGATGCCGACCGCGCAACCGACCCCCGCGCCGAGGAACGCGTCGTGCGCGACGTCGAGCCCGAGCTTGCGCAGCAGGTAGCCGAACGCGTAGCCCAGGGCGGAGATCACGCCATACACATAGCCGCTGTTGATGCGCCCGCGCGCTTCGCCGTCGGCCGGTCGCGTCCGCGCGCCGCGCAGCAGCACCGCGAAGCTCGCGAGGATGAGGACCATGCCCGCGAGCATGCCACCGGTCATGCGCTCGCCCAGCACGCCCACGCCGAGCATCACCGTGAAGAAGGGAAGCAGCCGCTTCGTGGTCGACGAGCGCATCGCGCCCACGCGCTGGATGGCCGCATAGAAGAACACGCGTCCCACGAACATGGTGAAGACGCCGGCGCCCGCAAACCACGCGAGCCCCTGCAGCGTGACCGGCTCGAACCCGCGCACGGCGCCCTGCACCAGCCAGCCGCCGCCCGAGATGGCCATGGTGATGAGGAGCGAGATGAAGGCGCCGTTGTCCTGCGCACCCGGTCGCGAGCCGCGCGCTACCGTTACGTTGGAGCACGCGAAGCAGAGCGTGGAGGCGACCGTGAAGAGGTCGCCCAGCCAGGGGGTGGAGCTCACAGGACGCCGGGGATCCAGCGCTTCACGCGCCGGCAATACTCCCGGTAGGCATCGCCGAAAAGGCCCGAGAGCCGCGCTTCATCCTCGCGCACGCGGCGGTCGAACCAGAAGGCGTGGAACGCGAACACGGCCGCCGCGAGCCACGAGCCGAGGACGAGTGCCAGGCCCGCGAAGAAGATCAGGTGCCCGAGGTACAT
>DATMJE010000286.1:0-2831 GCA_035553995.1 Usitatibacter sp. | reverse complement strand
CGGGATGCTATGCGCAGGGCAGGATTCTTTGGGAGCTGATTTCCGGGCTAACGCGAGGGGATTTACGAAGTCTCGCCGCTCACGCCTCGCATCTCCTTGAGAATGTCGACGCGGGACCGCAACGGCTCCGCCTCGCGCTTTCATACCCTCCGCCTGCAGGGTTACGCAGGCCTTTCCCAAAGGAAACACCATGGAGCGCTCCATCCTCGGAGACGTGAAGCTTCGCGTCCCCGTCGGCGGCCGCATTCGCGCCGGCATGAAAATCCTCAAGCGGGCCGTCGCAGACAAACCGCTCGCGAAAAAGATCTACGACGAGGGCCTCGCCCAGGGGCTCGGCTTCGACGAGATCGATGCACGGTTGGAGAAGGAAGCCAACGAGAAAGGGGCTCTCATCCCCTGCAACGCGCCGTGGTTCACGGTGCGGCGAGCCGACTTCCAGGTGCCGGCCATGGCCGACGAGATCCTCGCGCTGTATGGCGAGACCCGTCCGGACCACCCCGGCGAGAGGCGGCTCTATTCGTTCCCCGTCGTCCTCGCGACGGACAACTGGCTGGACGTCCTGCCGCACACCTTCATGTGTCGCGACGGCCGAACGCTCAAGTACTGGGCGGATTACGACGAGCAGGGAAATCGCCGTTGTTGCACGCACGCGCCGGTCCAGTTCGACGCCAAGTCGAGGCGCAAGCAGTTTCCGAAGCGATCCGTGGTCATGCGCCCCGACAACGGCGGGCTCTGCGATCCGGAGCGATGCGACGAGTACGCGCAAGGCCTCTGCAAGCTGTCCGGCTTCGTGCGCTTCTACATTCACGGCCTCAAGGGGATGTTCCTGTTCGAAATCCCCACCACGTCGTTCTACGCCTTGACGGGAGCGCGGGCGAAGCTCGAGGAGCTGGGCAAGGTCCGCGGCCGCATCTCGGGCTTGCACAACGGCAGGCCGCTCCTCTGGATCACCAAGCACCGCCAGGAGATCAGCCGCTACAGCCTCGAGCACCAGCGTTACGTGCATGAGAAACAGTGGCTCATCGTGTTCGAGATCCGCGATCACGGCGTCGAGTCGGTGCTGGAAGGCGCGCCGACGGAACCGCCCCGCCCCATTCTCGCGAAGACCGAACTGCCGCCGATCGATCCCGCGGAGCGGGTGAAGGCGCTGCGCAAGGAGCTCTTCGACCTGGTGCAGCAGCGTGGCGTGGAGGTGGAAACCTTCGCGCAACGCAACCTGCATGTCCACGGAGACGGCTGGAGCCGCAATGAGCGCTCGCTCAGGGCGCTGCTCGACGAAGCGTCGCTCTGTCCCGCGGACGCGTACGCCGATCTCATCCGGCAGAGCGCGCAGGAGCACGCTCCTCCCTAATCGGTGTTACAATGTCTTACACTACCAAGGAGGGCCTTATGGGCACCCTCACCATCCGCCTCGACGACAAGCTTGAGCGTCAATTGGAGCGCCTTGCAAAACAGACTGGCCAGAGCAAGAGCGAGCTCGCGAGAAATGCCCTCAAGCGCCAGCTGTCAGTCCAAGCCTTTCGGGCACTTCGCCGACAGGCAATGCCGTACGCAGCAGCAGCTGGCTACCTCATCGATGAAGATGTGTTCCGCGATGTATCGTGAAAGTCTTCCTCGATACGAATGTCCTCGCCAGCAGCCTTGCGACGCGAGGTCTATGCACTGAGGTTTTCGAAGCAGTACTCAACGAGCACGAACTCCTGATCTGCGACCAGGTATTGCAGGAGCTCGAGCCGGTCCTTGCAAGCAAGTTTCGTTTACCCGAAACCATCGTCAAGGAGTTCGCCGCCCTGCTCAGGGCCGAAGGCACGGTCGTCCCCATCTCGGAAACGCATCCAATTCGCGTCAAGGACAAGGACGATATTGCCATCCTGTCTTGCGCGATTTCAGGCGAAGCCGAAGTCTTCATAACCGGAGACAAAGAGCTTCTCGGTCTGAAGTCCATCGGCAAGCTGACCATCCTCTCGCCGCGGGAATTCTGGCAAGAAATAGCAGGCCTCCGCGGCTCGAAGCAATCCTAGGCAGCAACCGCTGCTTCAACTTCAGGGCGCTTTCGAGCGCCCTGATCGTTTCTGGAGGTATCCATGCGGATCGGACACATCTCCGACCTGCACTACTGCCCGAAGTATCTCGCGGAGGTCGACCGCTGCACGGCGAGCGCCATCGAGACGATGCTTGCGCAGAAAGTCGAGGCCATCGCCATCACCGGCGACGGCTACGACCACCAGCTCGACGCCAACCAGCCGGCCTTCCTGGCCCTCTGCCGGCGTTTGAGGGAAGCAGCCGACCACGTGCCCCTGATCTACCTGCAGGGGACGTTTTCCCATGATTTTCCGGGGACCGTCGGCGTCTTTCGTCTGCTCGGGGGACGGTATCCCATCCACGTTTCGGACCGTATCGAGCAAGTGGCCTGGGACGGCGAGCGGTTCATCGCGAGCGCCGACTGGCGCTTCGATGAGCTGCCCGTGAGGACGCGGGTGCTCTACACCTGCCTTCCTTCCATCAACCGCGGCGACATTGCCGCGAGACTCGGCGTGGAAGCGACTGCGCTGGAGACGAGGGAGATCGTTTCCCAGCTCCTGCGATCCTTCGCCGCCATCAATGCCGAGGCACGGGCACGTGGGGTCCCAACCGCATTCCTGTCCCACGGGACCATAACCGGCGCCGTGACCGAGCAGGGTGTTCCCATGGCCGGGCTCGATCACGAATTCAGCCTGGCAGCCCTTTACTCGACGCAGGCCTCGGCAGCCCTTCTCGGCCACATTCACAAGCAACAACTGTGGATGGAAGCCGGACGAACCATCGGTTATGCGGGAAGCGTCGGGCGCCTC
>DATMJE010000285.1:0-4409 GCA_035553995.1 Usitatibacter sp. | reverse complement strand
TCATCGATTCGGTGGTCCAAACGACAAGGTCCCAGATGAAGTAACCCTGCAACCGCGTCTCGGGCGAGATGAAGTGCCGCCCGTTCCATGACACGTAAAGACCGACGGCTACGCATGCGATCACGCCCGATCCGCCGATGGCGTGAGGAGGCCAGAATGCGAGGTAAGGCGTGGCGAGCGCCAGAAGGACCTCGGACCTCGGGATCGAGGCGGACCGGCGAAGCCGCAGCATGAGCCACCCCAGCGATGCGCCGTAAGCGACCTCCCCTGTGCAGATCGCGACGAACTTCATTGCGGCGCCCGCGAGTGAAAAGCTGCCCGTGGCGACGGCATTCAGCGCGAATGCGAGCAGGACCAGCGCCGTGGCATCGTTGACCAGGCTCTCGCCCTCGAGAATGGTGATGATCCGCCGGGGCAGCTGTGCGTTCCTGAGGAGCGCGAGGACTGGTACGGCGTCGGGCGCGGATACGATCGCGCCAAGCACGAAAGCCGGGGCCCATTCCATGTCCAGCGAGTAGTGCGCGACCGCAGCCACGGCTGTCGCCGTCAGGAGTACGCAACCCACCGCGAGCAGGCCGATCGGCCGTTTGTTCGAGCGGAATCCGCGCCAGCTCATTCCCACGCCCGCGGAGTAGAGGAGCGGTGGGAGGAACACGAGCAGGACAATTTCCGGTGTGTGATGGACCTGCGGCAATCCCGGGAGGAAGGCCAGCGCAGAGCCCCCGAGGACCATGATCGGCGGCGAGGGCAGCGCGATGCGCTCCGCGATGAAGCCGAGGACGGCGATCACCATCGCCAACAGCAGGGGCATTAAGAGCACGCCGTCGATCACGGACGTTCCTATGCGACCGAGTCGCGCGACATGGCGAATACCGCGACAGTAACGAGGGCGGCAACGGCAGATGCCAACATCGCGCTGATCAGGCGGGTCTGGCCAGACCGCGGAAACACGAAGAGACCTCCCCGGACACGTTGAACATCGCCTGCAGCTACCGGGGTGATCAGAGCAGAGGGCTGGGGCGAACTCCATTCGACGAACGTATCGACCGATCTCCCTCTTGGGGGATCGCACGCTCCACCGTGAGTGGGTGTCGCCGTCGGGCCAAGCGCTTCAACATGCAAGGGTCACATCAACGCACTCGCAGGGGGCCCCGTGAAGATGCTCAATCCAGCGCTTCGAATCGTTTCCATCGTGGTCGCCTTGGTTGCGGCAGGTTGCGCGGGGTTGGATATGCCTTCGCATTCGTCTCCCTCCTCCATCGTCGCCCAATCCCGGGCGATCGACCTGCAGCTGGGCGGCCAGTAGGACAACACGACATTCACCCAGGAGAGCTTATGAATATACGTACCTGCAACAAGCTGATCGGCGCGGCACTCGCGGTGGCCACCGCCGGCCTCACCGCCCAGGCGGCGGACCAAAGCCGCTACTTCGAGGAGCAGCGCATGATCAGCGACGGCTATTTTCCCCAGTACAACGTCGCGCCGCGGCATCACAAGCAGGAAAGCGCGTGGACCGCCGCGCAGAATGCCCAGTTCGTGAAGGAGCGCATCGCCGACTCCAATGGATCGAAGCCGCAGAAGTACGTCGGCCCCGCCCGTCCGCCTTTCTTCGAAAGGCACCTGCTTGCCGATTCGCTGAGTTCGAAGCGCTGACGCAACGCGCCGGCAATGATCTTGGACGACGCGCATCGGATCGCGGAGGTGTTGCGAGACAGCCCGCACTTCCGCGGGCTGTCTCGCGCATGCATCAGTTCATTGGCCGCACTCGGACGGAAGAAAGCGTACCCGCACGATTCCGTGGTGCTTGCGCCCGGAATGTTGAGACCGGCGTTCCTGCTTGTAATGTCCGGAAGCTTGCGTGTCGCATCTTTGCCGGTGCATCTCCGGCAATCAAGGACACTTGCCATGCTGGAGCGAGGTAGTTTCCATAACGTGAGCATCGCGCTGGGTGCGCCCGAGGCGCACTGCGAGGTCCATGCATTCGGTGACAGTGAGATCGTGGCCTTTGGTCGGGGAGACCTGAGGAATGCCGTCCGCGATTGCCCTCAGCTCGAGGGCCACTTCAGGCGGATGGCCGTCAACCGGATGAACGCCATGATCTCGTTGTTCGCGGACCTGACTTCCGAGCCTCTCGAGCGGCGGCTTGCTCGACGGCTATTGTCGCAGTCGATGGTGCAGGATGGCGATCCCGAGCGCAGGCGTGAGATCCACGGAACACGGTGGATCCTCGCCGAGATGCTGCGGGCAGGTCGTACACGCGTGACGCTCACGCTCAAGGAATGGGAGCGGCGCGGGCTTGTACGGCTTGGCTATCGGCGCCTGGTGCTGCGCGACCTGCACGGCATTCGCCGGATCGCGCGCTCCGATGTCCCGCCGTTTTGATCACGGCGACGGCAGCGACATGAAGAACTCGGTGTGCCCCTTCACCGAGCTTCTGGCCCAAACTCGGCCCTTGTGGCGTTCCGCGACGGCACGCACGAGGACCAGTCCCAGGCCCACGCCGACGCGGGGCGAGCCTCGGTGAAGGGTCGCGTACGGCACAAAGAGATGGTCGGCATCCGCTTGATGGAAGCCGATGCCGTTATCCCGGACGACGATGATCTTCTGTGCGCCTTCGAAGAAGGCCTCGAGGTCGACCCTCGCATTCGCGGTGCCATTGCTGAAGCGTATCGCGTTCAGGACCAGCTCCCGTAGTGCAGCGAGCAGGAGAGCGCGATCGGCACGCACGACGCCCAGTTTCCCCACGGAAATGATCCCGGTAAATCCCGAGGCCGCCTTTGCGGCGTCGATCGCTTGCGTGGCGAGCCGTTCGAGGTCCAGCAGCGTGGAGCTCATGGGCTGTCCTTGCAACTGCTCGATCTCGCGGGTCTTTGTGACCATCCTTCGAAGGCTGACCGCACCGGCCGTGACGAGGGAAAGGCCGTGCTGCACGGGTCCGCCGGCGGCCTGCAACTGCCGGATGCCGTGCTCGATTTTCAAGAGCGACTCGTCCAGTTTCCCGATGCACGGGTCGATGGTGGGTCTCGGATGCTGTGCCTGCATGCGTGGGTTACCGTATGAAGTCGCGGCAATATAGCCGCCCACGCGGCCAGGAAACGTTCGCGAACGGACATTCCAGCCATGCCTTCGTCTCCTGAAGCGCTCGAGCTGGTTCTTGCCAGGAGTGCCCACTTCCGGGAGCTTCCGGCATCGACGCGTTCGAGGCTTGCCAGCGCGTGCATCCTGAGGCGCCTCGAAAATGGAGGGCTATTCAATGGAACATTCGCGATCGTGATGTCGGGTGGGCTACAGCTTTCGAGGAATTCATCGCGACGAGCTTCAAGGACATTCGCCGTGCTTGGCGCTGGAAGCTTCTTCAGCGTCAACACGCTGGTCGGCTTACCACCTTCCACCCCGCTATCGCACGCGGTAGGGACGACTTGGCTCGCGGAGCTGTCCCAGGGGAGAACGCAGGCCCTCCTGCATGACGACGTCGCGTTTCACGCCCACGTCGGCCGACTCGTGGCTGTACGGCTCGGTGCCACGACCTCGATGCTAGCCGACGTGGCCGGTTCGCCATTGCCGCGCAGCCTCGCGCGCCGCCTGGCGGCGCAAATGCTGGCTGCAGGTCAAGCTCCTTTCGGATCCGCGATCGAATTGCCGATGTCGCAGAAGATGCTTTCGGAGATCCTCGGTGCCAGCCGTTCGAGAGTGAACGAAGAGCTGGCGCTGATGGAAAGCATCGGGATGCTGCGCCGCGCGTACCGGCGCATCATCGTGCTGGATCCCGTCCGGCTTCTGCACGCGGCCGGTAGCGGCACGGCGCCGCTCTAGCCGCGCGACAACTCGGCAGTCCCCAGCCCCGGCTGCACGAAGTGCGGGCTGGCTCAACGGCTGGAGAGTGTCGGGTGGAAGGGGAAGGGCACGTCCTGAGCGTAGGCGCAGAAGCTGCCGAGCATGATCGCTCCGGCGATCAGAGTGAGCGCGATGCCCGCTGAAATGGATCCTAAGGCTACCACCATGACGCGCTTGTCCGCCGCGCGCGATGCATCCACATCCGTGGCATCGACCTTCTCGGCGGGGTGACGCTCGCGAAAGGTGACCGCGATGACCGTGACGACGGCCAGCAGGAAGGCCATGAGGATCAGGATCAGATCGGCGGCGGTGTTCATGACTGGGCGTTCGCGAAATGGCTCGGGGAGGATCTGTCGATCTTCACTTCGCCCCAGTCCGGCGCCTATTACACCAACGTCTCGTCCGACACCTTTGGCCTGGAGTTCGCGCGCGTCCTACACGATCGTCCAATGGCTCACAGCGCAACTTTCGAGCAGCATCTGATATGGCCCTTCATGTCAACAGGGGCGTGCATCTTCCTCGCGCAGCTTCGGCACGAACCCGTTTTGGACGCATTCCGATAGGGAACGCGGCGG
>DATMJE010000284.1:0-3978 GCA_035553995.1 Usitatibacter sp. | reverse complement strand
TGCGACACATCGGCGCTCGCGGGAGAGCGGCCGCACATCGGGCAGATTAAGCGGCCTGTGACGACCTTCACCGCCGAAGACCACGCCTTCATGGCCCGCGCCCTGCAGCTCACGGCGCGCGGGCGCGACACGGCCACGCCGAATCCCAACGTGGCCTGCGTCATCGTGAAGGGCGGCCGCGTCATCGGCGAGGGCGCGCACGTGAGGGCCGGCGGGCCCCATGCGGAGGCCCTCGCGCTGGCGGCCGCGACCGAACCGGTGGAAGGTGCCACCGTCTACGTGACGCTCGAGCCCTGCGCGCACCAGGGCCGCACGCCGCCGTGCGCCGAGGCACTCGCGCGCGCGAAGGTGGCGCGCGTGGTCGCGGCGCTGGAAGATCCCAACCCGCTCGTCCACGGGCGCGGCGCCACCACGCTGCGCGACGCCGGCATTCGCGTGGACATCGGCCTCATGGCCGGCGAGGCCGAGGAGGCGCATCGCGGCTTCCTGCAGCGCATGCGCTTCGGCCGCCCGTGGATGCGCATCAAGGCCGCCGCCTCGCTCGACGGGCGCATCGCGCTCGCCAACGGGCAGAGCCGCTGGATCACGGGAGACGCCGCACGACGCGACGCGCACATGCTGCGGGCGAGGTCCTGCGCGATGCTGACCGGCATCGGCACCGTGAAGGAAGACGATCCCGAGCTCACGGTGCGCCACGTGCCCTGCGAGCGCCAGCCGCGCCGCATCGTCATCGACAGCCGCCTCGAGATCTCGCCCGAGGCGAAGATCCTGCGCGGCGAGCCGCCGGTCATCTTTACCCTCTCGGAGGATGCCGAGAAGCGCCGGCGCCTCGAAGCGCTGGGCGCGGAGGTGGTCCACGCGCCGACCGATGCGGCAAAGCCCGGCAAGACCGATCTCGCGGCCATCGCGCAGGAGCTGGGCGCACGCGGCTTCAACGAGGTGACTGTCGAGACGGGCTCGAAGCTGGGCGGCTCGTTGCTGCAGGCGGGTGTGGTCGACGAGATCGTGCTCTACCTCGCGCCGCGCCTTCTCGGCGATACCGCGCAGGGACTCTTCGTGCTTCCCGAATACACGCGGCTCGTCGACGCGATCCATCCGCGCATCGTGGATTTCCGCCAGGTGGGCGACGACCTGCGCATCACCGCGCGGCTCGGGCTTTAGATGTTCTCCGGGATCGTGAAAGCCGTCGGCCGCATTGCGAGCGCGAAGCCTTCCGGCGACGGCGTGCGGCTACGCATCGACGTGCGCGACTTCGGCATGGACGAGGTGGAGCTCGGCGATTCCATCGCGATCCAGGGCGTGTGCCACACGGTGGTGGATCGCGACCTGCGCGGCTTCGAGGTGGACACCTCCCGCGCGACACTCGACGTGACCACGGGCCTCGAAGAGGGGCGCGACGTGAACCTCGAGAAATCGCTGCGGCTCTCGGATCGCATCGACGGTCACCTCGTGGGCGGGCACGTGGACGGCGTCGGGACCGTCGCGGCGTTCGACGACCTGGGAGGCAGCTGGCGCCTTCGCATCGAGGCGCCCGCGGAGCTCGCGCGCTACCTCGCGCGCAAGGGCTCCATCGCGGTGGACGGCGTGAGCCTCACGGTGAATGCCGTGGAAGGCAACCATTTCGAGGTGAACATCATCCCGCACACGCGCGCCGTCACCACGCTGCGCCACCTCGCACCCGGCGCGCCCGTGAACCTCGAGGTGGACATGCTCGCGCGCTACGTGGAGCGGATGCTCGGGCGCTGAGCCTCAGGGCACCGCGTACACCGCCACGATCCCGACCCCGGTCGCATCGTTCACGCCGGAAAGGATCGCCGTATAGGCCCCCGGTGGCAGCGTCGCCATGATCGCGGACTCCTGCGGGTCGCCAGGTGCCACGCCCGAGGCGCGAATGGCGTCGACATCCGCGGAGAAAACCCAGTCGTCGTTGCTCGCGACGAGCGTGCCGTCGGAGGAGCGGAAGAGCGACAGCACCGGGTTCGGCAGGGCGTTCGGGATTCCGGCGGCCACGAGCGAGGCGCCGAGCCCGGTGATGATGACCTTGCGCGGTCCGGAGCCCTGGACCACGAAGCCGGCGATCATCACGTCGTCGCCGGTGAGCACGTGACCGCGCGTCGAGATGTTCATGAGCGGCGTCTCGGGCGCATCGACCTCGTAAACCGCGACGATGCCCATGCCGCTGGTCCCGCCCGCGCCGGTGACCACCGCCGTGTAGGCACCCGGCGGAAGGGTGGCCATGATCGCCGGCTCACGAGGATCGTGGGGCGCGAATCCGCTCGCCTGGATTTGCGCCGCATTGGTTGCGGTGCCCCAATCGTCGTTGGTGGCGATCACCGCGCCGTCGGACGAGCGCACCAGCATGAGCACCGGATTGGCGAGCGGCGCGGCAATGCCCGCCGCTGCGAGGGAGGGACCGATGACGGTTACGACCACCGTCTTGCTCGGGCCCGGGGCGACGATGAAGCCGGCGATCATCACGTCGTTGCCGGTGCGCACCTGGCCGCGCGTGGAGATGTTCACCATGCGCGCGTTGGAAGCGATCGCCATCACCATCGTGTTCGCATTGTTGCCGGGCACGGGGTCGATCTCCTCGGCGCTCACGGATGCCGTGGTGGTCATGGCACCCGATGCCGTGGGACTCACCATCACGTCGAAGCGCGCGATGCCCGCGGGTGGCAGCGCATCGACGAAGCAACGCAGGCTTGCATCGACCTGGGCGCAGCCGGCGGGCACGTTCATGAGCGTTGCTCCGGCGGGAAGGGACGCACTCACGGCCACGTTGTGCGCAACGCCCGGGCCGTTGTTGGCGGCTTGCACGGTGAGATCGATGCTGCCCCCCACGGTCGCGTTGCCGCTCATGGCCTGCGTCACGAAAACGTCGGCGGTGCACGACGCATCCGCCGGCGTGCAGGTGCCGCCCAGCAGCACGCTGAAGGGCACGGTCGAATTGAGCCGCACTTCCCCGAGCAACGCCGCCGCTGTCGCCGCCTCGCAATGCTGCTCGAAATCCACCGCCAGCCGGTCGACCGCGCCGCTGGTGAAGCCCGTCTCGCGCACGGAGAAGCGGCCGAAGACCTGGCTGCAGCTGCGCCCCGCAGCGCCCGGCTGCGGATCGAGGAAAACGCTCATTCCGGGTTGACCCGGCGCTTGCGCGCCGTACGTGACCGCGTTCGTGAAGACACCCGTTGCGAGGGTCGCGCTCGGCGTGGCGAACCGCAGCTCCCAGATATCGCCCAGCATCGTGTTCACCTGCGGCGCCACGGCATTGGCGGCCGCGGACGCGAGCCCGAATGACGATGGCGGTGCGAGGTAAAGCCGCGTGCGTCCCTGGCCGATGGTTTCGCCCGGTGCGCTCTGGAAATAAAAACCCGTCAGCGCCATGCCGCTGCGGTACGTCTGCGCGCTCAGCGTGGCGGAAAACCCGCCCGCCGTGAAGATGGCACTGCGCACGCCGCCCTCGAAGCGCGAAGCCTCGAGCTGCACGACGATATCGTCATGCAGTTGCGCCACGCCGTTGCTGGCGGTGAAGGGGCCGCCATTGAGGCTGTAGGTGCCGCCCACGATCGAGATCGGCACCGCCTGGTTCACGCCGTCGATGGTGACGATGTTCGAGCGCACGAGCGAGCCCGCGCGCACCGGCGACTGTGCATGCAAGGCGAACGGGTAGGGATTCGAATCGGGAACCAGCACCATCGAGGGCAGCGGGAAGGCCGAATTGATGCGCACCTCGCCGAAGAGCGGCGGCTGGTTGCCGGAGCACCATTGCTCGAAGCTCGCGGCGAGACGCTGCACCACGCCACTCGCATCCGTCGCGATCTCGTGGATCACGAACCGGCCGGTGAGCGGTGCCGCGCAGGGCTCGACGCCGAGCACCTGCAGTCCCGGCGTGCCGTTGGGAGGCGTTTCCTCGTACGGCCCGGGCGTGAGCGCTCGTCCCGGCGGGCCGCGGAAGACGAGACCCATGGCTGCGCCGGCCGA
>DATMJE010000283.1:0-3437 GCA_035553995.1 Usitatibacter sp. | reverse complement strand
CATCGTGCTGCTCGGCATGGCCGTTTCAGTCTCCATCCTGGCTTGCATCGCTTTCCTGTGGCGCGAAGAGATCGATCCGATGTCGGCCCGTCCGGCGCCTATGGAGCGCGCCCCGGAATCGGCGCAACCCGCCTATGACGGTGACTCGGCGGCCATCACCAGCCAGCCATCCGGCTCGCGCGCCAAGTGGATGTAACGGCGCCGGAGACTCAGAGCAGCTGCTCCGGTACGAAGGGCCCCAGCAGCATGTTTCGAAGACGCAGCAGAGGATGCGTCTCGGGCTCCCTCACGAGGGCGCCGGCAGCTGGATCCCGCATCATGAGCCACTCGACGTTCTCGCCTTCGGACGCAAGTCGCAAGCGGAAGGAGCCTTGCAGCCGGATCGCGTCGATGACGCGGACCACGTCCCTCGCGAGCTCCGGGCACCGAATGGAAATCCCCAGCTCCGTATTCGTCGTCTCGGATCGCGGATCGAGGTTCATCGAACCGATGTACACCATGGCCTCGTCGATGACGGCGACCTTCGCATGCAGGCGCCCGTGGGACACTCCCGATATCGCGTCCCAGGAACGCCGCCGGAAGCCGGCCGGGTCCAGCTCGTACAAGTCCACGCCGGCACGCAGCAAACCGGTGCGATATCGGGCGTAGCCGATGTGGCTTATCGGGACGTCGTTGGTCGCGAGCGAGTTCGTGAGGATCACCACCTGAACGCCGCGGCCGCTCAGGTCCGCAAGGGCGGCGAAGCCCGCGGGGCCCGGAACGAAATATGGGGACGAGATGACCACGCGTCGCCCGGAACGCGCGATGCGATCCATCACGTTCATCTGAACGGTCATCGAACGTGCGATCTCCTCGGACGTCGCCGCGACCTTCCCGGGTTGGTCGGCAAATGCGACCGCCGTGCCCACCGCCAGCACAAGACGGCCCGTGTCGAGCTCAGCGGCCAGCGGGCGCTGCGCCAGCATGTCGATCGGCGGCACCGATACGAACAGCATCTGGTCGCCGTCGTCCACCAGGTGATCGAAGCGATCGCGCGCTACAGTCCGAGTCTCCGGCTCACCAACGATGGCCGTCACCGGATACGCCTGGGGGCTATTCCAATAGGTGTCGAAGATGCCCTCAAGCGGACCGACCACGTCGCCCGCTACGAGGACATCCATGTCCACGAAGTTGCTCACGGCGCTTCGCGCGAAGTATTCGTCCGCTATGTTGCGGCCGCCCATCACGGCGATCGCGCCGTCCGCGATGAAGAGCTTGTTGTGCATGCGGTGGTTGAGGCGCCGGAAATCGAATAACGACGCGGCGAAGCGCGCCGCCACGCCCCGGTCTCGCGCGCAGCAGAATGGATTGAAGAGCCGGACCTCCGCATTTGGAAATGCCGCCAGGCCTGCAAAGAGCGTGTCCGCACCGCCGGTATACAGGTCGTCCACGAGCACCCGCACCCGCACGCCGCGCAAGGCGGCGTCCCTGAGGCTGCGCATGAACAGCCGGCCGCTGCGATCGCCCTGGATCAGGTAGTACTGGACGTCGAGCGTGAACCGCGCGCGCCGGATGAGCTCGATGCGCGCGTCCAGCGAGTAAAGCCCGAGGGGCATCAGCCTGAATCCGCTCGAGGACGCATCGGGAATGGACGCCCGCGCGGCTTGCACGAGCGAACTCTCGGCACTGGGCGAGAGCGCCCACGAGGTGGGTTGATCGCCCTGTGGCGGCAGCATCCCGCAAGCGGCGAGGCCGGTAGCGAGGATCGACACCAAGGCATGACGAATGGCGCGTTGCACGGCCGAATCAAAGCAAGCGCGCCGGCCGCGCGCCATTGCACGATGGTATCGAGACATCGGGACGCGATACCTTCGTCCGATGGATCGGCCTCGTCGCATCTGGTGTGATCGAGGCGCACCGAACGTGCGCGTCACTCGATCGATCTTGGCACCACCGACAGGAATCCGACATGCCCGAACGAACTCCGTCCTCTCGATTGAACCCGGCCGCGCTGCTTATGGCAGCTGCGCTGGCGGTAGCTCTCGGTCTGCTTGCGCTCGCCACGCCTATTCGTGTTCGCGCAGACGATACGATCCGTCCATTCAAAACCCACGTTGCGGAAGATGCACTGACCGATCTCCGGCAACGACTGGCGGCGACGCGGTGGCCCGACCAGGAAACCGTCACCGATCGATCACAGGGCGTGCAGCTGGCGAAGCTCCAGGACCTCGTCCATTACTGGGCCACGGACTACGACTGGCGCAAGGCGGAAGCGAGGCTCAACGCCTGGCCGCAGTTCGTGACGACCATCGATGGCGTGGACATTCATTTCATCCAGGTACGCTCGCGCCATCACCATGCGCTTCCCCTGCTCATCATCCACGGCTGGCCAGGTTCCATCTTCGAACAGATCAAGCTGATCGGCCCGCTCACCGATCCCACGGCCTTCGGAGGCCGTGCGGAAGACGCTTTCGATGTCGTGATTCCGTCCTTGCCGGGCTATGGCTTCTCCTCGCGGCCTACGGAGACGGGCTGGGGTCCGGAACGCATGGGCCGCGCGGGGGACGTCCTCATGACGCGTCTCGGATACACGCGTTACGTCGTGCAGGGCGGAGATTGGGGTTCGCCCATCGCCGAGGCCATGGGACGGCAGGCGCCATCGGGATTGCTCGGCATTCATGTGAACCTTCCTGCGGCGATCCCGCCCGAAGTGAGTGCCGCGCTCGCAGGCGGCGCACCGGCCCCTTCAGGACTGTCGGACGAAGAACGAGCCGTGTTCGACGCCCTCCGCACGTCCTCGAGGAAAGGAAACCTCGCGTACGTCGCCATGCTGACCGCGCGACCCCAGGCCGTGGGATATGGGCTCGCAGACTCGCCCGCCGGGCTCGCGGGTTTCCTGCTCGTGCATCCCGGCTTCGCTCAATGGGCTTACGGCGCTGACCCGCGCCAGACGCCCACCCGCGACGAGGTGCTGGACGATTTCTCCCTCTATTGGCTCACGAACAGCGCGGCTTCGGCTGGACGGCTGTACTGGGAAAACGCAGGAAGAGGCGTCACGAGCTCGGCCGCCCAGATGACGCAGGAGATAAAGGTCCCGGTCGCCATCACGGTATTTCCCGACGAGGTCTACCGGGTGCCACAGACCTGGGCCCAGCGCGCGTTTCCCACTCTCAGCTACTTCCACGAAGCCGAAAAAGGCGGCCACTTCGCGGCATGGGAATACCCCGACCTCTTCGCGGCGGAGCTACGCCACGCCTTCGGGCCGCTTCGGCGGCTGCGCTGAGGAAAGATCGCTGCAGGAATCGAGGCCGTCCGCGCTCGCAGCGTACAGCGCCGGGGCGCTCGACAATCGCGATCATGTCGACATCGTCATGCACAACGACCGGTGGCGTCCCCCCCTCACGGAGGGTGAATCCAAATACGATGCCCGCGAGATCGCCCCCTACGATGGGATTGGG